>NZ_CAJYVU010000014.1 GCF_913778135.1 uncultured Sphingomonas sp. | reverse complement strand
CCGCGATCTCGTCGAACGGGTTCATCGACATCTTCACGTTCGCCAGATCGACGCCCGTCCCGTCCGCCTTCACGCGCGGCTTCACATTATAATCCAACACCCGCTTCACGGGCACGACGATCTTCATCGCAGGTCCTTCCCGGCTGAACAGCCCAACATGCCGCCGTCTTAAGCGGCCTTGCGAGTGCATCGCAAGCATTCAGCCCGACCAACGAGAAAGGGGCCCGGACGTTTCCGCCCGAGCCCCCTTTAATCGGTCCATCAGGGCCGAAGGTGCGACTTACGCGACCTTCTGCACCTCGGCGACGATCTTCTTGGCGGCGTCACCCAGATCGTTGGCGGGGACGATGGCGAGACCCGAATTGGCGAGGATTTCCTTGCCCTTCTCGACATTCGTACCCTCGAGGCGGACGACCAGCGGAACCTGCAGGTTCACTTCCTTCGCCGCCGCGACGATGCCGTCGGCGATGATGTCGCAGCGCATGATGCCGCCGAAGATGTTGACCAGGATGCCCTTCACCGCCGGATCGCTCAGGATGATCTTGAACGCCGCGGTGACCTTTTCCTTGTTCGCGCCGCCGCCGACGTCGAGGAAGTTGGCCGGGAACATGCCGTTCAGCTTGATGATGTCCATCGTCGCCATGGCGAGGCCGGCGCCGTTGACCATGCAGCCGATGTCACCGTCGAGCTTGATGTACGCCAGGTCGTACTTCGACGCCTCCAGCTCCATCGCGTCTTCTTCGGTGGTGTCGCGCAGTTCCATCAGGTCCTTGTGACGGAACATGGCGTTGCCGTCGAAGCCGACCTTGGCGTCGAGCACCATCAGCTTGCCGTCCTCGGTGACGGCGAGCGGGTTGATCTCGATCTGCTCGGCATCGGTGCCCAGGAACGCGTCGTACAGCTTGGCGGCGACGTTCTGCGCCTGCTTGGCGAGGTCGCCGGTCAGCTCCAGCGCAGCGGCGACGGCGCGGCCGTGATGCGGCATGAAGCCGGTCGCGGTGTCGATGTCGATCGAGTGGATTTTCTCGGGCGTGTCATGCGCCACGGTTTCGATGTCCATGCCGCCCTCGGTCGAGGCAACCATCGAGACACGGCCGGTCGCGCGGTTGACGAGCAGCGCGAGGTAGAATTCCTTCGCGATGTCGACGCCGTCGGTCACGTACAGGCGGTTGACCTGCTTGCCCGCTTCGCCGGTCTGGATGGTGACCAGCGTGTTGCCCAGCATGTCGGTGGCGGCAGCGCGCACTTCGTCGGCGGTCTTGGCCAGGCGGACACCGCCCTTGGCGTCGGGGCCGAGTTCCTTGAACTTGCCCTTGCCGCGGCCGCCCGCATGGATCTGCGCCTTGACGACGTAGAGCGGGCCGGGGAGCTTGGACGATGCCTCGACGGCCTCCTCGACGGTCATCGCGGCGAAGCCGGCGGGGACGGGCACGCCGAACTTGGCGAGCAATTCCTTGGCCTGATATTCGTGGATGTTCATGCGCTAGCCTTCCGCCTCTCGGGTGGTTCTAGGGAAATTGGGTGCGGCTAAAGCACAGCCGCGCGGACAAATCCACCCCGAAACGGCGTTAATGCAAATGCATTGCAAGTGCGATTTATGCGACGTCAGACCGTTAGATCCGCGCGACCGACGGAATAGGAAGCAAAATCATCGCGGATGGGTTATGGCGACTCGATGAACTGGGCTTTCGGCATTCTTCTGTTTCTCGGCACCGTGATCTTCATGGAGGGGTTCGCCTATGCCGCGCACCGCTGGATCATGCACGGGCCGGGCTGGTTCCTGCACGAAAGCCATCACCGCCCGCGCACCGGCAACTGGGAATTGAACGACCTCTATGCGGCGATCTTCGCCGTTCCGTCCTTCGTGATGATCCTGGGCGGGGTGCAGCTGGGCTGGTGGCCGGGCTTCACCTGGATCGGCGCGGGGATCGCGGCGTACGGCGCGATCTATTTCGGCTTTCACGACATCATCGTCCATAAAAGGCTGCCGACGCGTTATCTGCCCAAGTCGGATTATATGAAGCGCATCATCCAGGCGCACCGGCTGCATCATGTGGTGGAGACCAAGGAAGGCACGGTCAGCTTCGGCTTTCTGGTCGCCCCCAAGCCCGAGGACCTGAAGGCCGAGTTGAAGCGTCGTTCGCGCGCCGGGGTCCGCCGCCCCGTGGGCGTCGCCGCGGATGTTGATCGCGAACGGGCGTTGGCGGAAAAGTAACCTTCTTGTGGCTTAAGGGGAGCGTTATGGAAAAACCGGTCTTCACACCGCCATTCGAGCCGGTCCCCGGCCAGGAACTACGTCGCTCGCTGCGTCATGCGGTGCGGATGCGCGCGCATTTGCGCGACAAGGGGCAGACCCGGTTCGAGATCGACGTCGTCGACCTGTCGCCCGAGGGCTTTCGCGCCGAGACCAGCTTCACGCTGTGGCCGGGCACGATCGTCTGGCTGACCCTGCCGGGTCTTGCCCCGCTGGAGGCGGTGATCGCGTGGCGCGATCGGTTCAAATATGGCTGTGCCTTCTCAAAGCCGCTTCATCCGGCGGTGTTCGAGCATATCGTTAGCCTGGGGAATCGCTGACACCCCGTCATTGCGAGCGTAGCGAAGCAATCCAGAACGTCCAGGTTGGGGCCCTGGATTGCTTCGCTACGCTCGCAATGACGATAGTTTTCAAGACCCCCGCCCGATCGAGTGGGGTTTTTCCATCTTAATCAAACAGGCTTGAAACGCTCGTCTCGTCGGCGATCCGCTTGATCGCCTCGCCCAGCAGCGGAGCGATGGGCAGGTGGCGGATCTTGCCGGTGCCGCTGATCGATTCGTGGTTGCCGATCGAGTCGGTGATGACCAGCTCGCGCAGTTCCGAGCCGTCGACTCGCGCCACCGCGCCACCCGACAACACGCCGTGGGTGACATAGGCGACGACGTCCTCGGCCCCCGCCTGGCGCAGCGCGGCGGCCGCGTTGCACAGCGTGCCCGCCGAGTCGACGATGTCGTCGATCAGGATGCAGAAGCGACCTTCGACGTCACCGATGATGTTCATCACCTCCGACTCGCCCGCACGCTCGCGACGCTTGTCGACGATGGCGAGCGGGGCGTTGTTGAGGCGCTTGGCGAGCTGGCGCGCGCGGACCACGCCGCCGACGTCGGGCGACACGACCATCAGATTGTCGTTCTTGAAGCGCGCCAGGATGTCCGCCGACATGACCGGCGCGGCATAGAGATTGTCGGTCGGAATATCGAAGAATCCCTGGATCTGACCGGCGTGCAGGTCGACCGACAGGACGCGATCGGCGCCCGCGACGGTGATGAGATTGGCGACCAGCTTGGCCGAGATCGGCGTGCGCGGGCCGGGCTTCCGGTCCTGGCGCGCATAGCCGAAATAGGGGATGACCGCGGTGATGCGGCTGGCCGACGCGCGCTTCAGCGCGTCGATCATGATGAGCAGTTCCATGAGGTTGTCGTTGACCGGATAGCCGGTCGACTGGATCACGAACACGTCCTCGCCGCGGACGTTTTCCTGAATCTCGACGAAGATTTCCTCATCGGCGAAGCGGCGCACCAGCGCCTCGGTCAGCGGCACCTCCAGATAGGAGGAGATCGCCTTCGCCAGCGGCAGGTTCGAATTGCCGGTCATCAATTTCATGGTGGTATCCCGTCCCCGCAGACAGCCCAGTGATGCCCGCCCCCTTAATCGCGCTGTCACAATAGCGCAAAGGTGATTCCCCGATTATGGCGGCGGTCATGACCGTGACCCGTTTCGCTCCTTCGCCCACCGGGCGGCTGCATGTCGGCAATATCCGCACCGCGCTGCACAACTGGATATATGCGCAAAAGGCCGGCGGGCGCTTCCTGCTGCGCATCGACGACACCGATGCGGAACGGAGCGAGGAGCGCTATGTCGAGGCGATCCGGGCGGATTTGGCCTGGCTGGGGCTGAACCCGGATAGCGAAGTCCGTCAATCCGAGCGTTTCGCGCTGTACGAGACACGCTTTGCTGAGCTGGTCGCGAGCGGCCATGTGTACCCCGCTTATGAGAGCGCACAGGAACTCGACCTGAAGCGCAAGATTCAGCTCGGGCGGGGCCTGCCGCCGGTATACGACCGCGCCGCGCTGGCCCTGACCGAGGAAGACCGCGCCAAGTTGGAGGCCGAGGGCGTCCGTCCGCACTGGCGCTTCAAGCTCGACCATGGTGCAGCGATCGAATGGGACGATGCGGTGCGCGGGCCTCAGCGCTTCGACCCCGCGACGATGAGCGATCCCGTCATCCGCCGCGCCGACGGGACATGGCTCTATATGCTCCCCTCCGTGATCGACGATATCGACATGGGCGTGACCCAGGTGGTGCGGGGCGAGGATCACGTCTCCAACACCGCGCTGCAGATTCAGATGTTCCAGGCGCTGGGCGCGGAGTTGCCGCGCTTTGCCCATGCCGCGTTGCTGACCGGCCATGAGGGCAAGTTGTCCAAGCGACTCGGCTCGTTGGGCGTCGATCACTTTCGCGAGATCGGGATCGAGCCGCAGGCGGTGCGGGCGCTCCTCGCGCGGATCGGGACCAGCGATCCGGTCGAGCCGGTCGCCGACATGGCGCCGCTGATCGCCGGGTTCGACTTTTCGCGCTTCGGTCGTGCGCCTGCGCGGTTCGACGAGGCGGAACTGGCGCAGCTGAACGCGCGAATCCTCCACCAGACGCCGTATGAGGCCGTCGCCGGCCGCCTGCCGACCGGCATGGGCGCGGCGGAATGGGGGGCGGTGCGTCCCAACCTCAACACCGTCGCCGAGGCGGCCGACTGGTGGCAGGTGATAGAGGGGCCGGTGGACGCGCCCGAGCCTGTCGAGGACGACCGCGCCTATCTGGCACAGGCGGCCGAGGTCGCGGGGCAGATCGACTGGGGGAAAGATCCTTGGGCTACGCTGACCGCCGCGTTGAAGGACGCGACCGGGCGCAAGGGCAAGACGCTGTTCCTGCCGCTGCGACTCGCACTGACCGGACGCGCGGAGGGGCCGGACATGGCCGCGCTCCTGCCGCTGATCGGGCGTGAGCGCACGATCGCCCGGCTGAACGGCTGATTTACGCCGCCACCTTTCATTACCGCACCCGCTCGCCCACATAGGGCCGAGCAACACGTAAAGGAGCGTCTTTTGGCCACGTTGGGAATGTCGCCCGCCGACAAGGAAGCCGTCACCGCCTTCCGCCGCGATGTCGTCGAGCCGTCGATGACCAAGCTGGTGATCCTGGACTTCTGGGCGGAATGGTGCGGGCCGTGCAAGGCGCTGGGCCCGACGCTGGAGAAGGTCGCGGAGGCCTATGCCGACAAGGGCGTCGTGCTGGCCAAGATCGACACCGACAAGAACCAGTTCATCGCCAACCAATTCCAGATCCGCTCGATCCCGACCGTCTATGCGATGTTCCAGGGCCAGCTGG
>NZ_CAJYVU010000013.1 GCF_913778135.1 uncultured Sphingomonas sp. | reverse complement strand
AACCCGGACTATACGCGCCGCCCCGAGCCCGAGGACATGCTGCCAGCGCTCCGCCGAGCGGCCAGCGTCGCCGCCTGAACGATCGGCCCGGTCGCCATCGCGACCGGGCCTTCCCGACGGAGCATTCTATGTCCCGCACCTTCCTCGTCACCGGCGCCAGCAAAGGAATAGGGCTCGCGCTGGCCCACCGTCTGGTCCGCATCGGCCATCACGTCGTCGGCATCGCGCGTGGTGACGCCCCGGACTTTCCCGGTACGCTCGTTCAGGCCGATCTGGCGGACCCGCAGGCGACCGAGAGGACGCTTGCCGGACTGACGAAGTGCAGCGCGTTCGACGGGGTCGTCAACAATGTCGGGCTGGTCCGTCCACAACCACTGGGCCGGATCGCTCTGCCGACGTTCGAGGAGGTGCTTCGTGTCAACCTCCATCCGGCACTTCAGACGGTGCAGGCGCTCCTGCCCGGCATGAGCGCCCGTGGCTGGGGCCGCATCGTCAACATCACCAGCCTTACCGTCCTCGGCGCGGTCGATCGGACCGCCTATGCCGCTGCCAAGGCAGCGCTGACGAGCTTCACGCGCGGCTGGGCGCTGGAGCTGGCGATGACGGGCATCACCGTCAACGCCGTGTCGCCGGGCCCGACCGAGACCGAGCTCTTCCGAGCCAACAATCCGCCGGGCAGCGATGGCGAACGCCGATACCTGGCAAACGTGCCCATGCTCCGTTTCGGCCAGCCGGACGAGATCGCCGCAGCGATCGCCTTCCTGCTGTCGGACGATGCCGGATTCATCACCGGCCAGACGCTGCACGTCGATGGCGGAGCCTCGATCGGCAAGGCCGCGTTCTGACCGCAAAGCAACATTGGAGAAGATCATGACCCAACAGACCGTTCTTATCCTGGGTGCTTCCCGAGGCCTAGGCTTTGCGCTTGCCGAGGAATGGCTTGGGCGGGGATGGCACGTCATCGCCACCGCACGCGGCGCGTCCGACGCGCTCGACCGCCTGAGCGAGCGACATCCGGGACAGCTCGACGTCGAAACCGTCGACATCAACGACGGGGACGGCGTGTACGCCTTGTATGACCGGCTGCGCGATCGCCGCCTCGACGTGCTTTTCATTAACGCTGGCATCGCCCGTTCGATCGAAGCGAGCCCCGCTACCGCCAGCGAGGACGACTTCCTCGACATGATGCTGACCAACGCCTTCTCGCCTGTCCGCGCGGCCGAGGCCCTGCATGACCTGGTTCCGGAGGGCGGGACCATTGCCATCATGACGTCCGAACTCGGCAGCATCGCCAATGCGAACGGCGGATGGCAGCTTTACGCATCAAGCAAGGCCGCGCTCAACATGCTGATGAAGGGATATGCCGCCAAGCATGCGAACGACGGCCACACGCTTCTCCTCGTCGCCCCCGGCTGGGTGCGGACCGACATGGGCGGCAGCGGCGCGTCCCTTTCGATCGAGGAGAGCATTCCGCTTGTCGTCGACATGATTGAGGCCAATCGCGGCAAAGCCGGGCTTCGCTATGTCGATCGCTTCAACAAGACCTTACCGTGGTGACGAGGCAAGCGGCGATCATCGATAAGGATTGATTATAGCCGGGCGCGACCGATCTGACGCCGTGCGACCTCGACAAACGCCCTTATGTTCGTCTGATCGCGTCGCCCCGCCTGGAACAGCAGCGACACCGGCAGGGTCTGTGGGGATTCGCCTGCCAATACCTGTTGGAGGCGCCCTGCCACGATCGCCTCGGCCACCTGATAGGACAAGGTGCGCACGATGCCCGCACCGGCGATGGCGGCCGCGATGGCGGCGTCGACGCTGTTGACCGTTAGCCGGGGAATGTGGCTCGGGCGCTGACCGGGCGACGTCGCCCATCCTCGCTGCGGTCCCAATTCGTCTTCGATGGCGATCATCTGGTGCCGTTCCAGGTCGGCGAGGGTCGACGGAACGCCGTGACGTTCAAGATAGGCCGGACTAGCACTCAACAGGCGACGCACTTCGCCGATACGCACCATGTGCAGCGCGCTGTCCGGCAGATCCGCGATGCGCACGGCGACATCTACGCCCTCCTCGACCATGTGCACGACGCGGTCGAGCAGCAGCAGGCGTACACGAAGATCCGGGTGCGACTGCAAAAGCTCGGTCACCACCGGCAGGATATGCAGCCGCCCGAACACCACCGGCGCCGTTACGGTCAGCAATCCGCTCGGTTCGCCCCGGCTCCCTTGCGCGATGGCGAGCGCCTGGTCGATCTCGCTCACCCCCGCTCGCGTACGCTCCAGAAAGGCCGCGCCCTCGTCGGTCAACCGGACGCTACGCGTCGTCCGCATCAGCAACTGCACGCCGAGGCTCGCCTCTAATGCCGCGATGGTGCGCGTCACGGCAGTCGGCGACATGTTGAGACGCCGCCCGGCCTCGGCAAAGCTGGCATGGTCAGCCACGCTGATGAACGTGCGTAAGGTTTTCAGCTGATCCAACGGGTCGTCCTCTGTCGCAGGATTGCTGGCATTTGTCGCAATAATGAAGTGCGAAACCGGCTGATTATCCTCACTACCAAAATGGGCCACATCCTCGTCATCGAGATTGCCACGAGGACACCGATCATGATGAAGACCGCCCCCGCTGCCATCGCAACGGCCCTGACTGCCGCATCTCTCGCTTTCAGCATGCCGACCACCGGCCACGCCGCTCCGGCCCCGCAGGCCGGGGCGCCTGCCCTCCCCGTCATCCACTATCGCACCGCGAAGGTCGAGGGGCTCGACATCTTCTACCGTGAAGCCGGTCCGAAGGATGCGCCGACGGTCCTCCTCCTGCACGGCTTTCCGAGTTCGTCCTTCCAGTACCGCAACCTGATCCCTGCGCTCGCCGACCGCTATCACGTCATCGCACCCGACTATCCGGGGTTTGGCCATTCGAGCGCGCCAGACCACAAGGCCTTTGCCTACACATTCGGGCACCTGACCGACGTCACCGAGGCGCTGCTCGCCCAGATCGGGGTGTTGCGCTATACCCTCTACATCCAGGACTACGGCGCGCCGGTGGGACTGCGGCTTGCGCTTCGTCATCCCGACCGTGGCACCGGGCTGATCGTGCAGAACGGCAACGCCTATAAGGAGGGCATCCAAGATTTCTGGAAGCCGGTCGAAGCGCTCTGGGCCGATCCCACGCCTGACAACCGCAATGATTTACGCAAGGTGCTGACGCCTGAATTGACCAGGTGGCAATATGTGAACGGCGTGCGCGATCCAAGCCGGCTCGACCCTGACACGTGGCAGCATGATCAGGCGCTGCTTGATCGGCCGGGCAATGACGAGATCCAACTCGACTTGTTCTACGACTATCGAACGAACGTCGCCATGTATACGCAATTCCAAGACTTCTTTCGGCGCCGCAAGCCGCCGACGCTGATCGTCTGGGGCGCCAATGATGACATTTTCCCCGCGTCGGGCGCGAAGGCCTATCTGCGCGACAATCCTGGGGCGGAACTGCACCTGATCGACTCGGGGCATTTCGCACTGGAGGATCGGCTCGACGAGATGGTGCCGCTGATCCGCGACTTCTTGGGCCGCACGTCGGCGCGCCGCTGATCGAACCGGCCTGGCGCCGCTACGACGCCCGGTCTCTCCCAAGGAGAGCGAATATGGCTTACGGATTTCTCGACCTTGCAGCCACGCCCGCGGTCAAGGCAGCGCAGGCGGCGAACGGCAGCCTCGATTATTGGGAGGGGTTTCGTGGCGATCGCGCCTTCGACCGCTTCACAGACGCAGAGGCGGCCTTCATCGCGGAGCGCGACAGCTTTTATATGGCGACGGTGAGCGAGAGTGGCTGGCCCTATGTTCAGCATCGCGGCGGGCCTGCCGGGTTCCTGCATGTGCTCGACGATCGCACATTGGGCTTCGCCGATTTCAGCGGCAATCGCCAGTATCTGAGCGTCGGGAATGTCAGCGCCGACGACCGGGCCTCGCTGATCCTGATGGACTATCCTCGCCGACGGCGGCTCAAGATCCTTGCGCATGTCGAGGCCCGCGATCTGACAAGCAACACCGATCTTGCGGCCCGGCTGGCGTTGCCGGGCTACAAGGCGCGGGTCGAGCGCGCGATGGTGTTGCGACTGGAGACGTTCGACTGGAATTGCCCGCAGCACATCACGCCCCGGTTCACTCAGGCCGAAATCGCCGAAGCCGCAGCACCCCTCCACGCACGGATTGCAGCACTCGAAGATGAAATTGAACGACTGCAGGCTCAAAATATAAAGAAGCGTTGAATGCTGGCGGAGATTGCTAATAGGGCGCGCCGGCACGCGATAACGAGGACCCATATTCGGCCATTTACTGGAAACATCGCAGTTCCCAACTTCAGCCATCCGTTCACGTGGCATGGCCTAATCGGAAAGGCCGCATTGTCCATGCAGTGCTTCTCGCCCGCGTAATTTGCCAAAACCATTTGCCGCGGCTGGCAGCCAGCGTGCCGTTTGGAGCTCGCGTTTTATCGCGCTCTGACCTGCCAACCGATCGATCAGTCTTTCAAACACGTTACCAGCCCGTGCACGCAGCCAAATATACACCTGCTGTCATGCGCCGCGATTGCTATGGCGCATCAACGTCTTCAGGCTGTCCTTTGGCAAAGATACCGCTTAGTGGGCTGCCAGCAATCGTCGCTAGCTCCGTATCATGCATGCTGGGCGGTCCGCGACGTTGCGGCGGTGGTAAGTCCGAAGACTAGATGATTGATCGTGTGCATGGCCAACGTCGCGCGATCGACGCGCCACTCGGGCTGCTTCACTCCAAGCGCAGGCCCAATCAACCAGTGCATCGCCACATAGAAGGCCGCGCCAAATGCCAGCCCTCCCGCAACTACCGGCGTGTCCTCGTCGGTTACAGCGGCGTAGGCCGCGGCGGCAAGTAGCCCAAGAACCAGATGTCCACCTTGAATGAACGCCTGTTCGCCTGCGGACGGCAGCTGGTCGGCAGGCGGCGTGTCGAGCCCGAGTTTGTCCGCCGCTGCGCGTTCCAGCTTCGCCAGTTCGGACGGTTCGCCCGACTTGCGCTCCCCTGAGATTAGCAGCGCCGTGATGCCGAGGCCGGCTACGAGCCCTCCCGCGAGCGCGCCGACCCAGCGTTTGGTGTTCACGTGAGCCATGTTAACGAACACCGGCGAACGAGAAGAGTTCTGTGCGGATTGATGCTGGGGCGCCGGGCTTGAACCAGTTCGTATCCTGGATGTGGCTGGCGGTAACGTAGATGCGGCCATTGCTGCCTTCCGAAAAGGTGTCGGGCCAGCGCAAGCGGCGGTCGGTCAGGACGTTCTGCACGGAGCTGCCGTTCAGCCGCTTGATCGAATAATCGGTCGGTGAGGTGATGTAGAGCGTGCCCGCCTTGCTCATCCACAAACCGTCGGCAACCTGCGTCTGCGCAACGGTGCGGACGCCCGCACCGCGCTGCGCCTCGCTGACGCCATCGCGCAGCAGCGCGGTGTCGATCGAGTAGAGCGTCTTGCCGGTCAGCGCCTGCCAATAGAGCGCGCGACCATCGTTCGAGATGGCGATGCCGTCGGCGGCGAAGGCAGGCTGGCGTCCATCGGGGCGGACCAGCGGACGGCCATCGAGCGTGATCTTGACCGTCTTGTCGATCTGCGTGGAGGGGTGACCGTCGAGCGTGCGGAACGACCGGCCGCTTTCCAGATCGACGACGATGATCGCGCCGCGCGTGCCGCTGTCGGTGATGTAGCCTGTCTTACCATCGGGGGAGAAGCGGATGTCGTTGAGGTAGGTGCCTTGCAGCGCCACGTCACCGGGCACGGGGATGACCTTTGTCACGCGATTGGTCCTGAGATCGATCTTGACTAGCTTGGGCGCGCCTTCGAGGATCTTCTCGTTGCCCGGTGCGCCAGGGTCGACCACCCACAGATTGCCCTTGCCGTCCGGGACGATCGACTGGACGCAGACGAAATAGTCGCTGACGGGCAGCTCGCTGCTGCGCGCGTTGCGCCAGCTGTTCCACTTTGCGTCCGGGTAGGGGCGCAGCGTGCCGTCCTTCATCACCTCGGCAACCGAGATCGGCGCATCGTCCGTCCACCGCGGGAAGTTGACGAAGCGTCGACCATCGGCGGTGACTGCGACCCCGGTTGCCTGATGGTCGAACTGGGCTTCCTGCTTGAGCTCTCCCGCGCTCGCTTGGGCATAGGTGATTGTGCCGGCGCCGAGCAGCGTGCTGGCAAGCGCGAGGGAAGCAAGGAAGCGGATCTTCGAGCGCATGATTGTCTCCAATTCCGAACTGCGCGTGATGCGCGTCTGTTGATAGGGAAACGCGAGAGATCGCTTTGGGTGCAACGGGCGTGATGGAAGCACCGGTTGAGCGCGATCCATGCAGAGTCGGGTTTAGGCCGGAATGTCGTTCACTCTGCCGGTATTCGCCGCCGCAATGCCGTTCTCGCGGTGGCGAAAGTTGCTGAGCGCTTGGTAGACCTGCATGCGCGCGCGCATGATGCCGCCAAGCGGGCGGTGCACCGTCAGGCTGTTTGCCGGACGGAAGGTTATTACCTCGTCGAAATAACGCACCCGCTCGGGGCCATATGCGGCTTGCCGGGGTAATCTGATCGTCGCGACTGTGCGATACGCGCTCTCGTTCGTCGGCCAGTCGACCGATGTATCCTCAATCGGCTGCGTGTCCGCGTCGGTCCACAGCTGCGCACGCAGGTCGAACACTGCGTCACTGCCGCCGAAGTAACTGACCGCGGCGTGACGAAAGCCGTCCTCGTCCTCGTGCGGATCGAGCCGCCAGTCGGTCAGAGTCTGCTGCTCCGGCGCGACCGGGAATGTGCCGATCTTCGCCACATGGTCGCCGAAGCGGATCGGACACTGGCTGAAGTAGGACTCGGCGAGCGGATGGCTAAATGGGTGACCGTAGAAGTCGAGCGTCGGGCTCGGGCCAGCGCCGACCGCGTTCAGCACCTTGTTGATATTGCGCGCGATCGATGCCGCCGCGCTCTTCACGCCTTCGGGCATTGGCACGGTCACGCCGATCTTCTTGGCCTGAGACAGGAACCCCGCGGCGGTGCCCGCCGGAAACGTCGTGCCGCTTGCCAGCACGAAGTCCTGCGTCGGCGCATCATGACCGGGCAGCTTCTCGCCCTCGACGCCGAAGACCTTGATCGACATGCCGCGGTGCGTCGACACGCGGTCGCCGAGCTTCTCTCCCGGCCCTTGCGCGAAGCGGACGGCAACGTCGAAGGTACCGGGATTGGCGAACAACCCTTGCGCGAGCTCGGGCGGCAGATCGGCGGCGATCGTCAGCGTGCCAGTTACACAAGCAGTGCTCTTGGCATGACTGGCGCGGACAGCGTGACCATCACGCTTCTCCACCGTCTGACTCTCCTGAGTCATACCCTTGATGATGCCGTCGATGCTTTCCTGCTCATCCGGTTCGCGCGTCTCGATGTCGTCGCTGTAGCGTAGGTAGGTCATTGCACCCGCTCCCATCTTTGATGATTGCTCGTCTTACGCTTCTGCGCCGACCGGTTCGTGAAAAAGGCAACCGTTCACGCGAGCACGAAAGTTCGCAGAATGACGATAGGTTTCATTGCGCGCACGATTGATGTTGCCGAGTGGCTGGTGCGCGGCGAGGCCCGTCCAGATAGAGAAGCGCATCTCCTCGTTGATGTGCTGGAACTTGTCATCGCTCAGGCTGTCCTGCTTGGCCGCGCGAATGGTTGCGACTCTCTGGAACGTCGCTTCTTCCTGCTTCCATTCAGTGGTGGGATCCTCGATCGGCTGCTTCTTTAGGTCGCGACACAGCTGGACGTGCAACTCCCATTCCATGTCGAGCACCTGAGTTTCCGTCCGGATCACGTCGCGCAACGCATCCGGGCGCGTGCTGGCATCGACTGTCGTGTCTGTCTGGTCGGTTAGGTCCTTGGATACAGGAAAGACCGCAAACTTCGCGACATAGTCACCGTAACGGAATGGCGTGACGCTGAAATATGTCTCGCCCAGCGGATCGGTGTTGGGCGCGCCGCCGAGCGTCTGCACCTTGGGGCTCTCGATCCCGACTGCGCTCAGGACGGTGTTCACGCCGCGCAGCACCTTCGACATCGCCTCCTTGGTGCCTTCCAGCCTGTCGGTCGTGCCGGCCAGCAGCTTAAGGTTGCTGAGGAACTGATCGGCGGTCTTGTTCTGAAAGACCGGGCCGTTGACCATCAAGAAGTCTTGCGTGTGTCCGTCAGCACCCGGCAAGCGATCGCCTTCGACATCCATCACCTTCAACGCAAGGCCGCGCGGCAGGCTGATCGTGTCGGGCAGGATGTCGCCCGCGTTGGTCGAGAACCGCATCACGATATTGTGGTCACCCGGCGTCGCAAACATGCCCTGCGCGAGCTCAGCTGGAAGGTCGCCGTGGATGGTGAGCGTGCCTTCGAGGAACCCGTGCGCCTTGGCGTGCACCGATCGGACCGTGTGGCCGTAATCCTCGGCGGTCTTTTCGAGGATAGTGTCGAACGTCTCGTTCAGCTTCGCGATCGTCTCCTCCTCGTCGGACTTCACGTCCTCAATGTCTGGCGAGTAGCGAACAGGTGCTTGAGCCATGATGATGGGTCCTATCGAAAAGAATTGGCGGCGGCGCGATGCCGCCGCCGTGACGTTCAGCGACGTGCCGCGGGAGCGGCGAATGCCGCCTTCAGCCGCGCGACCGCGAGATCGTTCGCTTCCTTCGCGCCGTGAACGACCTTCGCCATGCCAAAGAACTCGTGCGTGACGCCGGGGAAAGTCTTTTGCTCGACCTTGTCGCCCGCCTTGCGCATCGCGGCTGCCAGCGTCTCACCATCCGAGCGCAGCGGATCGATCTGCGCGTTGATGATTGTGGTGGGCGGGAGGCCGCGCAAATTGGCCGACACCAGGTTCAGGCGTGGGTCCTGCGCGTCGGCAGCGCTGCTCTGATAGTAATACCCGAACCACTTGAGCATCGCGGCGTTGAGCGGCTTGGCGTTTGCCGAGTCTATGCGCGATGGCAGCGTCATGCTGCTATTGGCGATCGGATAAACCGAGACGACGTGGCGCGGAGCGGTCAGGCCATTGTCGCGCGCGTAGATAGCAGTCGCGACCGCCAGATTGCCGCCAGCACTTTCGCCTGCCACCGCGATCTTCATCGGGTCGCCGCCCGAACTCGCCGCGTTCGCCAGTGTCCAGCGATAGGCAGCGGCCGCATCTTCGTGCTGTGCTGGGAACTTGAATTCGGGTGCATGGCGGTATTCGACCGACACAACGATTGCGTTCAGTGCCTTCGACATCGCGCGTGGTGCCGCATCATAGGTCGCGACATCGGCGATCACCCAGCCACCGCCGTGATAATAGACCACGACCGGCATTGGCGTGCCACCTGCGGGCGCGTTTGCGGGCTTGTAGATGCGCGCGAACTGCTTCGGGTCGCTGCCGTAAGGCACATCCTGCGTCGTGACCGAGGCGTCGGGCGCGGTCGACATGCCCTTCTTCGCCATTGCCGCCTTTGCGCCGTCCGCCGCCGACGGCTGCATCCGTGCCTCCGCCGGGGTCAGCGTCTCGATCGGCTTACCGCCGAGACCCGCCATGGCATCCAGCACCATCTGCATGTCGGGTGCGGCCTTCGGCGGCTGTATGCTGGTCGCGGGCGGCGGCGGAGGTGGCGGAGCGCTGACCGAGCGTGGCGATTGCGCGACTACGCCGGCGGAAGCCGTGAGCAGCGCGGCGGCGGCGACGCCGCGTGCCAGAGGCAGTTTCGAGATCGAGCGCATACGTTCCTCCTGTTATCCCGCCCCTGAACAATGGAGCCCGTCACAACGTTTCTGTACGAAACCGTTCCAAGTCTGGGTGAGCGCAGGAGAGGCAGTGGCAACGATCGTACCTATCAGCGGCGATGTCTCGCCCCTCATCCAAACGCGCGGTAACCGCTTGCTCGCGGCCCTGAGCCGCGATGACGCGGCGATGATCAGCCCCTATCTGGAACCGGTATCTTTCACGGTCGGCGACTACATTACCCGTGCCGGAGCGCCGATCGAGAGTTTGTGTTTCTTCGAGCAGGGAATAGCCGGTGTGCTGGACTCACTCGACAACGACCGGCGCTACGCGGTCGGGCTGCTCGGCGCCGAGGGGTTTGTCGGCTGGCCGTTGTTGATGGGTGACGACCGCTCCCCCTACGATGTCACCATGCGCGCTGAAGCCGGACGCGCGCTGCGCATCCCGGCGGACAAGCTGCTGGCGGCAATCGAACAAAGTGCAACCTTGCGCACGACGCTGCTCCGTTTCACGCACGTATTCATGTTACAGATGGGTCGCACGATCGTATCCTCGCTGGCGCATTCGATCGAGCGCCGCATGGCACGCTGGATTTTATTGTACCACGACCGCGTGCGAGCCGATGAAATTTGCATGACGCACGAGGAATTTCGGTTGATGCTTGGCGTGCGGCGCAGCAGCGTCACTGATGCTCTTCATCGCCTTGAAGAGGAGCAGGCAATACGTGCTGTACGTGCCAAGGTGCTGGTTGTTGACCGAGCCAAGTTGATGGCGTTGGCAGGTGATACCTACGGCTTGCCCGAGCAGGAGTATGCGCGCTTGCTGGAGTGATGTCGGCTGAAGTCAGATAAGCATGATGGCGCACAAATTCCGAGCAGACCCACAAACGGTCACTTAGGCGTCTTTCCAGTTCCCCGCTTTCAGACGTTCGTTCACCAGCCAAGCGCCGCCTCCCAGCGATTGTTGTTTCGCCAATTCTTGCTTCAGCCATCGATTGAGTTTGTCGGGGCCGAAACAGAGCCGGATCAAAGATGCGATTTTGAACACCTTGATATGAGCGAAGCCGCCTTAATCCGGGGTATTTAGCAGCCATTTCCGCAGTAGCATGGTCACTTCTCCCGGCCGCTCCAGCGGTGCAAGATGACCGCAGTGGCGCAGTTCGTGGAACTTCGCGTGAGAGATGCGGCTGGCCAGCGCACGCGCGTCGGCGGGTAGGCAGATCCGATCGCGATCGCCAACCGCGACGAGCGTTGGCATGTGTATCGCAGCGATGGCAGGTTCCAGATCGGGACGGGCCAGGAGCGCGCGCTGCTGCCGCTCGAAGACCTCAGCGCCGACTCGTTCAGCCATTGCCTGTACCGGGCCGCTGATGATCGAAGTCAGCATCGGATCGGCGTGCGGCGCGGTCGCCAGCATACCCTGCTCTCCGACAGTACGAGGCCTCATCTGCATCGTCGCGCGGGTGCCGAACAGCGCGACGCGGTCGATCCGGTCGGGTGCCTGACGCACCATCTCCAGTGCGACGTATCCGCCCAGGCTGACGCCGGCCACTGCAAAGCGTTGCGGGGCATGCGTCAGCACCCGCGTGGCCATGTCGGCGAGGGTCACGTCGACGGTGAGGTCGCCAAGCTCCGGGTGTGCGATATCGCCCAGGTCGACGATCTGTCGCGCCCAGAGTTGCCCGTCGCACCCCATCGCGGGAAGCAAGACTAGCGGCACAGGCTTGCGGATCATGATGGAAGTTCCTCACGGGTTGGACGGAAGGCAAGCGGCGCGGCCAGCAGGATGAGAACGACGCGGGCAAGGTGGTGTAACGAGCGTCCCGGCATCACGCCGATCGCCGCCGCCGTTGGCCGGCGGGTCGCCGGCCGGACAGCGATCGGCCCTCCGGCGACACTCACCGCCGCGCTGGCGACCATCGATCCGAGCACCCAGAGGAGCGACGCGCGCATCGCAATGCATGCGGCGTCGCCGTCGATCGCGAAGCGCGTGGTCACCGTGCGCCGCTCACCCGGCGAGGGGAAAGGCGAGGACCAGCATCCCGATCACCGTCATGACCGTGCACACCAGGATTGCGGGAACCAGCGTGAAACGTTGATGATCCGCCAGATCAACTCCCGCCAGGCTGACGAGCAGGTAGGTGGACGGCACCAGCGGGCTGAGCAGGTGAACCGGCTGCCCCATCAAGGACGCGCGCGCGATCGCCATCGGCTCGACGCCATAATGCGCCCCCGCCTCAGCCAGGATCGGCAGCATGCCGAAATAAAAGGCGTCGTTGGAGATGAAGAAGGTAAACGGCAGACTCAAGGCAGCGGCAATCGGCGCCATGTACGGCCCGAGCGCGGGCGGGATGATCCCGACCACTTCCTTGCTCATCGCCTCCACCATGCCGGTGCCCGATAGGATGCCGGTGAAGATGCCCGCGGCGAAGATCAGCGACACGACCGACAGAACGTTGCCCGCGTGCGCGGCGATCCGCTCCTTCTGCTCGGCGACCTGCGGATAGTTGACGATCATCGCGACAGCGAAGGCGAGCATCATCAGCACCGACAAGGGCAGGATGCCTGAGACGAGCCCGGCTAGCAGCGCAATCGTGAGCGCCGCGTTGAACCAGCGAAGATGCGGTCGACGCGCTTCGGGGAATTGCGACACCGCCATGCCGGTGAAGCTCGCCGGCTCGTTCGCCGCCACGTGCCCGATCCGCGCGCGTTCCTTGCGCCCGAACCAGACCGCGAGGCCGATCAAGAAGGCGAGCCCGGCGATCATGCCGGGGATCAGCGGCAGGAACAATGTCGCGGGGTCGAGCTTCAGCGCGCTCGCCGCGCGCGCGGTTGGACCGCCCCACGGCGTCAGGTTCATGATGCCGCTGGTCGTCATGAGAAGGCAGCAAAGATACAGCCGGTTCATATCGTAGCGCTTGTAGAGCGGCAGCAGCGCGGCGATCGTTATAATGTACGTGGTCGATCCGTCGCCATCCAGGCTGACCATTGCGCACAGCGCGACGGTGCCGATCAGGATCTTCATCGGATCGCCGTGGACCAGCCGCAGCAGCCGGTTGACCAACGGATCGAACAGACCCGTGTCCGTCATGGTAGAGAAGAACAGGATCGCGAACAGCAGCATGACGCTGGTCGGCGCGAGGTTCTTGATCCCGTCGATCATCATGTCGCCGAGCCCCGAGGCAAAGCCGGCGATCAGCGCGAAGGCGGTGGGCACGACGATCAGCGCGACCAGCGGGGTCATCCGCTTGGTCATGATGAGCGTCATGAAGGTGGCAACCATCAGGAAGCCGAACAGGGCAAGGCTCATAGGTTAGCGGCTCCGGATGGATCAGAAGGTAACGGCGACGCGCGTGCTGACGGTCTGGCCGTCGTCTTCGCCGGTGACCGCACCGACGCGGTTGTCGGTGTTCCAGTGAATTGCGTTCAGCTGCAGCCGCACAAAGCTGTTGAGGTACCAGTTGGCCCCGATCGTCGCCGCCCAGCCGCGGCCGCCGGTGACCAGATTGGTGAAATCGAGGTCCTCGTAGCGCGCGGTGAGCTCGATCGCGCCGGGCCCGCCATCGAACACCGGCCTGAGCACGCGCGGCTGCCCGAAGCTGCCAAGCCGCGGGTTGTAGGGCGGCAGGTCGCCGGTGACGAACCACCCGCCCGACAGGCTCCACGCCTTGCTGACGAAGTCGGGCCGCCCACCGTCGAGCCGCGCATTGCGTCGCCCCGCCTCGCTCATCACCCACACCGGGCCGGCATAGCCGCCCAGTTCGGCACCGTAGCCGGTGGTGCCGGTGCCGCCCAGCAGCGGCCCCGTCGAGACGCGCAACGCACCATTGAAGCGCCCGCCGATCACCGTGTTGCGCGTCAGCGTCGTCGCGGCCGAGGAGAGCGATTCATCGAAACCCCACAAGCCAAGGTGAAGCACGCCCGTATCGCTCTTGATCGGGTTCCAGTGCGCGCGCGCCAGGATCGTGCGACTGTCGCTGACCGCCTGGTTGCCATCGACGCGGTCGCCGGTGATCGTGAACGACGCGTGGCCCGTCTTCCAGAACAAGCGCGGCATGATGCCGATGCCGTAGAAGCCGCGCTGCGGGATGATCGCAGTCGACACCGTGCTGCGTTCAAGGAACGGCGTCGAGTCCGAGCCGGTCGACCCTTCAAAGGCGCGGTCGTTGAACAGGTGGCCTGCGCGCACGTCATAATCGAGCCCCGGTGCAATCCGGTTGCGCCAGCCGATGAAGGCGGTGACGACGTCGACCTCATTCTCCGAGAAATCGGTTTCGAACTGATAGAAGAAGTGCGTGCCCACGCCCCCTTCGATGCCGAGGCGCAGCGCGCGCATGCCTGTGGTGGTGATGTTGCGCGTGTCGCTCTTCGACCCGAACGTCGTGCTGACGTCGGTCAGGATGCGCCCGCGTGGCTTGTAGGTGAAGACGCCGTCGGCCGAATGGAACACCGGCAGGCCCGCGCCCCATTCGGTGGTGACGCCGGCCGCATTTGCTTCGCGTGCGCGCGCCACGTCGCGCTCTGCCGGGCCCGGGGGCACGAGCTGCGGCGCGTATGGTGAGGTGACCTGCGGACGGCGAGCCTGTTGCGCCAACTGGACCAGTGCCGGCGGGGACGTGTTCGCGGCTACCGGCGGTGTTCCCGGCGTCGCCGACGTTGCTGGTGCGGAAGCCACCTGCTGCGCGCCCTCAAGACGGTCGAGCCGCGCCTTGAGCGCCGCGATCTCCGCGGCCTGCGCGCGGACCAGCGCCGCCAGTTCGTCCGCATTTGGTGTCTGCGCCAGGGCCGGCGTGGCGACGACGAGCGCGATCAGCGCGCAACCGGTTCGCAACGGTTTCATCGGGTAACTGCTCCTTGGGTCAGGATGGCGTTCCAGTCGGCGAGGAAGCGACGTCGCTTGATGGCATCGAGATTGACGAGCAGCTGCGGCCCGATCCGGATCGGACGCGCCCGCTCGGCTCCCAGCCGTGGCGCGGGACCGTCGCTGCGGATCGGAAACAGCCACTGCCGCGCGAGCAGCACCTGCCCGGTGCGCGACAGCAGAAAGTCGAGGAACAGCTTCGCCGCCGCGGGATGGCGGGCATTGCGCGCGATGAAGGCAACGCGTGACGCGACGAGCACGTAATCGCGCGGGAACACGACGCCGATCCGCGGATCGCGGCGCGCACGCGTCAGCGCATATGGGCCGACCACATTGTAGGCGATCGCGGCGCATCCCCTGGCGACCGCATCCAGCATCGGTTCGGTGGTGCGCGACAGCATCGGCCGGGTCGCGGCAATCGCCTGCAGCAGCGATGCCGTGTCGCGGGTAATCGCGTAATCCTCGGTCAGGTACAGGTACCCGACATTGGAGCGTGCGGGGTCGTACGTCGCGACCCGGCCGGTCAGTGCAGCGCCGCGGTCCCGCAACAATCGCTCGAACGCCTCGTGCGTGCGCGGCACCCGGGCGGGCGGGATCAGCCGCTTGTTGTAGACAAAGGCGACCGGCTCCGACGTGACGCCATAGCCCATGTTCTTCCACACCGCGGCCGGTGGCAGCGCCGGCTTCTCCGGGCTCTGATAGGTCTGGGCGTAGCCGTCGTTGATTAGCTTGGCCTGGAGATCCATCGCCGACGACCAGACGAGGTCCGCACTCGGCTGCTGCTCCCGCGCCTCGGTCACGACGCGGCGATAGATGTCGCGTGCCTCCAGATCACGATACTGGACGACGACGCCCGGATAGGTACGGCGAAAGGTCGCGATCACCGCCGTCATCGCCGCCGCGTCGGCATTACCGTAGATGCGAACGCCGCCTTCGGCGCGCGCTTCCGCAATCAGCGCATCATAGGATCTGGGGTATCCAGCCGGCCTTTGCGCCGCGGCGGGCGCGGCGGTGCCGACGAACAATGCAAGCAGCACCGGGATCAGCAATAACGGGTGACGCATCGTTCAGGCTCCTCTCGCTTCCCGCCTCTTCGTTCGGGTAAGTCGACAGCCACCAGCTACACGGGCAAGCTGTCATCAACCTTTCACGAAGCGAGCGACGCGTTGAGGATCTTGATCGTAGAGGATGACGCGCCGCTGGCGCGCAGCATCGTCGCGCTGCTGCGCGACGCCGGGTACGCGGTCGACCATGTCGCCACCGGCGAGGATGCGCTGATGGTCACCGCCGACGATGTCTACGCGCTGGTGATCCTCGACGTCGGGCTGCCCGACACTGACGGTTTTGCCGTGCTCCAGACGCTGCGACGCCGGGGACAGCGCGTGCCGGTGCTGATGCTGACCGCACGCGATGCGCTCGACGACCGTGTCCGCGGCCTCGACCTCGGGGCCGACGACTACCTGCGCAAGCCGTTCGCGCCCGAAGAGCTGGAGGCCCGCATTCGCGCACTCGGCCGACGCCGCGGTGGCGATCCGACGCCCGAACTGACGGTCGGCGCGCTCGCGATCAACCGCTCCACCGGCGAGGCGCGGGTCGATGGTCGCCTGCTGGACCTGCGCCGGCGCGAATGGATGGTGCTCGATGCGCTGGCGACGCGCGCCGGTCAGATCGTCACGCGCGAGACGTTGCAGGCGGAGGTGTTCGGGTTCGACGAACCGGTCGGCCCCAACGCGCTGGAGGTCAACATCACCCGGCTGCGCGGCAAGCTGGCACCCGACGCACCGGTGATCCGCACGATACGCGGCGTCGGATACCTGCTCGATGCGACCTGAACCCCGCACCGGTGCACTGGCGCTGCGAACGCGGCTGCTGACCGCGATGCTCGTGCCGCTGCTGGCGATCGCGATCGTGCTGGGGCTTGCCGGAGCGACGCTGATCGCCGACGTCGTGCGCCGCACCAATGACCGGGTGCTGGGAGGCGCACTCGGCGCGATCGCCGAAACGGTGCAGGTCGAACGGGGCGAGGTGACGCTCGACCTGCCCGCTGCCGCATTCGGGATGCTGGAAAATAGCGAGCGCGACAACGTTTACTACCGCATTGCGGTGGGCGAACGACTGCTGACTGGGTACGCCGACCTTCCTGCGCCAAACGACCGCGCGCTCGACATCGACTCCGCGCGGTTCCGCTTCGCCATGTACCGCGGCCAGCGGATTCGCATCGCGGAGGTCCGCCGTGCCCTGCCGCGGATCGATCAGCCCGTGATTGTGCAGGTCGCGGAAACCCTGGACGGCCGCAGCGCGCTCCAACGCCGCCTGATGGCCGCGTTGCTGATCGGCGAGATCGCGCTCGTCGGTGTGGCGATGCTGCTGATCCGTCCCGCCCTCGCGTGGAGCCTGCGCCCCCTCGCACGGCTGCGAGCCGCCGTGGAAGCGCGCGATACGCGGGCGACACCCGACCTTTCGCCGCTTCGAGCCGGGCTCCTGCCGGCCGAGCTGCGCCCGCTTTCCGACGCCTTCGATCATCTGCTCGCGAGGCTCGACACGGCCACCGCCGGGGTACGGCGCTTCACCGCCGATGCCTCGCACCAGATGCGCACGCCGCTCGCGGTGCTGAAGGTGCAGGTCGAGCTGGCCCGTCGCGGCGATATGCAGGCGCTGGGTGAGATCGCCGACGCCGCAGACCGGCTGGAGCGACTGGTGACGCAACTTCTCGCCCTCGCGCGGGCCGAAGAGGCGGGTACGTCGCCGCCGCTCGAGCACGTCGACCTGCGCGAGGTCGCCATTGCCGCCATCAACCGCCGCATTCACGAGGCGATCGGAGCCGGTGTGGAGGTGCAGCTGGACGCGCCCGACGACGCCGTGGTGATCGCCAGCCATCGCACCCTGTTGTTCGAAATCGTGTCGAACCTTCTCGACAACGCAATCTGCTACATCGGAGACGGTTCGTCGATCACTGTCACCATCGTGAGCGACAACACGTCCTCGACGATCGCGGTGGCCGACGATGGTCCCGGAATCGGCGACGCGGACCTGCAGCGATTGGGCGAACGCTTCGTGCGATTTAGTACGAGCGCCGGACAGGAGGGCAGCGGTTTGGGTCTGGCGATCGTGCACTCCGCAGCCCAACGCTTGGGTGCGCGGCTTCAAATCACTAACACGTATCCTGGACTTCGCGTGACGCTTAGCTTCAAAAGTCTATGCACCCTGAACCATAAGTGAGAAGTTCACCGATGAATTGATTTAGAGTCGCAACCTCTAGCGCACTCGCTTTCTCAAGTTTTTGATATCTTCAATACATCCTATCGTTAGCCCCAATGTTTTATGATTGATTCACTTCTCTAACATATCTGCGACTGAGCAAGTTGGTATGATGGAGATGAGTGATGGGTCACTCGTCGATAGACCCCGCCTTTCATGAACTCCGCCCCTGGAACGAAGGCCGACTGGTCGGAGCCAAGCGGGCTCTGAAACAACAGCAGGTCTGGGCCATCCGCTTCTGGCTGGATCAACACAGACGACTTCGTGACCGAGCCCTTTTCGACTTCGCTATCGATAGCAAGCTGCGCGGCTGTGACGTGGTGAAGGTCCGAATTGGCGATGTGGTCTCGGGTGGGCGTGTGCGTGATCGCGCGGTCGTTGTTCAGCAGAAGACAAGACGACCTGTTCAGTTTGAGTTGATGGACACGGCGCGAAAGACGATGCGTGCTTGGTTGGAACGACGAGGCGGCACCCTGAATGACTTCGTTTTCCCGAGCCGTAACGACTACATGGCTCATATGAGTACGCGACAATATGCGCGTCTAGTGCATGAGTGGGTCGTCGGTATAGGTCTACCTCCCCAGGATTATGGGACGCATTCGCTCCGACGGACCAAGGCTTCGATCATCTATAAGGCGACGGGAAATCTGAGCAACGGACTGCGCTTCGATTGCGAATAGCTGCCTGATGTGGCGAGCACGAGCTCATCCTGGTTCTGAACGAGCATGCCGGTAAATATGCGATTGAGGCCGCGCACCACCATATTGAGCGCCGCGCGCGGCACGGGCTGTTTGGCGGCGATCTTATCGGCAACGTCGAGATAAAGTCCCGCGTAGCGAAACACCGTCAAATCCCACAGCGCATAATCCTCGACCTTGTCCTCGGGCATGGTGAAGAACAGCCGCTGCCGCTGGGCGCGCAGGACATTCAGGAAGCCGGTGCGATCGCCATCGTCCGCACCCTCGAGATAGGAGCGCTGCGCGGTCGCATAGGCCGGCGTCGCGCCATAGACGGGATCGCTGAGGATCAATGCGTGATAGTCGGCCGCATAGGCCGGATCGTCGGCGCCATAGACGAGCAGATTATCGACACGATTGCTGGTCTCGGCACCGATGCCGAACGCGTTCAGTTTCCGGAAGAGTTCGGTCTTCTCGGCCTTGCTGGGTTTCAGGTTTTCGCCGAAGATATTGCGATAGATGCTGGCGAGGTCGGCCTTGCCCGAAGCCTGGATGGCGGCGACGTCGTTGCAGGTCATCAGTCCGTCGCGCGCATCGGGGTGCCCCAGAATGGCGTTGGCGACGAGCGCCAGCAATTGCCGCACGGGGAAATGGCTGCCGTTGCGCTCACTTAGTTCGATGAGCGCGGTGAGGCGCTGCTTGAACGGATCGTCGGGCCCTTCGCCGATCAGCCGGCGGCGGTTCTCGAAGATCGGACAGCGCCCGTCGGTGCTCGCGCCGCAGCTTTCGCAGCCGTCCCAACCTTCATGGCCGGTGACCTCGTCGATGATCGCCATCGCCATTTTGGCGGCGGGCGAGCGGCTGAGATCGGTCAGCTCGAGCGCGATGCCGGGATCGCTGGTGATGCCCGTGACGAGCAAATCCTCGACGACCTTACTGACGCGGACGACCTCGGCGGCATCGGGGGCGGATTTGAGCTTCTCGAGCAGCTGTCCGTGATTGGCCGCGAACAGATAGAAGGTTCGCGTCGCGGGATCGGCAACGTCGCGGGCGAATTCAACGATGAGTTCGTTGCTCTCATCGTCGCGCAGTTCGCTCAAATCCTTGACGATGACGAGAGTCCGGTCGTCGAACGCGAGGCGCTGGATCTTGTCGCCATGGTTCCAGGCCGTGACGTCGCCGCCGAGCGCGGTCCATACTTCGCGACAATGATAGGTTTTGCCGTCGCCAGCCGTGCCGGTGATGATGTGCGAAACGGCTGCATCGCTTTTGAACATCGGTACGAGCTGGTCGCGAAGTGGCGCCGGCAGGGTGATCGGCCGAAGCTTGTGGCGACGCAGCGCACGCTGGATCGACTCGTCGTACATATTGTCGTTGGTCGGAATCGGGCCGTAGTTTCGAAGAAACCGCACCCATGCCGCTACAGTTGAATTCGCCGACAAGCCCTGCCCCCAAGTTTCCGACATGTTCCAGCCAAAGGTTTAGTTGGTCAACGACGAACGCCACGTATCGACCATGTCGGATGAAACAGTTCACAAGTTGCTGCGCTAACCTGCCCGCCCGGCTGAGTTTTCTGGACCGTCGCAGGCGGGATTTCCGTGTGGGACGCCCAAACGCGGTCAGGCAGAAAGCCCCCCGCACGGTTTAAGGCCCCGCTGCCCTGCTCCGATGAATGAAGGTCTGCTTACGCTGCGTAATGGCCGAAACCGGCCATTACGCTTCCCACCATCGACGCGCGCTCTGCGCGCCCTGCCCTCACTTTTGAACAAACGGCAGCTTACCTCGATGAGACGCCCGAAAGCAGACAGGCGGCTTTCCACCCACTTTTCACCACAACCAGCTATTCAGCCGCCTCACGGCGATTTCTCACCGGCACGTTCCTAATCAAACAGAACTTCCGGTGCACTAACGGGAATGATCCGCTCAGATCGGCTTAGGTAAAGCGATCGAAGCCGATCACCCTCTCGCCGCCACAAATCGCTCACCTCTAACGAATGTCACTGGTCGTGAGCGACTTTTACGTCCTCAGCCGGCCTTCCTCAGCGGTGAAGGTCGCCATCCCGCTGGCAGTTCCAGCTTCTGCAGCGTGATCGTCGCGGTCTCGTCGATCTGGTCGGAGGCATGGCCCAGCATGACCTGAAAGGTTCCGGGCGCAATGCTCCAGCGACGAGTCGCCTCGTCGAAGGTCGCGAACAGACGCGGGTCGATTGTAACGCTCACCTGCCGCGTTTGACCGGGCGCGAGCATCACCGACGCGAACCCGCCGAGCCGCTTGGGTGCTTCCCACCCGTTCCCCGCGACATAGACCTGCGGCACCGCTTTCCCAGCGACCTTGCCCGTGTTGCGGACGGTGAAGTCGGCGCGCACGCCCTGCCCGACCCGCGTCGCGCGCAGCCCATTCATCGCGAAGCTGGTGTACGACAGGCCGTGGCCGAAGGCGTAAGCGGGCTTCTGCCCCTTCTGCTCGAACCATTTGTACCCGACCGTCGCGCCCTCGCTGTAGGTCACGTCTCCCTTCGCCGGCTCACCCGGGTGCGGCAATTGCGCGACCGCGTCGGGGAAGGTCACCGGCAGATGACCCGAAGGATTGAAGCGCCCGAACAACACGTTGGCGATCGCGTCACCGCCCGCGGTTCCGGGAAACCACGCCGCGACCAACCCTGCGACCTTGTTGCGCCACGGCGTCAGCACCGCCCCGCCGCTTTCCAACACCACGACGGTGCGCGGGTTGGCCGCGGCGACCGCGTCGATCAGACCATTCTGGTTGTTCCCGAGCTCGAGCGGCACATCGAACGCCTCGCCCGCCCATTGCGTCGCGAACACGATGGCGACATCGGCGTTTCGTGCAGCAATGGCCGCAGCGGCTGAGTCGCTGCCATCGACGAACGTCACCTGAGCATCCGGCGCCTGCCGCCTTATCGCCTCCATCGGCGATGACGGATAATACATGATTGGCCCCGGCCAGAACGTCGGCTGCAAGCCCGGCACCGCGTTGCCACCTTTGGGATAGACCAGCGAGGAACCACCGCCTGCCAGTACGCCCTTGTCGGCGTGCCCGCCGATGACGACGATCCGCTTCGTTGCGGGCGACAGCGGCAGTATCGCGCCCTCGTTGCGCAGCAGCACCATGCTCGCTTCCGCTGCCTGCCGGGTCACATCGGCGTGCGCGGCGAGCGTCGCGTCGGGCAGGTCGAACGGCGCGGCCTCGATCGGATGATCGAACAGGCCCTTGGCGAACATCGTGTGGAGGATGCGCCCCGCCATGCGGTCGAGCTGTGCGTCCTTGACCGTGCCATCCGAAAGCGCCTTGTCGAGGTCGGCGCCGAGATATGGTTCCTTGTCGAACGGATAGCCCGATTGCTGGTCGAGGCCGGCGGTAATTGCGGGCGCGGTGGAGTGAACCGCGCCCCAGTCGGACATGACATAGCCCGGCCAGTTCCAGTCGCGACGTAGCACCTCGTTCAGCAGCCATGGGTTCTCGCACGCGAAGGGGCCGTTGACCCGGTTGTACGAACACATAACCGAGCCCGGATCGGCACGCTCGATCGCGAACTGGAACGCGAGCAGGTCGGACATGCGCGCCTGCGCGGGGTCGATGATCGAATTACCGGCGTTGCGGTCGGTCTCCTGATCATTGATCGCATAATGCTTGATCGTGGAAATGACGTGGTTCGACTGCACGCCCGCGATTTGTGCACCGACCATCGTGCCCGCGAGCAATGGGTCCTCGCCACCATATTCGAAGTTGCGCCCGTTGCGCGGCTCGCGCGCCAGGTTGACGCCGCCGGCGAGCAGCACGTTGAAGCCGGACGCGCGCGCCTCCGCGCCGATCATCGCGCCGCCGCGTTCGGCGACCGCGCGGTCCCACGTCGCGGCGATGGCGAGGTTGGAGGGAAGCGCAGTGCGCGCGCGCTTGCGCGGCGCACCCCCCTGGCTTGCGACGCCGATCCCGGCGTCGGCCTGCCACTGCGGCGGGATGCCGAGCCGCGGCACACCGGGAACGTAGCCCGCCGACCCGTTGCGCGCCTCCGCTGGCGCAGTGAACTGCTTGGGCGGGAAGTCGGTGGCGAAGAACCCCTGCACCAGCACGCGTTTCTCCGCGCGTGTCATCTGCGTTAGCAGCAGCGCGACGCGGCGGTCAGCGGGCAACGACGCGTTCATCCACGGACGTGCACCGTCTGCCACATTCCGGTTCGCGGGTGCCTGCGCCGCGGCACCGGCGAGCGGCAGCGTGGTGAGCAAAGTCGCCGCCAGCGATGTAGCGCGAGCGAGCCTTCGTGACTGATTACGCAAGATAATACCTCCCCCACATGTGCATGCTCGCGCGTGGCAGCGCGGCAATCGGCCGGCCGCTATCATGCGTACGATCGTTGCAGCGATAATGAGCATCGCATCAATCGCGTCAAACTTCGAATTGTTATCGACCGATCAGCTTGCGGCATTGATACCACTCCGAGATCGATAGCGTTTCCAAATAGGTCGATCGCCAAATTCTATTTTTTTGTTGCTCGGGCTTACGGCACATCAATCAGCAACGGTTTCCTTGAACGCCGCCGGCCATCGCTGAGGCTGCCAAACAGCCAGCGATTTCACGAACGGCACGAGGAGGCGCGACAAGCCGCGCGGAACGCGGCGCCGATGGGGAGGATAATCGTGAAGCCGACAAAGCGCGTCATTCGTCTGGGCTCGAGCACGCTGGCACTCGCCATCGCCGCCCACGTCTCCGTAGCGTCGGCGCAGGCGCCAGCGCAGGGCGGTGCCGCCTCGCCCGCCGGCCCCGCGCGATCGACCACCGACGAGCCTGTCGCACCGCCAATCCCCACCAACGCGCAGACCGCCGGCGCACCCGCCGGTGCGCAGGTGACGACGATCGAGCAGCCCGCGTCGGAGCCGGAAGCCGCCCAAGCGACAGACGAGACCGGCACGGGGCAGGACATCATCGTGACCGGCACCAACATTTCGGGCGTAAAGCCGGTCGGTTCTCAGACGCTGGCGATCGACCGGTCGCAGGTGCTGGCGACCGGTTACACCAACGTCAACGACGTGCTGCAGACGATTCCGCAGGTGCAGAACAACCCCAACTCCGGCGGCTCCGGCCCGGTCTATCGCCAGGGCGGTACCGCGGGTTACGGCGGCAATGCGACGCAGGGCACCGCGATCAACCTGCGCGGGCTCGGCACCTCCGCGACGCTGACGCTGGTCGACGGCCGCCGCGTCGTGCCGAGCGGCGCCGCCAGCACCTTTACCGAGTCGATCCAGATCCCGGTCGCCGCGCTCGAAAGGATTGAGGTGGTGAGCGACGGCAATTCGGCCATCTATGGCTCCGACGCGATCTCGGGCGTGATTAATTACGTGCTGCGCAAGAAGTTCGACGGGCTGGAGGTATCGGGCCGCGACACCTTCAACCGTTATAACAACGTCTGGGGCGTGTCGGTCACCGCAGGAAAGAGCTGGGACACCGGCAACATCATTATCACCTACGATCACGAGGATCGCGATCCTTTCACCAGCGGACGCTCAAAGTTCCTGCGCCGCGACCTAACTACCTTAGGCGGCGTCGACTCGCGCGCCAACAACGCAACGCTGGGCGTGTCAACGCCGACGCTCGTCACCGGCGGTAACGGCGTTCCCTACGCTTACTACACCATCCCGACCAACGCCGCGCCCGGCACCACCTTCGCGCAGCTCACGCCGGGTGCAAATTTGGTCGACCAATCGGACTTCACCGATTTCGTCGGGCGGCAGAAGCGCGATCAGGCCGCGGTGTTCATCAACCAGGACCTGACGCCGACGCTGTCGCTGTACCTGGAGTCCTTCTATACCAAGCGCGAGACGTCGAGCCGCAGCTACGGCAATTCGCGCGTCGGCAACAACGTGCTCGTCTGTCAGGGCAGCCCTTATTACATCAACGGCGCACCGGCTTCGGCATCGGCGGCGAACGCAGACTGCGGCGGCGCGCTGGCGCAGACGGTTGCGGTCGATCCCATCACCTTCTTCGGCGGACCGTCGGTGACGAAGAACCCGACCGAGACGATCAGCGTGACCGGCGGCATGACCGGGCATCTGCCCAATCGCTGGAACGTCGACACCTACTTCACCTACGCGCACGATTCGACCTGCGGCATCTGCAATTTCGACAACAACGCCAATGGTGCCGCCCTCGCCGCGCAGATCACCGCGGGCCGTATCAATCCGTACGGCAACGCGCCGCTCTCATCCGAGCAGTACGCGACCTTTCTCGGCACCAACACGCAATATTCGTACAACACCTTCGTCGACTCGGTGGTGAAGCTGGACGGGCCGCTGTTCTCGCTGCCCGGCGGCGAGGTGCGCACCGCATTCGGCGGCGAGCTCGCCTACAACCGCCAGCATCTACGCAACGGCAGCAACAATGCGTTCGAGAACGCTCGCACCAACAACGCCTTCGCGATCACCAACGACAGCGCCACGCAGCGAAGCACCGCGAGCGTGTTCGCCGAATTGTTCGTGCCGATCGTCGGCAGCGACATGAACGTGCCGCTCATACAGGAGCTGAACCTCGACGCCGCGGTTCGTTACGACAATTATTCCGACTTTGGTGGCACTACCAATCCGAAGTTCGGCGCGACCTGGACCGTCAACGACTTCCTGTCGATCCGCGGATCATGGGGAACGTCGTTCCGCGCACCCGCACTGACCGACACCAACCCGAACAATTACTCGTCCGCGGTGATCGGGCTGCCGTTCGCGAACAATTCGGGACGGCAGGATATCGCACTGCTCTATCCCGGCTTCAGCAGCACCTACATCCTGCTCGGCGCCAATCGCGACCTGCGCCCCGAAACGGCAACGACCTGGTCGGCGGGCTTCGACGTCAAGCCGGCGGGCAGCGGGTTCCGTTTCTCCGGTACCTATTACAATACGCACTACTCGAATCAGATCGTCGGGCAGAATGTCGGGCTGTTCCTGTCCAACCCGGCCAATGCCGCGCTCTACAGCCAGTATATTCAACCGGTCAGCAACCCGGCGAATTGCGTCAACGGCAACCCGGCGACCTATGACCCACGCCTCGCCAATTTCATCGCCGCCAATCCCGCGCTCTACAACACACCGGTGCTCAGCGCCTGCACGGTCGGCGTGATCCTCGACGCGCGCAACGCCAATGCCGCGACCACGTTTCAGGACGGATTGGATTTCCAGACCTTCTACCAGTTCGAGACCGGTTTTGGTCGCTGGAACATCGGCGCCAGCGTGACCAAGATCCTGAACCAGACGCTACAACAGGTATCCGGCGGCGCTACGGTCGACGTGCTGGATACCTATTACTACCCGGTCAGCCTACGCGGGCGCGGGCAGTTGAGCTGGAACCTAGGCGGGCTCGGTGTCAATGCGTTCCTCAACTACACGGGTTCGTACACCAACACGATCCCGATCACCGGGCGTGACCAGACCAAGGTGCCGTCGTGGAAGACGCTGGATATCGGCATCACCTACTCGGTCCCGCGTACCAGCGGCGTGCTGCGCGGCGTGCGACTGAGCGCGAACTTCCAGAACATTACCAACGAGGACCCGCCGCTTGTGCTGACGCAGGCCGGGGCGAATTACGGCGCGTACGACCCTTCCAACGCCAACATCCTCGGGCGTATCGTGACGTTCCAGCTCACCAAAGCCTTCTGACGCACGCAGCCTTCAACGGAGTTTCGATCTCATGACCAAGTCACAATTTGCGATGCTGGCGGCCGTCGCCGCCATCGCCACACCCGTTGTCGCGCCCGCACAAACTGGCCCGCAAGCCGGCGCGCCCGTCATCAAGACCGATCGCGGCCAAGTGCGCGGCTCCGTCGAGGACGGCGTCGCCAGCTGGAAGGGCATTCCATTCGCCGCTCCCCCGGTCGGGCAGCTCCGCTGGCGAGCACCGCAACCTGCCGCCGCCTGGACCGGTGTGCGCGATGCGACCGCCTATTCGCACGACTGCATGCAGGTGCCCTTCCCCAGCGACGCCGCCCCGCTCGGCACCACGCCTGCGGAAGATTGCCTGTACGCCAACGTGTGGAAACCGGCGAGCGCGGCCGCGAGTGCCAAGCTGCCAATTATCGTGTGGATCTACGGCGGCGGCTTCGTCAACGGCGGCGCCTCGCCCCCGACCTACTCGGGTGCGAACCTTGCCAAGCAGGGCGTCATGTTCGTCAGCTTCAACTACCGCGTCGGCCGCTTCGGCACATTCGCGCTGCCGCAGTTGACCAAGGCGAATGTCGACAACGGCATGCTCGGCAATTACGGCGTCATGGACCAGATTGCGGCGCTCAAGTGGGTGCAACGCAATGCAGCCGCGTTCGGCGGTGATCCCAACAATGTGACCATCATCGGCGAGAGCGCGGGCGGCATGTCGGTGCACATGCTCAACACCTCGCCGCTCGCACGCGGGCTGTTCAACAAGGCGTTCGTGATGTCGGGCGGCAACGGCCAATCCGACAAGAAGACGCTCGCCGATGTCGAGCAGGTCGGCGCCGCGTTCGCGCGGTCGAAGAACATCGACCCTGCGGCGCCTGACGCGCTGGCCAAGCTGCGCGCGCTCAGCGCCGACGACGTGACCGACGGGCTCAGCATGATGCAGATGTTCCGTCCCAAGGCAGGGCCGCCTACCAACACCGGCCCGTTTGTCGACGGCAAGGTCGTGGTGAACCTGGGCGACGCCTATAGCAGCGGCAATTTCGCGCGCGTGCCGACGATCATCGGTGCGACCAGCGCCGATATGGGCGGCAAGTCGGGCTTCATGATTGCGGGCGCGCGCGACGCGTCGGCCGCCATCGCCGACAAGGGCGTGCCGGTTTGGGAGTATCGCTTCTCCTACGTTGCGGACTCGGTCGGGCAGCCGGGCGCGCAGCACGCCACCGACATCCCTTTCTTCTTTGACACGCAGGCGATCAAATACGGCGACAAGACCACGCCGCGCGACAACCAGGTCGGCGACACGATCAGCCGCTACGTCGTCAACTTCGCCAAGACGAGCGATCCGAACGGCGGCAGCCTGCCCAAGTGGCCGCGCTACACGCGCGCCGGCGACCAGATCATGGACTTTACGGCCGACGGTCGTGCGGTGGCACAGCGCGATCCTTGGGGTGTCGACATCGAGGCAGGCAAGGCGCGGCTGGCGGCGGCGACCGCGTCGGGTCGCTACAATACGCTCACCACCACGCTCGGCACGCTGCTCGACAATCCGGGTGCGAAGGCGGTACTCCAGCGGCAGATCCCCGACGTGCTCGCCAGTCCGCAGATCGGGATGGCGCGCGGCGTGACGCTAGAGGCGCTGCAATCCTATCTGCCCGCGCTCACCGATCAGAAGCTGCGCGCGATCGACGCCGATCTCGCCAAGGTACCGGTGACCGACACCGCGGCGAGCAAGTAAACTAGACGATCTCGTCCTGTGCCGCCGGCAAGCGGCACAGGGCGGATTGACCGCATCGTTCGTGCCCGCCAACCTCCCGCCGATGCGCCGCTCGCCCAGCATGTCCAGCCTGCGCCTGTTCATGCAGGTCGCGTACAACCGCAGCTTCAGCGAAACCGGGCGGCTCACCAACGTCTCGCAGCCTGCGCTCAGCCGCACGATCCGGCTGCTCGAAGAACAGCTCGGGACGCGACTGTTCGACCGCGATAGCCGCAACGTCCGCCTGACCAGCGCGGGAGAGGCGTTGCTGCCGATCGTCGAGCGGCTGACAGCTGACTTCGACCATGCTTTCACCGAACTGGCGCAGAATTTCGCCGGGCAGCGCGGGCGCGTCGTCATCGGTGCCCTGCCGTCGGTCGCGGCGGGTGCGCTGCCGCGTGTCATGGCAACGTTCCTGGCTGCGCACCCACAGGTCGAGGTGATCGTGCGCGATCACCTGTCGGGCACCTTGTACCAGCAGATGCAGGACCGGCAGGTCGATCTGGCGGTCACCACGCCGCCGCCCAGCAACGAATTTCATTTCGCACCCTTGTTCGACGACCGGCTCGACCTGATCGTACCCGCGGGCAGCGCGCTCGACGTGCCCGCGCCGGCGCGCTGGGACGTGTTCGTCGACCATCCCTTCATCGCGATGGCCGCGCGCAGCAGCGTGCGCGACCTGACCGACGCCGCGATGAGCAAGGCGGATGTCTCGGTGCGTCCGTTGTTTGAATGCACCCAGCTGGCGAGCGTCGGCGCGATGATCGAGGCTGGGCTCGGCATCACCGCGCTGCCACGCTCGTGTCTGGGCATGCTGCACATGGGGGCGCTCGCGGCGCGGCGGCTGGAGGCGCCGGTGATCGAGCGGACGATCGGCATCGCGCACCCCGTCAATCGCACCCTCGCCCCCGCGGTGGAGGCGTTCCGGCTCCACTTCCTCGCGCATCAGCACACCTGCACCGCGATCGCATAAACTGATCGATCGATCAGAATTTTCTAATTGCTGAATAGCGTCGCCGCCCGCAATTTGTCGGACGACCGGCAACAGCCGGGTCGGGGAGGATCATGCTCGCACTCATCGGCGCATCGGCGATTCTGTTGCTGTTGCTGCTCATCCTCTCGAACCGCATCTCGCCCCTCGCCGCGTTGATCCTGGTTCCCGTGGCGGCTGCCGTGATCGCCGGGCAAAGCGCGGACGTGCCCGGCTACGTCGCCGCCGGCTTGTCCAAGATCGCGCCGGTCGCGGCCATGTTCGTCTTCGCGATCCTGTTCTTCGGCATCATGACCGATGCCGGGCTGCTCGCACCACTGGTCGCGCTGGTGCTGCGCCTGGTGGGCGAGCGACCGAGCCGGATCGCGCTCGGCACCGCCGCGCTCGCGCTGCTGATCCACCTCGACGGGTCAGGCGCGGTCTGCTTCCTCGTCACCATTCCGGCGCTGCGTCCGCTCTACGATCGGCTCGGCATGGATCGACGCGTACTCGCCTGCACGGCCTCACTGGCGGCAGGCGTCAACTTCCTGCCGTGGACCGGCCCGACGCTGCGCGCGTCCGCCGCGCTGAAGGTTCCGATGACCGATCTGTTCACGCCGATGATCCCGGTGCAGGCGACTGGGCTTGTGTTCGTCTTCGCCGCCGCCTGGTGGCTCGGCAAACGCGAGGAACGACGCATCGCCGCCGGGAGCCCACGCCCGACCGTGCAGGGCGATGCAGCCATTCCAAACACCGCCGACGATGATCGAACGCTCCACCGCCCCCGCCTCTTTCCCCTGAACGTCGCGCTGACGATGTTGGTGGTCGGCGTGATGATCGCCGGCGTCGTCGAGCCCGCGATCGTGTTCATGGTCGGCACCGCAATCGCGCTGGTACTGAATTACCCCGATGCAACGGCGCAGCGCGCCCGCGTCGACGCGCACGCCCGCGCGGCGCTGCTGATGGCCACCATCCTCCTCGCCGCCGGTGCGTTCACCGGCATCATGAACGGATCGGGGATGATCGGCGCGATGGCGCAGACCGGCGCGACGCACGTTCCGGCTCCGCTCGGACAGCACCTACCGGCCCTCGTCGGCGTGGTGGCGATGCCGCTCAGCCTCGTATTCGATCCCGATTCATTCTACTTCGGCGTGCTGCCCGTGATCGCGCACGTGTCCGACGCTTTCGGAACGTCGGGGATTGCGGTCGCGCGCGCGGCGCTGCTGGGGCAGATGACGACCGGCTTTCCGGTCAGCCCGCTGACGCCGGCGACCTTCCTGGTGGCCGGGCTGAGCGGCATCGAACTCGGCGCACACCAGCGCTTCTCCATTCCCTGGCTGTTCGCCGCTAGCCTTGTGATGCTCGCCGCCGCCCTGCTGCTCGGAACGATCCCACTGTGAACCGCACCATCCGCATCGGCGCCGGCGCAGGCTTCGCGGGCGACCGGATCGAACCCGCGATCGAACTGGTCGAGCACGGCGACCTCGACTTTCTCGTGTTCGAGTGCTTGGCCGAACGTACCATTGCACTGGCGCAGGCCGCGCGCCGCGCCGACGCAGCCGCAGGCTTTGACCCGTTGCTGCTGAACCGAATGCGGCGCGTCCTGCCGGCGGCGCATGCGCGCGGCGTGCGGATCGTCACCAACGCGGGCGCGGCAAATCCCATAGCAGCCGCAACCGCCGTCGCAGCGCTCGCACGTGACATGGGGATCACCCGGCTGAACGTCGCAGCCGTCACCGGCGACGACGTGCTCGACTATATCGTCGCTCACGATCTGCCGCTGATCGACCGTGCGGGTCGCACCGGAGACCTGGCCGGCGTCATTTCCGCCAACGCCTATCTGGGTGCCGCACCCATCATGGATGCGCTCGCGCAAGGGGCCGATGTCGTGATTACCGGACGAGTCGGCGACCCCGCGCTGTTCCTCGGGCCAGTGGCGCACGCCTTCGGTTGGTCGCTCGACGATCCAGAGATGGCAGGGCGTGGCACGTTGCTCGGTCATCTACTCGAATGCGCCGGGCAATTGACCGGCGGCTATTTTGCCGATCCGCCGCGCAAGCACGTCCCCGACCTTGCCCGGCTGGGCTTTCCGATCGCGGAGGTGGCACCAGACGGCAGCGCCGTGCTGACCAAGGTCGCGGGCTCCGGGGGACGCCTGACGCTCGCGGGGTGCAAGGAGCAGTTATTGTACGAGATTCTCGATCCAGGCGCTTATCACCAAGCCGACGTGGTTGCCGACTTCCGCCGCGTTCGTTTTCGGGAGCTCGCGCCCGATCGGATCGCGGTCGATGGCGGAACCGGGCACGGGCGTACGGGCAAGCTCAAGGTGTCGATCGGCCACGACGACGGCTTCATCGGAGAAGGACAGATTTCCTATGCCGGCCCCCGCGCCGCCGAGCGCGCAAGGCTGGCGGGTGAGATCGTGCGCGAGCGATTGCAACTGATCGGCGCGCAGCACGACGAACTGCGCGTCGATCTGATCGGCGCCGACCTGCTCGATCGATCGCGCGACGACCATGCCGCGCGCGAAGTACGGTTGCGTGTCGCCGCGCGCGCCGCAAGCGAACAGGCCGCAGACCTGGCGGGCATGGAGGTCGAAGCGCTCTATACCAACGGTCCCTTCGGCGGCGGCGGCGTGGTGCGCAGCGTCCGCCCGGTGGTGGCGATCGCCTCCACGCTGATCCCCGACGATGTGGTCAGCCCGCGCGTGACGATGGTGGAGGCGTAGATGCTGCTGGGTGACGTGGCGCACGTGCGCACCGGCGACAAAGGCGAAACCTCGCAGATTTCGGTGATCGCTTACGATCCGACCGACTTCGCCTTGCTCGCCCGCGAGGTGACGGAGGTACGCGTCACGCGGCATCTGTCTCACCTGCCGATCAGGCAGGCGACGCGCTACGAATTGCCGGAGCTCGGCGCACTCAACTTCGTGCTCGACGGTGCGTTGGCGGGTGGCGTGACCCGATCGCTCGCCCTCGATGCGCACGGCAAGACCATCGGCGCGCACCTGCTCGACCTCCCGATCGGTGAGGCAGAGCCGGCGTGATGGTGCGCAAGCAGCTCGCCTTTCTCCTGCTGGCGGCCAGTAGCGCGAGCGTCGCCGATGCACGGCTCACGCGCCTTTTCGTCACCAGCCAGGAAGATGTGGCCCCGGCCCGTCCGGATGCTCCCGCCTATCGCATCATGCGCGGCCATTACGACGGCGAGGTTGATCCCGTCGACGCACGCAATCGTATCATCACCGATCTCAGCAGTGCCCCGCGGCTCGCCAACGGCCATGTCGCCTATAGCGCGACCTTCGCAATTGCGCTTCCCGCCGATCCTGCACGAACGAACGGCTTCCTGTGGTACGACGTGCCCAATCGCGGCAACGGCAGTGTCACCGCCGACCCGGACGGCGCGATCCGTGTGGTGAGCGGGTGGCAGGGTGACCTGACCCCGCAACCCGGCGCGCAGACGCTTGAGGTGCCGGTCGCACGCGGTCATGACGGACCGCTGACCGGTCCAGTGCTCCAGCGCTTTACCGACGTGCCCGCCGGCACGCGAAGCGTCGCGATCACCGGCAGCATCGGGCGCCCGACCGCGCGGCCGCTACCCGTTTCGCTCGACACCCATCGCGCGCAACTGTTTAACCAGGCAAGTGATTCCGCTGCGCTGGTGGCAGTGGCCGCACGCGACTGGGCTTTTGCCGACTGCCGTGACGGCCCATTCCCGGGCCGTCCCGACCCGACGCAGCTCTGCCTGCGCGGCGGCTTCAAACCTGCCACTGCCTATACGCTCACGTATCAGGGCCGCGATTCGAAGGTGCTGGGATTGGGGTTCGCCGCGGTGCGCGATTTCAACGCATTCCTGCGCTACGCCGCGCGAGACGATGCGGGAACACCCAACCCGGTGGCGGGACTGGTGCGCTGGCCGATCATCACGGGCACGTCGCAGTCGGGCAATTTCGTCCGCAGCCTGATCGCGCTCGGCTTCAACGCGAGCGAAGACGGGCGGCGCGTGTTCGACGGCGCAAATCCCAACATCGCTGCGCGACAGGTGCCGCTCAACATTCGCTTCGGCGTACCCGGGGGTGCCGCGGGACTGTTCGAGCCCGGCAGCGAAGGCGCTTTGTGGTGGTCACGCTACGACGACCGCGCGCGTGACCGCGGTGTGTCGAGCCTGCTCGATCGTTGCCGCGTCGACGACACGTGTCCGCGGATCATCGAAACCTTCGGCTCGGCCGAGTTCTGGGGCCTACGGATGTCGCCCAATCTGGTCGGCACCGACGCGCGCGCGGACCTGCCGCTGCCGCTCGAGGTACGCCGCTACTATTTCCCCGGTACGACGCACGGCGGATCGTCCATCGGCGGCTTCCCGCCGGCAGGCGAGAAAGTGCCCGCCGGCGCCCCGGCATGCCTGATGGCATGGAACCCCAATCCGTCCGCGGATACGCGCCGCGCCTTGCTACAGGCACTCGCGGAATGGGTCGCGCGAGGCAAGGAGCCGCCCGCCAGCCGCTATCCCACGCTCGCGCGTGGCGAGCTGGTCGAACCGACCGCCGCCGCGATGAATTGGCCGCGCATTCCGGGTGCACCGCTGCCCGATGGCAAGCTGAACGCCTTCCTCGATTACGATTTCGGCCCCGGCTTTCGCTACAATGACCTGTCGGGCGTGATCGCGCGCCAGCCGCCAGCGATCCGGAAGGTGATTCCCTCGCTCGTCCCTCGCGTCGACCGCGACGGCAACGAGGTTGGCGGCGTGCCATCGGTGCAGATGCTGGTACCGCTAGGCAGCTATACCGGCTGGAACGTGCAGGCCCGCGGCTATGGTGCCGGCGGCGGTTGCGGCTTCGTCGGCGGGTTCGTGCCCTTTGCCCGCACCGAAGCGGAGCGGCGCGCGTCGGGGGACCCGCGCCCCTCGCTCCAATCGCGCTACCGCGACCACGCGGGCTTCGTCGCGCAGGTCCGCCGGGTTGCCGCCGAACAGGTGCAACAGGGCTGGCTGCTCGCCCCCGACGCCGAACGGCTGGTGAAGCAGGCCGAGCAGAGCGACGTGCTCCGATGAGCCAACAACACATATCGATCCGGGAGAACCACATGACTCGTCACAGGCTGTCGCTCTGCTCCGCGCTCGCGCTCGTGCTCGCCGCCGATGCCGCTACCGCGCGCGAGGCGCCGCCCCCCGATCAGGCGAGCGCACGCGCCGATGCGACGCTGGCCAAGATGCGGATGGAGGAGAAGACCATTCTCACCCACGGCATCATGCCGCTGCCGTTCGGCCCCAACCCGCCCAAGCTGCCCGCCGATGCGATCGCGGGCGCGGGCTATGTCGTGGGCGTCCCGCGGCTAAGCGTGCCGTCGCTGCGCGAAACCGATGCCAGCCTGGGCGTCGCCTGGGTCGGCGGCATTCGCAAGGACGGCGCAACCGCCCTTCCCTCCGGCCTCGCAATGGCATCGACCTGGAACGATGCGCTGATCGAGCAGGGCGGGCGCATGATCGGCGGTGAGGCTCGCGCGAAGGGGTTCAACGTCCTGCTGGCGGGCGGCGTCAACCTGCTGCGCGATCCGCGGAACGGTCGCAATTTCGAGTATTTGGGCGAAGACCCGCTGCTCGCCGGCACGCTGGTGGGGCACGCGATCCGCGGCATCCAGTCGAACCACATCATCTCGACGATCAAGCATTTCGCGCTCAACGGTCAGGAGACCGGACGAAAGTTCGTCAACTCGAAGATTTCCGAAGCCGCCGCCCGCGAGAGCGATCTGCTTGCGTTTCGCATCGGCATGGAGATCGGCAATCCCGGGTCGGTGATGTGCGCCTACAATCAGGTGAACGGCGAACAGGCGTGCGCGAGCGATTGGCTGCTCAATCGCGTGCTCAAGCAGGACTGGGGCTACCAGGGCTTCGTCATGTCCGACTGGGGCGCGGTGCCGAGCCTCGATGCCGCGCTTAAGGGGCTCGACCAGCAATCGGGTGCGCAGCTCGACAAAGCGGTGTTCTTCGCCGACAGGCTAGCCGCTGCCGCCGCTAGCGACCCTGCCTACAGAACGCGGCTAGACGACATGAACCGTCGCATCCTGTGGGCGATCTACGACAACGGGCTCGACCGCTTTCCCGCGCGCGCGGGCGGTGCGATCGATGCGACAGCCAACGCGCAGGTCGCCGAAGAGGTCGCGAAGCAGGGTATCGTGCTCTTGCGCAACGAACGCAACGCGCTGCCGCTCGCCGCTTCGGCGAAGCGGATCGCAGTGATCGGCGGATATGCCAACACCGGCGTCCTGTCGGGTGCGGGCTCGAGCCAGGTGCAGGGCGCGGCAGGGCCGGCGCTGTCTATCCCGCTCGGCGGCACCGATCCGTTCTCCGCCTTTCTCTCGCAATCCTACCAGCGTTCGGTCCCGCTCGATGCGATGAAGGCGCTCGCGCCACAAGCGGACTTCCACTTCCGCGATGGCCGCTACATCGCCGATGCGGTGACACAGGCGAAGCAGGCCGATGTCGCGATCGTCTTCGCCACGCAGTGGTCGACCGAGGGGCTCGACCAGCCGGACCTGTCGCTGCCGAACGGACAGGATGCGCTGATCGACGCGGTGACGCGCGCCAATCCGAACACGATCGTGGTGCTGGAAACGGGTGGTCCCGTGCTGATGCCGTGGCTTAACCGAACCGCGGCGGTGGTAGAGGCGTGGTACCCCGGCGCGCGCGGCGGCGAGGCGATTGCCGCGGTATTGTTCGGGAAGGTCAATCCCTCGGGCCATCTGCCGATCACCTTCCCGGCATCGATCGACCAGTTACCGCGTACGTCGGTCGACGGTTTCGACGCGCTCGAACCCGATTTCGCGGGCAATCCGCCGCACGGCGACATGAAGCTCGACGCCGATTACGGCATCGAGGGATCGGACGTTGGCTACCGCTGGAACGCGCGCAACGGGTACAAGGCGTTGTTCCCGTTCGGACACGGCCTGTCCTACACCAGCTTCGCAATTGGCGTGCCGCGCATGAACGGCACCAATGCGACGATCAACATCACGAACACCGGCCAACGCCCCGGCGCAACCGTGGGGCAGCTTTACCTCACCAAGCGCGGCGGCAAGATCAAGCAGCGGCTGGTCGGTTATGGTCGCGTTGAACTCGCGCCCGGCGAGTCGCGAACGATAACAATTGCGATTGATCCACGGCTACTCGCCGATTGGCAGAATACCGGCTGGACGATGCCGGCAGATGATTATTCTTTCGCAAGCGGCTCGTCAGCGGGAGAGTTGAGCAAACCCGTAACTATACATTTGCCAGCGCGTCGTTGGCACGACGCCACTCTTCGCGACCCAACTCGCAACAAGCGTTGAGAACTAAAATACGGCGGACGCAAGGCGATCATTCTAACCTTGTTCCGCCCGCAAATAGCAAATGCTCCGCTTCTAAACACATCAAGCGCTTGTGTTTTCAAGCTACTTCCTGAACAAACGGCCGACCATGGCAAGCATCCCTAGATAACGGACAGGCGGCTATCCACCACAAACAGACAATCGTCTGATGATCAGATCGGCGAGTGCCAAGGGCAGAAGATGCGGGAACCGACTTATCAGACCCGACGCTTCGTTGCGGCGACGAAGGAGTTCTCCACCGCCAGCCGGTCGACCCTGAACGAGGCGCACCGAGAGGCGACATCGATATATACTTACGAACTCGCCGAAGCGTTCACGAAGGCGATCGAGTAAAGACCTTACCTTCAACGCAGTTGACGAGTTGCGAACCAACCTCCGTTTCGACCGCAATAAAGGTCCCATAATCGATAGCCGATCGAATGAGCGCGCTACATCTGAAAGGCGAGTCGAACAACCGGTACAGCGGTTTACCTCTGAGGGCAGCCAAGACGGTCGCAGGCATTTGCTCACCCTCAACGCGTATCTCGTTCTTCCAAACGTGAAGACGGCCTGCGTCCCAACTCGAGGCGTGGATGATCCCGTCGCACCAGAACAGCTTGTAGCGTTGAAGACCCGAGGGCACCGCGACATCGGCGAACACCTCGTACTTCTCGGCGAGTCGAACGAGCAGGGAGGATAGACCGTCCGTCGAAACGAGTGCGATCGACAGAGCCATTTCGTCGATGCGTCCATCGGCTCCCGCATGGCGCAGCGTCTCGAGCTCCAGCGAACGGAGAAGCCCGTGCATGCCGACCGCCTTACCAGGCGCCTGTGCGGATCGGATGACCTGCATCACGGTTCCTTGTCGAAGAGCGTCGTCGATGGCGTCGAATTCTACGCAAAGCTCAACGGGGCTGAAGGGCACGTGATCATTCAGCTGCACCGTCACGCATCGAAAGCGGACCCCGTCCAGCGTCGTCGCCACTCGTCGAGCCGCATCGCTCGCCTCGCACACCCGCGCGGCGATCACCCGATCGTTGGTCCACAGATCAGCCATTTCGTCGACCACGTCCGCGGCGATGGTCTCGACCTCGCCAGCGGTGAGCGCGCAGAAGATTCCGCGCGAGGTCGAGTTCAAGGAATGTACGAGTAACACGCCACCGGCCGGAGCGAACGGCGGCCACTGCAGACAGTAGCGCCAATTTCCCGCGATGAACCTTTCAACGAGTGCCGGACGTCCGATGGCACCGCAGGGCCGATCCCGACAGAGGAGATCGACTTCTCGTAGAAGGAGAGAGAGGTTCGACCCGCCGGGTCGTTTCGGTAGATCCTGGGTCCGATGAAGCCCTGGTTCGTCGACGTCGAAGCTCAAGGTCTGATCGTCCACGAAGCCGACGCTTGGACCAACAGAACCCATTAGCGCACCACCCGGCAGCCTGCAGCGTCTGCCGCCACGACCGAAGAAGAGCCGGTCGAAACGCGCGGCTAGGCGGCGCACCGCAGGTCTATCGAGTCCCAGCCAGGCTTCCTCGACCAACCCGGCGCCACGTAACCGCGCCTCCGTCAAGAAAAGGTCGTGCAACGCGCGCCACACCGGGGTTCCAGTGGGCGTCCGGGCCTCGCCGACGGCGTGCTCCAGCAACGAGCGGACCCGCTCGGACCGCACCTCATCGGGTTGATTATGTTCGCAGAAGGAGCTGATCATGCGGTCGTTGTAGGACGACGAGGCCGATTGCCGAAGTCGACCATTTCGATCGCTCGTGCAAACTGAATCGGCGTCAGCGCCGGCGCGTCGCGATGCAGAAACATATCACCAAGTCTTTCATCTGGCGGCAACCAGAGAAAGACCTGTGTTTTAACGCACGACCGCAGGTGAAGTCACCGGCGGGGTCAGCCGAGCCGGTTGGATGCCTGGGGGTCGAGCGGTGTCTGCTGCTTGGCAGCGGTCGCCGCGATGGAGACGCGCTCACCAGTCTAGGTTCGCAACTCCCTCACAATCGCGTTCAACGGGCTGCGATAGGAATCGCGCGAGGCCCTCCACCACCTGCATCTCCGCCTTGTAGATCACCTGCCCCCCCCCCCTTTCTTGCGGAAACGAGTTTGGCGGCTGAGAGGATCGCCAGATGCGGGCTGGTGCCGTTGCGCGACATGCCGACCGCGTCCGCGATGTCGCTCGCGGCCACTCCTTGGGGCAGATGCTCGACCAGCAGCTTGTAGATATCGAGCCTGGTCTGCTGCGCCAGCGCGCTCATGACTTGTACGGCCTGCATCTTCTTCACTCCATTCCGATACGCGCGGCGGAGACGCCGATCCAAGCCCCGCTGAATTTAGCCACACAAATTCAATAATACGAGAACTATTGAATTATAATCGTAGAATTCTTATCTGCTGTGTGTCGCTGTAGGCCGCCGTTCGGCGACCTACAGACGGCGACGACCTGGAGGAACCGATGGATGCGATCACCGTCAGCGGTTCGATGCCGGCCAGGACGTCCACGCACGCGACGGCTTCACGGCGCACCTGCCGCGCGAGGAAAAGCGCGGCATCTTTCCCGATCCGCTCGACGCCGACAAAGCGGCCGACGAGCTGGTGCCGACAACTGACGTGCGATCGGCCGCATCGCCCCCGTCGCAGTGGAAATCCCAAGCTGTGCCGTCTCCGCCACAAACGCATCTTACCCGGGAGGCAAAGATGAGCATTCTTAACGCGGTCGACCGCGCGGACGCTGTCGGCATGCCGGGTGCGCGCGTCCTCCATCCGCTGCTTAGTGGCCGCGACTTCGTCATTCCGGGTGCCGCGCAGGTCGGTGGAGCATCGTCGCTCGCTTTCGATGCCGTTCGCGTGGCGTTGCAGGTGCCGTGGAAGGGCTAGGCGCACGCCGTCATAATCGACGACGCATCCATTCGATCGTCGCTGAACGTCGTGGAACCCAGTCATTAAAGAAGGAGCGTTGAGAGGCATGTCCACCAACGGCACGGCATCCACGAAGACGAGCCGGACGACGTTCGTGACCGAACGTCAGGCTACCGTATACAGCCTGTATGTTCGACACCAGTCGATGTCGGAGGTGGCTCGGATGATGGGCGTTTCCCAGATCACGGTTCGGGAGACGTTGGTCCAGTATCAGCGAAATAAGCTGCGGGATCAGGGATTTTCCCCGCCGCCGTTGAAAGCCATGTTGAAGGGGGACGTCATTACTCGCTTCGGCGTCAATCGTCGAAAGGCGGGCGGACGGCCGGCCATGCACCCGCAGGTAGATGTCGCGGCCCGTCCGACGCCTATGCGAGAGGTGCGATCGTCCGAACCGACCCGCCGCAAGGTCGACGCCCCCACCGCCGGCGTCACCAGGATGATCATCACATGTGCCGAGGCGGGAACACCCACCCACGAGGCGTTCCTCCGCAACGTGCTCGCATACGCCAACTGGTTGAACGCCGAGCTGATGGTGGTGAAGATTGGCGACGGCGACGTCGATCCGGTAGTTATAGACTTCTTGTGGGCGAGCCCGGTCGATCTCGAGGACCAGGTGGAGGTTGCCACTAACGTAAGCGTCCATCCGCGAGCCACACGTCCTCTGGGTAGCGTGAAGGGCTGCAGATCCGCTGTTTGGACCGTCGTGCCTCATGCGGTCATCCAGCTCGAGACGATGCCGCGCATCCGTGCCGACGGCCTTCGCGTGCAGCTCACGACGGGCGCTATGACTCTTCCGCACCGGTCAGCCATCCCCGGATCGCGCGAGGAACTCGGGGCCGTGATCGTGGAATTGTCTAGTGACGGGGTGGGTCATTGCCGCCACATCCTCGCGCCTGTCGACGGGGACGGATCGTTCCAGGATCTCGCAGTCCGCGTCGAAGGCGGATCCATCAAACGCGGCTGTGGGGTCGAGGCGATCAACTTCGGCGATATTCACCACTCCAGTCTCGATGCGGAAGTGGCGGCGGCGACCTGGGGAATTGGCGCAAAGGACCCAACCGCCAAATCCCTCGTCGACCTACTTCGTCCGAGACGGCAGATCTTCCACGACGTCTGCGACTTCTCGGCACGAAGCCCTTTCGACGCCCGTAACCACCTCCGTCGGTTCGCCCAGTTTGCGAACGGGGGTGGGAACGTGGGCGCGGAGATGGAGCAGGCTGCGAGATTTCTCTCCGTCTCCTCACGCCCGTGGTGCACGTCGCTGGTCGTTGCCTCCAACCACGACGCCATGTTCGGGCATTGGCTTCGGGAGACTGATTTCCGGGACGATCCGGCGAACGCAATTTTCTTCCTGAGATGCGCACTCGCTCTACATGAGCGGCTCGCACGCGGCGAGGACTCGGAAGGGTTCTTCGAGGCAACGCTGCGGGATCTCGCCGCGGATGAGCTGCAGGGAGTGCATTTCCTTCGGAACGGCGAGAGCTACAAGGTGGCGGGGATTTAGATGGGTATTCACGGAGACAAGGGCCCCGATGGACGCAAGGGCGGCATGCAAAGCGTCGAGAACCTAGGCATTCGCGCCACCATCGGTCACACGCATAGGCCCACCACGCGCGGAGGCATTTGGTCCAGCGGGGTGTGCCAGACTGAGCTCGGATACGCCAAGGGCCCGCTCACCGCGTGGGCTATCGCTCACGTGATCACGTATTGGAATGGTGCCCGCCAGCACCTCTTCTATCACGGCGACCGGTTCCATGGATGAGGTCGAGTCTTCGCATTTCGCATTTTCGCAGCAGGACGAAGAGCTTGGTAGTGGAGGTTTGAAGTGACCGCCGCTGCCCGCAGCCAGATAGGCAGCAACTTCCGCCGCCTCTCCAGCAATCTGCACCGCAATCCGAAAGCGATGGCGATGCTGGCCGCTATGGGCATCGACGAAGCCACGGTGCATCTGGTCGGACTGGGCATGAAGGAGCCCTACCGCCGCTCCGATGGCACGAGAACGGAGAACGTCCTTGCATTCCCTGTCGGGAGCGAGAGCGCTCGTCGGCGGTATGCCTATCTGAATCTCCCTGGCATGACCGTCAATCCCGAAAATCCGATTGGGTGGGGACCTGGTGCGCCCGAGGTGATCTCGTCCGGCGAGAACGGGCAGATCGTTCTGATATGCGCGAGCGCCATCGAAGTCTGGCAGGCGCAGAGGGCGGCGGTGGGTGGGGAAATCGACGTCGTCGCGGAATGCTCGAGCCAACCGGGCCGGATACCGGCGGCGTGGCTGGATCCGAGTCACTGGATGGGGCGCGCGAGGGTGGTAGTCACCGCCGGGGTGGCTTCTGCTTGCGCCGCGGCGATCATCCGCGTGGCGCAGAGGCCGGTCGAACGAAGCCGTACGACCTTTGTGGCCGATGAGTGGCCAGACGACTTGTCGATGTCCACTCGGCTGGTAGAAATTCTTGACGACGCAGCTCCGGAGGAATTGGAGAACGACGATCTTTTGGGCGACCTCACCCGGGAGTCGGGTGACTTTGCGGCAAAGCCGATCTCCGTGCATGGTGGCGTCAAGGACGCACGGAGCTTCTATGCGTTCACCGTAGAACGCCGACGAGCCGCCGAAGGAGGCAGGTCGGACCGTGTCCTTCACCAATACCATACCATCGTGTTACGGTCGGACGGGACGCTTCTTGAGGCTAGGGTTCTACCCGCGCCGGCTGGCACGCCAACTCACCGGCGCGTCCATTCGCTTTCGGATGGAACCCGGATCAACCCGATCCAGGACCCAGGTCACTATTGCTCGTGGTCGTTGGCAGGCATTCGGCAGTTCGTCGCTGACCGCAAGGCCGGAGAAGATCCCTGTCGCACTGACCCCAGGACTCTCGCAGAACAGGCCGCGGCAGGACTGCGCGACGTAGCGCGGCTGCCCTGCGCCGATGACTACTGGGCGCTGACCACATTCATCTTCGCAACGTATTTTTTTCGCCTGTTCGATGCCCTGCCGATCATTCATCTTCACGGCGAGCGTGGAAGTGGCAAATCGGATCTGACGACTACGATAGTCACAATGTCCTTTAACGGACAGACCATGGCCCAAGGCTCTGCGGCTGCGCTCGTGAGGCTCGTCAGGGAGACTGGTGGCCTTGTGGCGCTAGACGATGCCGAGACGCTGGTTGCCGGAGGCGGTGAGATGGGCCAAGCCTTAAAGCAAGGCTACAAGCAGCTGACGGCTACCAAGATCCTGACGATGCCCGGTGGGCGAACTGAGGCCATAGACTTCTTCGGGCCCCGCTTGGTGTCAAACACGCTCGGCCTGGACCCCATCCTGGCATCACGGGCTATACGAGTCCCTACTAGCGTTTCGACTGATAGTGCGTTCGACGCGTGCAAGGTCGATTTCAACGTAGCGGCTTGGCGGGATGCGGCGCACGCGTTCGCCATGAGCCGGATTGGCAAAGTAGCCGATGCATACGACTTGGCTAGGTCGGACGTGCGCAATCGCCACGACGAGATCTTTGCCCCGCTCATCGCGATCGCGCGTGTGGTGGGATGTGACGAGATGTTGCGCGCGGTGCTCTCGAAAGCCGCTGCCGAGGCGTAGGCAGCGGTGGCGGTGACCGAACCGACCATTCTCAAGCGGATGATTGAACACTCGCCCGGCTAAAGCGCTCTTCGTAAAGGATCAATCAAAGCATGATCCTCGCGCCGTCGACAGAGCCGACCACGTCCGCTTGAACCCCGCATGCTAAGCATGTGAGCTCGCCATAGCCGCGGGCGCACACGAATGCGCGCGGCCCGAGCCGCGTTCTAAAACATCGCGCGATTTGACCGATTCGGATATAAATCCGAGTAAAATGCGGTGAGAAAATCTAGGCAGCTAATAAGACACGGTTTTTGCTTAACACAGCTAGCATCTGTTCGAACTCTCATCGGCGATCGGCTTGCGCAGGCCGAACATCGGGTTGGCGTCGAGCCCGTCATGCTCGATTCCCCACATGAATGAAGCGTTGAGCCATTTATGCGCTTTGTTGGCGGCCGAGTGGCTGCGGTCCCCCACCGCCGCGCGCATGTCCTTGCAGTCCTGCTTCGTGATCTCGCGCACCGACCTGCCCTTGAAGAAGGGGCGCAGGTCGCGGTTGAACGTCCCCTCGACGTCCTTGAGGCTGCGCAATCCGTTCGCCTTGACGTGCTTCTCGATGTAGCGGTCGGCGAACGCATCGAAGTCGTGGTGGCTTTCCGAGGCGACCGCTGCCTGCTCATCGGCCTCCCGGCTTCGCCGCTCGGCGATGGGGTCGCCTCCGCGGTGGACCTGCTCGAGAACCGCGCGAGCTTCCGCCCGTGCCGCATCGGGGGACCAGGGCGAGCCGTATTTCCCGATCGTTAGCGTCTGCGTCTTCGCGCCGACGGCGCGAGTGCGGTATTGGACCACGAAGACGATGCTTCCGCTGGGATTGACGCGGATGCCGAAGCCCTTGAGTTGGGCGTCCCAGTGGATCTGCCGTCCCTCTTCCCGCGATGGCGTCTCGAGCGCGTTCAGGAACTTCTTGTTAATGACGGTGGGGGTGTCGGTGAGGCTCTTGGAATCGGGCGTCGTCGGGATCGTCATTGGTGCTGTCCTGGCAATCACCTGGCAAGCACCGCAGCGGAAGCCCACGGTATGCCAAGGTAAGGGGACGTCCATCTAAATGACTGTTTTTATCGGGAAAACCCAGTGGCGGTAAGCGATGGTAAGTCACGGAAACCGCGGGCCGGGACTTGGTAAGGCTGAGGTCGTGAGTTCAATCCTCACCGGCAGCACCATTTCTTTGAAACTTAGCATATTTTCTGCCGGGGTGTGAACGCTCGGGACACCACGGCACCACCATCGGAACGAGATCGGTTCGCTTCTGCTGGGGCGGGATGTGTCGAAGGCAGGTCGACCTGACCCTGGTTGGGTTAGACGCTCAAGCCCACGCCGCCTGCTCACCGTCAGGGCATGCTGCGGAGCGCGGCAGCGCCGCCATAATGTGCGGCTACGCCCGTACCGCGTACATGCCGTCGTCGGCGTGCGCGACGCAATCAGCGTCGCCGCAGCGGCAGCGATGTCGATGGTAAGCGCGTCACAGAACCGTGCCGGGGCGAAAGGCGTGACCTGTCCGGCGAGCAAAGCGATAACTTGCGAGATGAGCGAGCGGAAGGTCACCAGTCCCGCGCCGCATTGTCCCGGCGCAGCAGCTCCAGCGGGGGAATGTCCAGGCATCTGCCAAGCCAAGTGCGGATCGCAGCAATAGGTGCGATCTTGCCCTTCGTGGCAAGCCGCAGGATGCCTGACGGTTGTTGATCAGATCCGAGCGCGTTCAATCCATTCAAGGAGCGCGATCAGCGTGGCGCACTCGCTGTCGCCCAAGTCGTTCAGCAGGCATCATGGTCAGCGCGACCGCGCAGCGGTCGTCTTTCCGCGATTCGGAGATCGATCAGCCCGGTGGCGACGAGCTCGTTCGTCATTGCGGCGCTGCTCAGCCAGGTCAACTCCTTCACCGCCTACGTCCCGGTTGCGCCCGCGGTCAGCGTTCCGATGGCATCACTGCCATGATAAGCCCTGATAGGTCCGGCAGCTTGAGCCTTCGTAGCCTCAGGTTGCGTTCCGAGTAGCCAGCCGAGCAGCGGATCACTACCATAGGCCTTGTCAGCCGCGAGACTGGCAGGTTCAATGCCCAGCCTGGTGCTGGCACGTGACACCAGCGCCTGGCTTGCCGCAACCCTCGCTGCGAAGCGGGCGGGCGTCGCCTCCACGTCGAGGACGCGGTCGGTGTCGCGGTCGAGCAGCGGGTTGATGGCGTAGGCGTACCGCGCCGGCCCGTGATGTCCGTGAGTCTGTTCCGCCTTGCAGAAGTGGATCACGCGCTCGTCACCGCCGCAAGCAAGCCTTTTTCAACAGGGTCGAACGATTTCAATACCCCACTTCGAGCAAGCGAAAAGATGCCGAACCCTTTCGCAAATGCCACTCTTCACTGGTGGATGCCGCTCTCAACGCTCAGCAGCTTCTTTGATGCGAAGGCGAGCAAGCAGACCAGTGTGCCCGCGCTGCCCAGCAGGACGAACAGCCAGCGAACGCCGATGATTTCGCCTAGAGGAGCCGCAGCGAGTAGGCCGACCGGGGCAGCCAGACCCATCAGCGTGCCGAGCAGCGCCAGCACGCGTCCCTGCAACCAGTTGGGCACCGTGGTCTGAATAAGTGCGGTGAACGGCGCATCCCCCATAATGAAGGTGATCCCGCTGATCGCCCACATCATCGTCGCGAGCCAGAATAATCCGGGCGGCAACAGCGCAGTCGCCGCGAGCGACGCGCAGGACAAGGTAAACCCCCACACGATCCACCGGACTAATCGCTTGGGTACGATCGTGGCGACGATCACCCCGCCCGCGATCATTCCTGCTCCGCCAGCACTTTCGAGGATGGCGACCTGTTCAGGCCCGCCACCAAAATGCTGCTTCACCAGCAACGGCAGCAGCGTAAAGGTCGGCATGATAACCAACACCACCGCGGTCAGCAGCGCATAGATACGCAAAAGCCGGGGGCTTTGCCGAACCACTGCTATGCCTTCGCGAAATTCCGCCCACAGGCCTAAATTCTCGCCTTTTCCGCGTTGTTGCGGGACCGCGAAGATCAGCAGTGGCGTTATCCCCAAGACGGCGGTCCCTACGTCGATCCACAACGCCATGCCGACCGGCATCACCGTGATCGCCAGCGCGCCCAACGGCGCTGCGGCAACGGTGACAATTCCCATGAGCGTCTGATTGAGCCCCGCTGCGCGGGGAAGGAAGCCGCGTGGCACCAGCATCGCCGTGCTCGCGGACGATGCCGGCATCTGGAATGCACCCGCTGCGCTTCGCGCAAACATTGCGAGGTATACGTGCCACAGCGCGACCTGCCCGATCAGGAACAACACGATGAGGACTACGACGCACGCAGCCGCCAACAGGTCGGCGACGATCATCAACAGGCGGCGACTGTAGCGATCGGCGAACGTCCCCCCGAGCGGTCCCAGCAGTGCCTGCGGCAGCAGCGCCGCAAGCCCGGCGGTCGCCAGCGCGCCGAGATCCCGGGTCGTATCGGTGATCCACCAGATCAGCACAAACTGCGTGATCGCGGAGCCGATCATCGACAGCGCCTGACCGCCGAAAATCGACCCGTAACGCCATTGCCAGCCGGGACCGGGGTCGACGGCCGGCGCCGTCGCAGCCGCGTCGGTGGTCTGGGCCGGCATCATATCATGCGGGGCAGGACGTCGGTGTTCCGTCCGCGATCAAGGAAGCGGTGCTTGAGCACGCCAAGGACATGAAGCGCGACCAGCGCAAGCAGGGTGTAAGCCAGCGTCTTGTGCGTCCACGCGAAGACGGCAAAGGCCCGATCGTTCTTGGGGAGCAATTCCGGCAACTCCAAGCCGAAGAAGGGCACACCGTCGCTTTGCGTGAACGAACTGGACATCGCATAGCCCATCAGCGGCACGACGATGGCGAGCGCCAGCATCACATGTTGCACTATTGTCGACAGTGTCGTTTCCCATCTCGCCAGACCGTCGGAATGCGGCGGCACGGCAGATCGTCGGCGAACGAAGAGAGCGATCGCACCGATCAGGAAGGCCAGCACGCCAAACTCCTTGTGAACGGGATACGCCCATTCCGACTTGGCAACGAAGCTGTCGGGCAGCGAGGTCATCGCCCATCCCAGCGTGATAAGCGGGATGATCAATGCCGCGCGCATCCAGTGCAGCAGACGCATCGATAGCGGGTAACGATCGGGGCGTTGGTTCATCGCATGTCCTCAGGGGCAGTATCGCCACCCAGCGCGCGGTAAAGCGCGGAGGCGGCGGTTAGTTGATCGCGACGGACGGTCAGTGCCGTCTGCCGTGCGGCATAGGTCGCGCGCTGCGCGTCTAGGAGTTCGAGCCGGTCCGTCTGACCAGCACGATAGGCAAGGCTGGATAGCGATAGGCGGCGTTCCGCCTCGGTTATCACGGCGCGCTGCTCGGTTAACTGCGCGCCATAAGTTGCCTGCGCGGCGAGGCCGTCGGCGACTTCGCGGAATCCAGTCTGGATAGCCTTTTCATAGGTCGCGACGGCGATGGACGTACGCAGTTTCGCGATGTCGAGACTGCCGCTTAGCTCACCGCCTCGGAAGATCGGCAGGCTGATCGCCGGCGCGTAGGACCAGGACCTGTTGGCGCCCCGGAACAGCGTATCGAGCGCGAGACTAGCAAAGCCAAAGGCTGCGGTCAGTGACACCCGCGGGAAGAAGGCGGCGCGCGCTGCCCCGATATCGGCATTGGCCGCGCGCAGCTCCTGCTCCGCCTGGGCGATGTCGGGGCGGCGAAGCAACAATTCCGACGGCGTACCTGCCGCCAGGGTGTTGCGAACCGGCTGGTCGATCAGCGGAACCGGTACAGGCAGATCGGGAGGCAGCGGGGCACCGACCGCGAGCGTCAGTGCATTCGTCGCCTGCGCGCGCTCGCGCTCACGCTCGGCCAGATCGGCCTGCGCCTGGCGCACCAATCCCTCGGCCTGCGCCAGATCGATGCCGCTTGCCTGTCCGGCATCGTGGCGGCGACGGGTGATGTCGAGCGAGGTCCGCCAGTCCGCAAGCGTCGTCGCGGTCAGCGCCAGCTGCTCGTCGACCAGCCGCTCGTTCCAATAAGCGTCGGAAACTGCGCCGATCACCGTAAGCTGCACTGCACGACGCGCCTCTTTACTCGCGAGCCAGCGGTGGAACGCTGCCTCGTTGAGCGCACGCAGGCGGCCGAACAGATCGATTTCGAAACTCGACAGTGCGGTTTGCGCGCTGAACTGCCCGAAGGTGTACCCGGTCGGCGCGGTGCCCGTCCCTGTGCCGGGCGTCAGGCCAACGCCCGCACCGGCTACGCTGGCAGGCTGACGCTGCCGCGTATAGCCCGCATCGACGTTGAGGGCTGGCAGCGACTGCGCGCGCTGGACGCGCACCTGCGCGCGCGCCGCTTCGGCGTTGAGCGCCGCGATCCGCAAGTCGCGGCTCTCATCGAGCGACAGCGCGATCAACCGTTGCAGCCGCGGATCCCCGAACATGCCGCGCCATGCCGGGAGCGGTTCATGTCCGCTCGCAACCGGATAGGCTTTTGCGACCGGGGGCGTCGGTAAAGCCAGCCTCGGCGTCATCGAACAGCCCGCAGTGCTCGCCAGCATCAGCGCGAGCATCATGGAGCGCATCATCATGGCACCTGCCCCGCCCGCCGCGCGCGCCATTTCTCAGCCAGTCCCAGCACGACCACGAAGAACGTCGGCACGAAAACCAGCGCCAGAAGCGTGCCCGTGATCATGCCCCCGAACACGCCGGTTCCGATTGCGTGCTGCGTCTCCGCGCTCGCGCCGCCCGCCAGCATCAGCGGCATGACGCCTAGGGTGAAGGCAAGGCTGGTCATGATAATCGGGCGCAGCCGCACGCGTGCGGCGGCGATGGCGGCGTCGACCAGGCTGCTGCCGGCCTCGCGATATTGTTTGGCGAACTCGACGATCAGGATCGCATTTTTGGCACTCAGCCCGATGATGGTGATGAGCCCCACCTTGAAGAAGACGTCGTTCGACAGGTCGCGCAACAGCACCGCGGCTACCGCACCGATCAGCCCCAGCGGGACGACCAGCAATACCGCCATCGGTATCGACCAGCTCTCGTATAGCGCGGCCAGCACCAGGAAAACGACCAGCATCGACAAGGCGAGCAGCATCGGCGCCTGCGCGCCCGCATTGCGCTCCTGCAACGACTGGCCGGTCCATTCGATCGCGAAGCCGGGGGGCAGTTCGGCGGCAAGTCGCTCCATCTCACGCATCGCATCGCCGCTGGACGTACCGGGAGCGGCGGTGCCGGTGATGCTGACGGAGGGATAGCCGTTGTAGCTGGCGAGCTGGAGCGGGCTGTTGCTCCATATCGGCGTGACCAGCTCGGTCAGTGGCACCGTGCCGCCCGCTGCATTCTTGACCCGCAGCCGCATCACATCATCCAGGTTCATGCGGTGCGCCGCATCGGCTTGCACGATCACCTGCTGCAAGCGCCCCTGATTGGGAAAGTCGTTGACGTAGCTGCTGCCGAGCGCCGTGCCGATCATGTCACTGATTGCGGTGAACGACACGCCGAGCGCACGTGCTTTTGCCCGATCGATGTCGAGCCGCACGCTGGTACCGGCCGGCAGTCCCTCCGCATAGACGCTGCTCAACTTGGTGCTGCGGGCGGCATGCGCGATGAGCAGGTCGCGTGCGGTGAATAACGCCTGACGGCCCTTGCCTGCGCGATCCTCCAGCCGCAGCGCGAAGCCGGACGACGTGCCCAATTCGTCGATCGCCGGGGGCATGATGCTCATCACCTGCCCTTCGTGGATAGCGCCAGCGACCGCGGTGTCGGCACTTTCCACTTCCTTGCGGACGTCCGTCCCTCCCCGATCACCCCAGTCCTTCAGCATCGTGAAGACCATCGCGGCGTTCGGCCCCGAGCCTGAAAAGCCGAAGCCGAGGATCGCCTCGGTCGTCTCGATGCCCGGGCGGGTGGCGGCATGGCGCTCATAGGCCTGCACTGCCTCAAGCGTGCGCGTCGCGGTGGCATCGGCGGGCAGTTGGAAGCTGGTCATGAAATATCCCTGATCCTCCTCGGGCATGAACGAGGACGGGAGATTGGCGAAGGCGAGCCCCAGCATGCCGACGATCGCGACGAAGACGAGCATCATCCGCCCGCTGGCCCTGAGCAGCCGCGCGACCCAGCTCTGGTAGCGTTGCGTCAATCGATCGAACCGGTCGTCGAACCAGGTGAAAAAGCGGTTCCTGCGCGGTGCATCCTCCAGCGGCTTCAGCAGCGTCGCGCACAAAGCCGGAGTGAGGGTGAGCGCAAGGAACGCGGAGAACAGGATCGATACCGCCATCGCCACCGCGAACTGGCGATAGATCGTGCCGACCGATCCCGCCGCCAGTGCCATCGGGATGAAGACGGCCGACAGCACCAGCGTGATGCCGATGATCGCGGGCGTGATCTCGTCCATCGCCTTGCGCGTGGCGTCCTTCGGGGACAGCTTTTCCTCGTGCATCAATCGCTCGACGTTCTCGACGACGACGATCGCGTCGTCGACGATGATGCCGATCGCCAGCACCATGCCGAACATCGTCAGCACATTGATCGAATAACCGGTCGCCAGCATGACCGCGATCGTGCCGAGCAGCGCGATCGGCGCGACGATCGCGGGGATCAGCGTGTAGCGGACCTTCTGCAAGAACAGGTACATGACGAGAAAGACCAGCACCATCGCTTCCGCCAGCGTGTGGAGCACCTTCTCGATCGAGATACGCACGAACGGAGCGGTATCGAACGGCGCGGTCCAGCTCATCCCCTGCGGCAGCGCGCGGGACAGCTCGGCCATCCGTTCGCGCACCGCCTTCGAGGCGGCGACGGCATTGGCGCCGGGCGTCAGCTGGATGCCGACCGAGGCCGCGACCTTGCCGTTCTCACGCGTGGCGTTGCCGAAGCTCTGACGGCCAAGCTCGATCCGTGCGACCTTGTCCAAGGTCACGCTCGACCCGTCGGTATTCGACTTCAGGATGATGGCTGCGAAATCCTCCGGCGTTTTCAGCTGACCATCGGCAGTCAGCGGCACCAGCACGCGCTGGCCGCCGTTCCTCGGTTCCGCCCCCAGCGCACCCGGCGCGATCTGTACATTCTGCTCGGCGATCGCAGCGGTCACGTCGGTCGCGGTCAGCCCGAATCCGGCGAGCTTTGCCGGATCGATCCAGATCCGCATCGCGCGCTCGGCCGAAAAGTTCTGGACGCGGCCGACACCGGGCACACGCTTCAGCTCATCGACGATGTTGCGCGTCATGTAATCGGACAGCTCGACCTCATCCTGGCGTCCGTCCGACAGCAGGCTGACGATCATCAGAAAGCCCGATGCGGCAGATTCGACGGTCACGCCGGTCTGGCGCACCACTTGCGGCAGGCGCGGTTCGATCGTCTTGAGCCGGTTCTGCACATCGACCTGCGCGAGTTCGGGGTCGGTGCCGGGGCGGAAGGTCGCCGTGATCGTCGCGGACCCCGACGTATCAGCCGAGCTTTCGAAATACAGCAGGTTCTTCGCGCTCGACAGCTCGCGCTGGACGAGCGACACGATGCTGTCGTTCAGCGTCTGCGGTGTCGCACCGGGGTAGCTGGCATAGATGCTGACGGTCGGCGGTGCGACGCTGGGAAATCGCGCGACCGGCATTTGCGGGATCGCGATGATGCCCATCAGCACAATCGCGATGGCGATGACCCAGGCAAAGACCGGACGGTCGATGAAAAAGCGCGGCATGGTTAGTCCCCAGTCCGGTCACGCCAGGCACGTTGCCTGACCGGGGTGTTCGACTGGACCCGATCCTGCCCCTCGACGATCACGACCTCACCGGCCTTCAATCCGGCGCTGACGACATAACGGCCGTCCGTCAGCGGCCCCAGGGTCACCGGACGAACGTGAACCCGATCCTGCGGGTCGACGACACTGATCTGAGCCCGCCCATCGCCTGCACGCGTCACCGCCTGTTGCGGCACGGTCAGCGCATCGGGCAGCGCGGCACGGGGCAGCCGCGCGCGGACAAACATACCGGGCAACAATCGTTCGCCCGGATTGGCCACCTCGATGCGGACCAGCGCATCGCCGGTCATTGGATCGACCGCAATGCCGGAAAAGAGGATGCGACCTCGTAGCGGTACCCCGCCGGACCCGGCCACGATCTCTGCCGCGTGAGCGTCGGCGCCCTGTTTCCGCAGCGCGGCATAGCGCTCCGCGGGTTGACGCACATCGACATAGACCCGGTCGATCTGCTGGATTGTCGCGAGCGGATTGGCGTCGGCGGCGGCAACCAGCGCACCCTCCGTCACGTTGGCCGCGCCGATGCGCCCGGCGATCGGCGCGGTGACACGCGAGAAACCGACATCGATCTGCCGACGCCGCAGCGTGGCACGCGCCTCCGCCAATTCTGCCGACGCCTGTTCCCGCGCAGCGACGGCGTCGTCGTAAGCTTGTCGGCTGATCGCGTCCGCTTGCACCAGCGGCTTCAGGCGTTCGGCCTGCGTTCGCGTCCGCGCATAGGCGGCAGATGCCTTGGCGACCGTCGCCCGCGCCGTATCGGCCTCGGCGCGGAAAGGCGCGGGGCTGATCTGGAAAAGCACCTGCCCGGCGCGCACCACGGCGCCCTGATCGAACAGGCGACGCTGGATGATCCCGCCGATCTGCGGCCTGATCTCCGCTGTGCGGAACGCGACAACGCGGCCCGGCAGTTCATCCACGGCTGTCACCGCCCGTGGTGCCACCCGGATCGTCAGCACCTCGATCTCGCTGGTGTTTCGCGCAGGCGCTTGCGCGGAACATCCGCCCAGCGTGGCAGCCATCATCATGGCTGTCAGCAAGCCGAGACTAGCGGTTGTAAGGCGGTAGCTATGCTTCATCGCCACGCCCATCGGCGCGGTCGGTTGCCGCGGGGTCGAGATCGTGTGGAGACTGTGTGGATCCGCGCTGGCAGGATCGTGGAAAGTGCGGCTAGGATGATGCGATGCCGACGCCCGCCACCCGATGAGCCCGCTCGCCCTGATCGCTGAGGATGACCGCGACATCGCCGATATCGTGCGTGCCTATCTCGAACGCGAGGGATTTCGCACGGTGCAGGCGACCGACGGGCGAACCGCGCTCGACCTGCATCTGGTGCTGAAACCGGACATCGTGCTGCTGGATATCTCGATGCCGCTGGTGGACGGATGGGAGGTACTGGCGGAGGTCCGACGCCGGGGGAACACGCCGGTCGTCGTCACGACGGCGCTCGATCAGGATATCGACAAGCTCCAGGCGCTCCGCGTCGGCGCGGACGATTATGTTGTGAAACCGTTCAATCCCGTCGAGGTGGTGGCGCGGGTCAAGGCCGTGCTGCGACGCTCGGGCGGGGACAACGGCAGCGGCGTCCTCCGGGTCGGTCCGGTCGAGGTCGACATCGGCGCACATATGGTTCGCACCGTGACGGGCGAGGTGACACTGACGCTGACCGAGTTCCGACTGCTAACGCATATGGCGCGAACGCCCAGCCGCGTGTTCAGCCGCGGCGAATTGCTCGACGCCTGCCTGCCCGGATCGGACGCGCTCGATCGGACGGTCGATAGCCATGTCAGCAAGTTGCGCCGCAAGCTGGAGCAGGCAGGCGCCCCGAACATGCCGGAGGGCGTGCGCGGCGTCGGCTATCGCCTCTGGTCCCGCGGATGAGCCGGCAGGTCAGCCTTACGCGGCAATTGTCGATCGCGATGGCGGGGCTGGCGTTCGTTGCCGTCGTCGTCAGCACCGTGGCCTTCTACATCGTTTATGCGGTGCTTGAGCGCATGCGCATCCTTCCGCCCATGCCCTCCAGCGTCGCCGACACCACCGGGCTCGATCTGGGCATCACGCTTGCCGCCGCCGGGATCGGGATCGTTCTGGCGCTGGTCATCGCGATCCGCCTCGCGCGCAGGATCGTTCGCCCGTTGGGCGCGGTGGGAGACGCTGCGCGCCGGATCGCATCGGGTGATCTTACCACGCGGATCGATGCCGTGCCCGGAACGCATGGCGAAATCGCGCTATTGATCGACGACTTCAACGCGATGGCCGGTCGCCTGCAACGCATGTCCGACGACGTGAAGGTCTGGAACGCGCAGATCGCGCACGAGCTGCGCACGCCGCTGACCGTGCTTCGCGGCCGACTGCAGGGGGCGAAGGACGGCGTGTTTCCGCTTGATGATGCGCTGGTGACCGGGCTGATGAAGCAGGCGGACGGCTTGACCCGGCTGGTCGAGGATCTTCGTAGCGTCAGCCTGGCCGACAGCGGACGGCTCGAACTGGTAATAGCGGATGTCGATCTTGCCGCCGAGCTGGCCGAGATGCAGCCACTAGTGCTGGCGATACTCGCACCGGCCGGTTTTGAGCTGCAGATGACGCTTGAGCCCGTCTCCGTGCGCGCCGATGCCGCCCGCATCCGTCAGGCCGTCCTAGCGTTGGTCGACAACGCCCGCCGCCATGCCGATGCCTGCACCCTGCGGATCGCGGTCGTATCCGCCGGAGGAGCGGCAACGATCACCGTTTCTGACGACGGCCCCGGGCTGCCCCCCGGCTTTGAAGGCGATGCATTCCGCCAGTTCACGCGCGGCACCAGTCGACTTGGAGGATCGGGGCTCGGACTGGCTGTGGTGCGTGGCATTGCGCAAGCACATGGAGGTGACGTGGTCTACCAGCGTGCGCCGGGAACTTCCGCATTTCGTATCAGCCTGCCGCTGAGCAAACCGAACTAGTCCGCAGGTACCAGGCCCAGGCGAGGCTGTTGGAAAAGGCCCTTGCGAAATCGGCGTGGCGGATGGCGTCGGCGCGCCGCGCGCCGCCGTCCGGATCGTCAGCGCCGCGCCGCTGTAGCAGCTGGTGACGGCGACCGTCGCGCGCGATGCCGAAAAGGTCGACCTGCCCGACAATCCGCCGGCGACCCGGCAGCCCCGCCGAACCCGTCGAGTGATGAGGACAGGTCCCGGTAGCGGCGGGATCGGTCGCAACGCGAATTGCAAACGGTGACCGACGCGGCGACGAGCGGGCGCAGCGTCAGCCACGCGTCGCGCCAGGACAGGCCATCGTTGCCTAGTCGAAGGGCCTGAACGTTCGACCGCCAGCGATAATAGACATTGAAACTTCAATGAACGTCTTAACGCTCGGCGAGAAGGTGTGTGAGTCATTGCAGCCGAAAACTGACGTGCATCTACCGCACGGATGGTTGGTCAACAGGGGGTGGATGATGACAGGATTGAGCAAGTCGGCGTGGCTGATTGCCTGCGCTACTCTGGCTCTGGTGCCGAGCATGACGGCTGCGCAGACCTCAGCACCCACACCGAGCGCTGCGCAGGCGCCGGACCGGAGCGGTGACGCATCGCTCGACATCGTCGTCACCGCGCACATCGACTCCGGCGTCGGCAGCCGAGGCTTACCAGATGTCGCACAGATTGCCCTTGCGGTCGCAGGCGACGTATGAGGTGATGTGGACGTTTGAGCAGGCCCGTCGGCATGATATTCTGCGCTCGATCGGGCTCCGTCGGCGCGTTGGGCGTCGATTGCGCAGCAGCGTCCGCCGCGAGCGAAAGGGCGATGGCCGTCGCGATCACGCCATGCTTGTACCTGGCATCGTCCATCTCCAACGGCCCTCTCTTGTAGAGGATGGGTACGGCGTGGGCCTTCCTTCCCTGTTGGCCAGAGGTGTGCGCGGCCGTGCACCCCGACCGCTATCGGGCATGGTTCGCGACCTGCCATGCGGCGACCCGGTCCACCGCATTGCGGCGCAACGCGTCGTAGAAGAGCCCATAGTCGTTGAGATGGTAGCTGCCGAACAGGATCGACAGCTTGTCCATGAAGCCCGAGGGTGCCGACCACGGCACTTCCACTTCGAGCAGGCCGTCGCGGCAGGCCGCCCCGGTCAGATGAGGCACCAGTGCTGGCAGCGTGCCGGCCGCAGTGCCGAACGGTGCTGCGGGGAACGGCAGGCTGCCGTGGTTGGCATCCTTCGGCGCAGCGCCGTGACGGCGCCAGGTCAGCGGATTGACGCAGAGCGCGCGCGAGCGACCGTTCACGACATGCACGCCCCGCCACCAATAGGCGCGATTGTCGGTGATCATCCGCGTGCCACTGCGCCCGGCCTCACTCGTGTTATAGGAAACGACGCAGCCGGTCTGACGCGCAGCTTCACAGATCGGCAGGCCGACCTGGCCGAACGTATCGGGCACGTAGCCGCCGATCAGATACGCCGCGACGAGCCGCTTCTCGAGCGGTGTGCCGAGGATTTCGTCCTGCAGTAGCCGGATGGCGTGCGCGGTCCCCTGACTGTGCGATGCGATGATGAAGGGTCGACCGGCATTGTGGTGCGCGATGAAATAGCGGAATGCGCGCGCGACATCGCCGTAAGCGGCATCCAGCGCCCGCATCTCCTTCAAGGCGCCGAGCGTCGCCTGGCGATATCGCGGGGCATAAAGCCGGCAACAGGCGTTGAACACGCTCACCTGGGCCAGCAACACCGGCCGGTTTAGGGGGGCGGCGTCGTTCGTCGCGTCGAAAGGCGCGTTCCACACCGGGCTTCCCTTGAACGTGGTGGGGTGGACGAAGAACACGTCCGCGCGAGCCGTTCGTTCGTCGATGACGGCGGTTTCGGGCGGCGTCGACCGCTCCAGACCATTGCGGCCAGGCAGCGCGAGCCACGCGCCGCCCTTCGCATAATCCGGTGCGGGCGGCAGGGCGGACGCGTCGAACGCCTTGGGCGGACCACGAAGCCCTGCCAACAAGCCCCAGCCGCCGACCGCCGTGAACAGCCCGAGCAATATGGCAATTACCACGCCCAGGCAGGTCAAGCCGCGCGTGACCCAGCGACGCCGGATCGACGTCGCGCGGCGTGTGCTCACAATTTGCGGGCCCGGGCATGCGCCGCAAGCACCCGTGCGCTCGGCTTGACGGTCCGCTTGAACGTCTTGCGATCAACGGCGACGAGACCGAACTGCTTGGCATAGCCCGAGGTCCATTCGAAATTGTCGAGCAGCGACCAGTAGAGATAGCCCTTCACGTCGATGCCCTCCGCGATGCACCGGGCGACCTCGGCGACCGTCGCGTCGATGAACCTGGCGCGCGCGGCATCATCGGTGGTGCCGATCCCGGTTTCCGTCAGGTAAATGGGGCGGCCGATATGCTTCGCGGCGTAACGGATCGTCGCGCCGACCGCGGGCGGGTAGTTCTCGTACCCCATGTCGGTCAGCGGCACGCTGCCATCGGCGGGCAGCAGCCCCTTCGCGCCGACACGCATCCGCGAATAGGTCTGCACGCCGACGAAGTCGGAGCGGCGCGCAGCATCCAGCCAGCCGCCGTACATGGTGCGCTCCACCTCCGCCGCCCGGTTATCCGGACCGACGCCCTGCACCTCCTGCATGGTCAGCGAAACTCCGACGGGAAAATCGCCCGGACCTGCCTTGATCGCCGCCTGCGCCTTGGCGTGGGCGTCCAGCATGACGGCATCGATCTTGTCGGGATCGCCGAACAGCATGGACGAGAATGCGGGCGAATTCGTCCGCCGCGCCGCAGCAGCGATCATCGCCCGCGCATTGGTTGCCTCGGCGTCGCTGGCAAAACGCGGCAGAACCCTGCGCAGCCCGAGGATATTGGCCTCGTTGAACGTGGTCGCCATGCCGATCAGCGGCCCCAGCTTCTGCGTCGCCCGCGCGCAAAAGCGGGCAAACAGGTCGGCACCGTCCACTACCTCGAAGCCGCCGCGCATCGCGAACCACAGCGGCACGGTGAAGTGATTGTAGGTGACGATGGGCAACAACCTGCGCGCGTGGCACGCCTCCAGGACGCAAACGTAATGATCGAGCGCGGCTTCCGAGAACATGCCCTGTGCCGGCTCGATCCGAGCCCATTCGATGCCGAACCTGTAGCAGTTCAGGCCCAGGCTGACGGCGATATCGAGGTCTTCTTCGTACCGGGCATAGCTGTCACAGGCGTCGCCGGACGGGTCCTTGAACGCGGTCGGCGTGATCGTCTCGAGCAGCCAGCTGTCGGAGGCGGTATTGTTGCCTTCGCTCTGATGCGCGGAGATCGCGGTACCCCAGAGGAAATCCCTGCCGCTCCGCGGTACGGCAGGACGCGTGCGCGCGTCTGCGGCACGCCCCGCGGCAAGCAGGCTCGCTGCGCCTGCGACCATCTGCCGGCGGTTGGGGTTGCTACCCATCTTCACTCTCCCGTTCGTTGGTGTGGTGCCGGTGATCGGATCACTGCGCAGGAGACAGCGCCCACTTCTTGCGCGCATCGATCATGGCGGCATCCTTGGCGCGCTCGCGGATCGGCTCCAGTCGCTTGACCTCGGTCGTGGCACCGACCGACAGATAGGTTGTCGGCGTCGTGGTGACCGCAGGCCAGCGCGGCGCACCGTTGCCGTTCGGATCGCCCGTACGCGCGAAGCGGACCCAGTAATCGCCCATCAGTTTCGACACGGCGGCATCGCGGGCGTCCCAACGGTGCTCGGCTGGTTTGGTACCGAACACATATTCCAGTTCGCCGCCGTGATCGGTCCCCGCCGCGCCGGCGCGCTGATCCACGGGAACCTGATCGAAGAAGTAGGCGAAGGCCGGGTTGCCGTTGGCGGCATGGCGATCCGCCAGCGCGAACGACGGCAGGACAAAGCCGACATCTTCGGCCAGATCGATGGTGGCGGCGTCACGCGGCTTGCCCCCGGTCGCGACATAGCCGTCGCGCAGTGCGGTGAACTGATCGCCCAGCAGCGCCATGGCCGCGGCCTCGTTCATGCCGCCGAGGCTGGATTCGTTGGAATTCGCGCCGATCATCAGCGGAATGCGCATCTCCTCGTTGCGGTAGAACGGGTCACCGGGACTGCGCACCACGACCTTTCCGTCTATGAACGGAAAGGCACGACCATTTTTCACGATGTCGGCGAGCGGGATGGCGCGAAGCTGTGCGGCCGTCGCGTCCTTCAACCCCAGGCTGGCGGTCCATAGTTCGCCGAGCTTTTCGGCATTGATGGGACCGCCACGAATGGGGAACAGCGCGCCGCCGCCCGCGCCGGACTCGGAAATGGCTTTCTGAAACAATCCCCGCGACGAAGGCGAACCCATCATGACCTGAACGGTCCCGGCACCCGCCGACTCGCCGAAGACGGTGACGTTGGCGGGATCGCCGCCGAAACGCGCGATGTTGCGGCGTACCCAGCGCAGGGCCGCAACCTGATCCATGATCCCGTAATTGCCGAGTTGCCCGTCCGGATCTTCCCGGGTGAGCGCGGGATGCGCGAAGAAGCCGAGCCGGCCAAGGCGATAGTTGATCGTCACGATCACCGCACCCCGGCGAGCAAGCGCGGCCCCGTCGTACAACGGCACACCCGCAGCGCCGTAGGTGAAGCCGCCCCCGTGGATGAACACCATGACCGGATACGTTCCGGGCTTGGTCGGCTGCCAGACGTTGAGGAACAGGCAGTCTTCGCTCGTCGGCCCGACCTGCGCCCACGGCTCCTTGTGCGCGTCATCCTGCGGACAGGCCGCACCGAAACGGCGAGCCTCTCGCACGTTGGTCCATGGCGCAACGGTCTGCGGCGCCTTCCACCGCAACGGACCGACGGGCGGCGCGGCATAAGGGATGCCCTTGAACACGGATACCGGGCCTTCGTTCGCCCCGACCACGATGCCGCTGTCGAGCTTCACCCGAGCCGTCGGCGTTTGTGCGATCGCGACAGCCGGCAAGGCTAGCCCCAGGACCATGCCGAGCAAGCGCCCGATCGTTCGCGCACCAGACAGATCGAATGTTCCGGACTTGTTGCCGGGCCGCGAAACCGGCGACCTGCGACGTGAGGCGAAAGCGTGCATGATCCTCTCCCTTGCGACCACGATCGTGGTTCGTGCGGATCGCCATAGCACAGGCACAAGATGTTCAATAGAACT
>NZ_CAJYVU010000012.1 GCF_913778135.1 uncultured Sphingomonas sp. | reverse complement strand
TGATCCGCTTCGGCTCGGCGCCGTCGTAGGAATGGATGGCGATCTGGTCGAGCCCGTCCTCTCGGCCCTCGACGATGAAGAAGTCGGCGAAACACTCGACCCCGGTCATGTAGAAATGCGGCGACGGTGCGATCAGCTCCGACCATTCGCCCGGCGCCGAGATCGGCGCGGTGACGAGCCGCCACATCGGGTCGGTGTCGTTGGTGTGGATGAACAAGGTATCGCCGTGCATGTCGACATCGTACTCGCGCCCTGACTGACGTGGCGCGACGAGGATCGGCTCGGCGAAGGGATTATCGGCGGGCAGCAGGCGCACCTCGCTTGTCACGTGGTCGCCGGTGCCGATAACGATCCAGCGCCGGTCGCTCGTCTCGCCGACCGCGACGCGGTAGCCCTCATCATCCTCGTGGAACAGCTCGACGTCCTTGGCCGGATCGTCGCCGATGCGGTGGAAGCGCGCGTTGTCGGTGCGCCATTCCTTGTTGGCGAGACCGTAGAGAAAGCCGCTGTCGTCGGCGATCCACACGATGTTGGACAGCATCCCCTCGATCACGTCGGGTAGCAGTTCGCCGGTGGAAAGGTCCTTCACGCGAACCGTGAAGCGTTCCGACCCATTGTCGTCGACCGCATAGGCAAGCTTCGTCGCGTCGTTCGAGATCGAGAAGCCACCGAGCCGGAAATATTCCTTGCCCTCGGCCAGCGCGGGTTCGTCGAGGATCAGCTCGTCGGCCGAACCGTCGGCGGGCGCGTCGACCGGCCGACGCCACCACTTGCGATACTGGCCCCCGGTCTCGAACGCGGCCCAGTAGAGATAGTCGCCGTCCTTCTGCGGGACCGACGACTCGTCCTCCTTGATGCGCGCCTTCATCTCTTCGTAGAGCCGGTCGACGAGCGGCCGGTGCGGCGCCATCTGCGCCTCGAAATAGGCGTTCTCCGCCTCGAGGTAGGCGAGTACGTCGGGGTCGTTGACCTCGGGGTAGCTCGAGTCCTTCAGCCACGCCCAGGGATCGCTGATCGTGATGCCGTGGGTGGTGAATTCGTGCGGGCGCGTCGGGGCGACGGGCGGAGTAGGCGCGGCGGCGGCGTCGGTGTGATCGGTCATGCGCGCGTCCTAACGTGCGAGGTGCGATTTAGTCACGCCGATTGCGTGGGCGGGTGGCGCGAGCGTGGACAATCGCGCGTTGAGCACCTAACGCGCTGCCGCGCCGCCTCATGCGGCATCGGTACCGCGCCTCTTTCGGGTTTCCGGCGGCTGTGCCCATTCCATTGAGCCCGTGAGTGGAGAAAACCCGATGGCGTGGGTCATTCTGGGCGTGGCGGTCGTGACCGAGATCATCTGGGCACTGAGCCTGAAGTGGGCGGCAGTGCAGGGCAGTTGGGCCGCATCTGCGGTGCCGGTGACCTTGAGCTTCGTCAACATGGGGCTGCTCGCAATGGCGATGCGCGGGCTGCCGGCGGGCACTGCCTATGCGGTATGGACCGGACTCGGCGCGGTCGGCGTCACGATCTTCGGCGTGATCCTGTTCGGCGAAAGACTCAACACCGCGCAGATCGGCTTTATCGCACTGATCATCATCGGGGTCGTGGGGACGAAGTTCTTCGCCACCGCTTGAGCGCGCGCGCCGGCGTGCGCATGTGACGCAGCGCATGATCGTCGCACGCTTCGCGCCGTCACCGACCGGGCGCCTCCATCTCGGCCACGCTTATTCCGCGATCCGCGCGCATGATCTGGCGCGCGGCGGCGGGGGGCAGTTCCTGCTCCGGATCGAGGATATCGACGGCACGCGCAGCCGCGCAGAGCATGTCGAGACGATCACGGCCGACCTCGCGTGGCTCGGGCTGGCGTGGGACGGTCCGGTCGTGTTCCAGTCGGCACGGCTGGCGCTGTACCAGGCGGCACTCAATCGCCTGCGCAAAGATGGGCTGCTCTACCCCTGCTTCTGCACCCGCGCGGAGATCGCCGAGGCGATGAGCGCCCCGCATGGACCCGCCAGCGTCTATCCTGGCACGTGCCGCGGCGCGTATGCGACGGCGCGGATGGACGAGCCGCATTGCTGGCGGCTCGACATGGTGGCGGCGGTCGCGCGTATCGGTGCACTCGACTGGACCGATCGGGGCGAGACGATCGTGGCGGTGCCCGAGCAGCAGGGCGACGTGGTGCTAGCGCGCAAGGATGCGCCGGCGAGCTACCATCTGGCGGTCACGGTCGACGACGCGGCGCAAGGAATCACCGACGTGGTGCGCGGGCGCGACCTGTTCGAGGCGACGCACATCCATCGGCTGCTCCAGGCGCTGCTCGACCTGCCGACCCCGCGCTATCACCACCACGAGTTGCTGACCGGTCCGGACGGCGAGCGGCTGGCGAAGCGGCACGGTGCTCCGACACTGGCGGCACTGAGAGAAAGCGGCGTCGACGGCGTTCCGCTGGCGGACGATTTGCGCCGCGGGCAGCTTCCAAACGGCGCGTTTCATACCTAGGTTGAAGTCATGAACACCTTTCTCGTCATCCTGCTCGTCGCGGCGATGCTCGCCACGGTGGTTGCGCTCGTCCGCGGCATCATCTCCTTTCTTCAGGAGCAGTCGGCGCAGGTACGCGGTGGCGGCGACGGGCCGACTGCGGGGCAGCTCAAGTCGAACCGCATGATGCAGCAGCGCATCATGTTCCAGGCGGCCGCGATCCTCGTCTGCGTACTGCTGCTCGCCGCCGCCGGACGTAGCTGAGCGCACCGTAGGGGTGGTCAAGCTCAACCGCATCTACACGCGAACGGGTGATCAGGGCACGACCGGGCTGGTGGACGGCAGCCGCGTGTCGAAGGCAGATGCGCGCATGGTCGCGATCGGCGACGTTGACGAGGCAAACAGCGCGATCGGGGTCGCGATCGCGAGCCTGACCGACAGCGATCTGCGAGCTCGGCTGACGCGGGTGCAGAACGACCTGTTCGACTTGGGCGCCGATCTGGCGACGCCGGGCGATGATTTTACGCCCGGTGAGATGACGCTGCGCATCGTGCCAGCGCAGGTCGAGCGGCTGGAGCGCGAGATCGACGCGATGAACGCCGACATACCGCCGCTGACCAGCTTCGTGCTGCCGGGCGGGGCGGCGGCGTCGCTGCATTTGGCGCGCGCGATCGTGCGGCGAGCCGAGCGTGCGGCGGTTGCAATCGGCGACGCGGCGAACCCGCAGGCCTTGGCCTATCTCAACCGCTTATCCGATTTCCTGTTCGTCGCGTGCCGCGCGGTGAACTTATCGGCGGGTGGGGACGTTCTGTGGGTAGCCGGGGAAAATCGCTAACATAGACTAATCTGGTTGGCGGCGGGGAGATGATGATGGAACCGCAGCGCCAGACCGCTGGATCGCACAATGAATTGGCACGCCGTTTCGCCCGCGTCCGCGCGTTGAGCGAGGCGCTGGTTGCGCCGCTCTCCGACGCCGACGCGACGGTGCAGTCGATGGACGATGCCAGCCCGGCGAAATGGCATCTGGCGCACACGACGTGGTTCTTCGAGACGTTCGTGCTGCGCGATCACGTCGCCGGCTACCGATTGCACGACGCGCGCTTTCCGTTCCTGTTCAACAGTTACTACGAAGCCGAAGGACGCCGGCACGCGCGCGGGCGGCGCGGCATGGTAACGCGGCCAACACTGGACGAGGTGCTGGCCTACCGTGCGGCAGTGAACGACGCGCTACTGGCGGCGATCGATGATCTGCCGGACGCCGCGATCGAGCTGGTCACGCTCGGTTGCCACCATGAGGAGCAGCATCAGGAACTGCTCGTCACCGATCTGCTCCACCTGATGAGCGAGAACCCGCTCGAACCCGCCGTCTGGCCCGCCGCGCCCAAGGTGCCGGTCGCGATGCCGGGCGCGATCGGCTGGATCGAGAGCGATGAACGCGTGGTCGAGATTGGCCACGACGGCGGGGGGTTCGCATTCGACTGCGAGGGGCCACGCCATCGCGCGCTGGTGCCCGCGCACGCGATCGCCGACCGAACGGTCACAAACGGCGAGTGGCAGCGCTTCATCGCCGACGGCGGCTACTGCGACGCGCGGCTGTGGCTGTCCGACGGCTGGGGCTGGGTGCAGCGCGAAGGCGTCGTCGCGCCGCTCTACTGGGAAGAGCGTGAAGGCGTGTGGACGCGCTTCGGATTGGACGGGCGTCGTGCGCTCGATCCCGCCGCACCCGTGACGCACGTCAGTTTTTATGAGGCGGATGCCTACGCCACCTGGGCGGGCGCGCGGTTGCCGACCGAGTTCGAGTGGGAGGCGGCGGCGCAAGGGTATGACGCGCACGCCGGCAACCAGATGGACGCCGCCGGCCCGGTCGAGCCCCGCCCGGCGGCGGACGGCCCGGCCTTTTTCGGCGACGTGTGGGAATGGACCGGCAGCGCATACCGTCCCTATCCCGGTTTCCGCGCGGTCGAAGGTGCGGTCGGCGAATATAACGGCAAGTTCATGAACGGGCAGTTCGTGCTGCGCGGCGGCAGTTGCGCCACCCCGCGCAACCACGCGCGCGCGTGCTATCGCAATTTCTTCTACCCCCATCAGCGCTGGCAGTTCACCGGCGTACGGCTGGCCAAGGACCTGTAAGATGCTGAAACCCGAAATCGAGGACGGTCAGGCGAGCCTCGCCGACCCGCAGTTCCGCGCCGACGTGCTGGCGGGCCTCGCACGCCGTCCGCGCGCGATCCCCGCGCGCTGGTTCTACGACCATCGCGGGTCGGAGCTGTTCGAAGACATCACCGACCTGCCCGAATACTACCCGACCCGCACCGAGGTCGCGCTGCTGGAAAGCCTCTGCCCCGAGTTGCACCAGCTGACCGGCGAGGGCCGCGCGGTGGTGGAGTTCGGCTCCGGATCGTCGACCAAGACGCCGACGCTGCTCAAATGCGTCAAGCCGTCGGCCTATGTCCCGATCGATATTTCGGGCGACTTCCTGCGCGAGAGTTCGCGCACCTTGTCGGCGGCGTTCCCCGACCTGCTGGTGCTGCCGTTCGAGGCCGATTTCACCCGCACGCTGACTTTGCCGCACACGATCAAGGACGCGCCAAAGCTCGGCTTCTTTCCGGGCTCCACGATCGGCAACCTGATCCCGCTCGCCGCGGTCGACTTGTTGCGTGCGATGCGCGGGTCGCTGGGCGAGGGCGCGATGCTGCTGATCGGGATGGACCGGATCAAGGACGAGAGCGTCCTCGTCCCCGCCTATGACGATGCGCAGGGCGTGACCGCGGCGTTCAACCTCAACCTGCTCGAGCGGATCAACCGCGAACTGGCGGGCACGATCCCCGTTGACGCATTCCGCCACCGCGCGATCTGGAACGACGATCGCGCGCGGATCGAGATGCATCTGGAAGCAGTGCGCGACGTGTCGTTCACGGTCGAAGGCCGCGCGTTCGAGATCGCGGCGGGCGAGACGATCCATACCGAGAACAGTCACAAATACGGCCCGCGCGACGCGCGCATCATGCTGCGCAGCGGCGGCTGGACGCCGATCCGCGAATGGACCGACGACGAGGGCAAGTTCGCGGTCATCCTGGCCGAGGCGCAGGCGGAGCGGCCCGCGCCCTGAGCGCAGCCGAAGGTGAAGCGGCCTGTAAACGGCGTCAGCGCCGCTCGACGCGCGCGGTCCAGGTGCGGATGAACTCGGGATTGCCGCGACACTCGCTCATCTCCGCCTGCTCGGTCAGGCGGAGGCGGGTGCCGTCCCAGACGAAGGCTTGCGACACGCCGCAGTCGCCCAACCCGCGACCCTTGGCGTAGCTGGTGAGCATGCCGTTCTCGACGCGCCCGTTGACGACGCTCGGCACCGGCGTTTCGGGATCGGCGCCGGTCGCCTCGAACCCCGCGGGCGCGTCGGTCTGCGCCAGGGTGACGCGGTTGCCGCGGATGACGAACAACGCGCCGTTGACGTTGTAAGCGCCCGCCGAGCACGGCAGCACCGCCAGCGACACGCCACCGCCCACCGCGGAGACGACCGGGCTCCAGTCAACATCGGGGCTAGGCGGCGCCTCGCAGCGCGCGGTGCGCTTCATCGCGGCGACCTGCGCCCTGGACAGACGCGCTGGCGTGCCGGTGAGCGCGGGCGCGCGGATGATCGGTACGGCGGGCGCGGGCGGAACCGTGGCGGCGGCGTTGCGGCCCTTCGCCACGGCGGCGGTGACCGTATCGACGCGGTGCTGGACCGCATCGACGTAGCGGAGCGCGGCCGAGATGCCGGCGAGCGACACGGTGCCGAGCGGCTTGCCCGCCCGCCCGACGAGCACGAGCCTGCGTGCGCCGGTGAGCGCCGCGACGATCCGCGCTGCGTTCGCCCCGGCCAGCCCGCTGCCTGCCACTACGAACCGTTGTGCGCCGACGCGCAGTGCGGTCGGCGCGGCACCGTCGCCCGTGTTGCCGATCGCGATCTCGTAGCCGCCCGCCGGTCCGGCCGCGCGCGTGATCGCGACCGTGTAGCCGGACCCCGACACCCGCTCCGGCGCGAGTGAGGCGAGCGTGCAGCGATGCGTATTGTCGCATCCTGCTGCCCAATCGCTGAACGTCTTGAGTGCGCCGGGTCGCGCCTGTCCGATGGCAGGCGAGGCGGCGAACAGCATGGCGGCGGTAACGATCAGGCGCATGCCAAACCGATAGCGCGGTGGCGCGGCGGCGGCAAAGCGGGCTAGAGCGCGCGGGCACATGAGGATGAGGAACGAGCGAATGCAATCAGTGGGCGTGATCGGTGCGGGGCAGATGGGTGCCGGCATCGCGCAGGTGTCGGCGGCGGCGGGCTACCGCGTGATCCTAAGCGACGTCGACCAGGCGCGCGCTGAGGCGGGCAAGGCGGGCATCGCCAAGCGGCTGGCACGCGATGTCGAGAAGGGCAAGATCGACGCGGAGGCGCGCGACAGCCTGCTTGGGCGGATCGAGGCCGTCGGCGACGTGGGTGCGATGGCCGATTGCGCGCTGGTGATCGAGGCGGCGACCGAGCGGGAGGCGATCAAGCGGCAGATTTTTGAGCGCGTCGGCAAGGTGCTGGGCAGCGACGCGGTGCTCGCGTCCAACACCTCGTCGATCCCGATCACGCGGCTGGCGCAGGCCGCACCCGATCCGGCGCGCTTCATCGGCGTGCACTTCTTCAATCCGGTGCCCGTCATGGGCCTGATCGAGATCATCCGCGGGCTCGCGACCAGCGATGAGACGGTGGCGACGATCGAAAACTACGCGCAGCAGCTCGGCAAGCAGGTGGTGCGCGCCAACGACGCGCCGGGCTTCATCGTCAACCGCGTGCTGATGCCGATGCTCAATGAAGCGTGCTTCGCGCTGGGAGAGGGCGTGGCGACGGTCCCCGACATCGATCTCGCCTGCCAGTTGGGGCTCAACCATCCGATGGGTCCGCTGACGCTCGCCGACTTCATCGGGCTCGACACCTGCCTGGAGATCACGCGCGTGCTGTTCGAGGGCACGGGCGATCCAAAGTTCCGCCCCGCGCCGCTGCTCATCAAATACGTCGAGGCGGGCTGGTACGGTCGCAAGAGCGGGCGCGGCTTCTACGATTACTCGGGTGAAACGCCGGTCCCGACGCGCTGATCGAAAACGCGGGCAGGGTCAGCGCCGCGCGATCCTGCCCGCAAGATCATGGTAGAAGGCCGCCACGCCGGCGAGTTCGCGTCCGTCGGGTCTCATCCGCTCGCCGACGCCGTAGCGACGTAGGCGTGTCGAGCCGGATGCGCACCAGCCCGCCGACATCCACGCGACCTCCGGCCGGTCGGCGCGTCGCACTAGCCCGTGACAATGCCATAGGCACGCGCGCGAGCGGCCGAGTGCGCGCAGCCGGTCGGCGTCCGTCGTCACACCCGGCATCCGCAAGGTGGTGAGCGTCGGCGCCGGCGTTGTCGCGCTCAGCAGGCGTTCGACACGGTTGGCGGCGTTATGCTCGCGCGGCTGCCCGATGCGGGTCGGCGCGACTTCATTGAGCACGCCTTTGAGAAAAGTATCGAGTTCGCGCAGGCAGTTGGCGACATAGCGTGCACGTACGCCTGCCGCATCGCCTCGAGGCCACGGGTGCGAGAGGCTGCCTTCGGTTGCGACAGCGCTCAAACACTGGGTGGCGCGCAGGAGCAATGCCACCGCGCGGTCGAGTTCGACTTGCGGGGTAGGCGCGGGCTGGTCGTGTAGGAACTTGGAATGTTGCCGCAGCGCCAGTGCGAGCCCGGTCACTCCGCCGAGACGATCGGGCCGGCTTCGGACGCGAGCGCTCCGGTCGCGGGCGCGTCGCTCTCGGTCCGTGCGATCGGCTGGCGGTCGGCACGCAGCTTGTCGGTTCGCTCGGCCCGGACGGCCATTGCGTCCCATGAAGCGGCGGCACGCTCGCAGCGTTCGCGCACGTTGCTGAGTGTCGCGTCCGCGGCGGCATCGCGTTGCGTGCTGGCTTGGCGGCGGAAAAAGGCGGCGTCGTTGGACATGGGCTCGAACTCCGTAGATCGGGCACGACGCGAACCTATCACGTCACGGCGCCGACCAGAAACGACGGTGACGGTCGGCCGACCGCCACCACGGCGTGCCTTATTCCGCGTGGCTGAGGTTCACCGCCGCCATCTTGCCGCGACGATCCTGCTCTAGCTCGTAGCCGACACGCTGGTTCTGGTTGAGCGTCGTCATGCCCGAACGCTCGACCGCGGAGATGTGCACGAACGCGTCATCGCCGCCGCCATCGGGCGCGATGAAGCCGTAACCCTTGTCGAGGTTGAAGAATTTGACGGTGCCGGTGATGCTCATGTTCTTCCCTTATCGAAGGCGCGCCGACAGACGGACGCGCACGCCGCTCAAGGCTGCAGGGAAGGAAGGAAGAAAGGTCGCAGAGCGCCGAAAAACCGTCGATGTGCGACTATAGCGGTACCAATGTGGGCGCGAACGTGGGGCAGCGCAAGGTTTAATGGTGTGAGCGGTAGGGAGTGGGCGACGGCGTAGCCGCCGCCTGGACGTCGGATGGGTTCGGCTTTGCCGACCCGCCTGCCGATCCCGGCCTTGCGCGGACGGGCCGCGCAAGGCCGCCGTCGCTTTGCCGACGCGGCTAGGCTGGGATTGACGCGGCTAGTCCGGGATTTGCTGGCTGATGCAGTGGAAACTTCCGCCCCCGGTCAGGATCGCGTCGGCGCGCAGGCCCACCACGTGGCGGTCGGGGAACAGCGCCTGCACCGCGGCGACGCCCGCCTGATCGTGCTCGGTACCGTAGAGCGGCACTACCACGGCGGCGTTGCCGATGTAGAAGTTCATGTAGCTCGCCGGGATCACCTCCTCGTCGCGCAGCACGCGGCCGGGGGAGGGGACGTGGACGACCTCCAGCCCGGCGGCGCGCGCGCGCGCCGCGGCGTCCTGGTAGACGCGCCAATTGGGGTCGTTCTCCGCCGCCTGCGGCAGCGCCAGCCGGTTCTCGCCGACGAAGCGGGCGAGGTTGTCGACGTGCCCGTCGGTATGATCGTTCAGCAGCCCGTCGCCCAGCCAGACCACGCGTGAGTAGCCCAGATCGTCGCGCAGTCGCCGCTCGATCTCGTCGCGCGACAGCGACGGGTTGCGATTGGGATTGAGCAGGCATTGCTCGGTCGTGACAACGGTCCCAGTCCCGTCGCCGTCAATCGCGCCGCCCTCCAGCACCCAGTCGTGCGCCTCCGCCTCAAGGCCACGGGTGGCGGCGAGACGCTCACCGACATCGTCGTCGCCGGGCAGGTCATACTTCCCGCCCCAGCCGTTGAACCGGAAGTCGTGCGCCACACCTGCGCCGTCTAAAATCGCGGCCGTATCGCGCAGCCAGATGTCGCCGAAGGGCTCGACCACTACCTCGGCGAACGGCGCCAGCGCGCGCGCGGCGTCGGCTGCCTCGTCGTCGGCGGCGACCAGGATCACCGTCTCGCCCGCGCCGTCGGCGTAGACCGCGGCGGCGAAGGCCGCGACCTCGTCGCGCGCCTGATCGAGGTCGTCCTGCCACAGCTCGGGATGGCTCGGAAAGCCGATCCACACCGCGGCGTGCGGCGCCCATTCGGCCGGCGGCGTGCGCGTCATCACTTGACGGCTCCGGCGCGCGAGCGATCGCGCGCGGCGCGGAACTCGACGGTCTTGTACCAATTGGGCCAGGCGCTGCCGTCCGCCAGCTCGCGGCCGAGCTGATAGTAGATCGTCAGATCCTGCACCGCGCCGTCCCAATTCCAGTCAGCGCGATATTCGTCCTGCGGCTTGTGATAGCGATTGGCGGTGTAATCCTCCGCCGCGGCCTTGCCTGCCGCGACCCCGCCGTTGACCAGATCCTCGCCGCTGCCGCCCGCCAGCATCGGCACGCCGAGCTTCGCGAACGAGAAATGGTCGGAGCGGAAGTAATGCCCCTTCTCCGGCGTCGCCTCGGGCGTTATCCGGCGTCCTTGAGCGGCGAGCAGTGGCTTGACCATGTCCTCCAGCTCGCTCTTGCCCGCACCCGTGATCTCGAAATCGCGCACCGCGCCGTTGACGTTCAGCACGTCCATGTTGATGCCCGCGACCGTACGCGCCAGCGGGAACACCGGGTGCTGCGCGTAATAAGCGCTGCCGAGCAGCCCCGATTCCTCCGCGGTCACCGCCAGGAATGCGACCGAGCGGCGCGTCGGCGGCGCCTTGGCGAACGTTTCGGCGAGTGCGATCAGCCCGGCGGTGCCCGACGCATTGTCGACCGCGCCGTTGCAGATGTCGTCGCCGTTGACCGGCTCGCAGCGGCCCAGATGATCCCAGTGCGCCGAGTAGAGCACGTAATCGCCCGGCGCACCGCCCTGTGCTGCGGACTTGCCTGGCAGCACGCCGATGACGTTGTGCGACAGCGATTTCTTGATCTTGTTCTCGAACCCGACCGACATGGTGACGCCCAGCGGCACGGCACGAAACCCCTTGGTCGCCGCGGCGCGCGACAATGCGGTGAAGTCCTTGCCCGCGCTGGCGAACAGCGCCTTTGCCTGCGCCAGCTGCATCCAGCCGATCGCTTGGCTCTGGTCCATGTGGTTGTTGGCGGCGTCGAGCTCGTATTGTTCGCCGGTCCACGACGATTGCACGACCGCCCAAGGGTAGGCGGCGGGTTCGGTATCGTGGACGATGATCGCGGCAGTGGCGCCCTGCCGCGCGGCCTCCTCGAACTTGTAGGTCCAGCGACCGTAATAGGTCATCTCGCGCCCGTTGAAGACGCCCTTCGTCTCGGGCGTCGACCAGTCGGGGTCGTTCGACAGGATGACGACCGTCTTCCCCTTCACGTCCAGCCCGGCGTAATCGTTCCAGCCCTTTTCGGGCGCGTTGACGCCGTAACCGACGAATACGACGGGCGAGTTCGCGATGCTGACCTGTGGGACCACGCGGTAGGTGCCGACCACCATGTCGCTCTTGTAGGCGAGCGACAGCGGGGTCGTGCCGCCCGAGAACACCATCGGGCGCACGCTGCTAGCGGTGCTGGCGACCATCGGCACGTCCTGCGTCCACTTGCCCGCGTTGCCGGGCTTCAACCCCGCCGCCTTCATCCGCTTGACCAGATAGTCGATCGTCTTGGTCTCACCCGCCGTGGTCGGTGCGCGACCTTCATAGGCGTCGGACGACAGTTCCTTGGTCACGTCCTTGAGCGTCTGGACGGGGATCGCGGGCGCGGGGGTCGTCGTTTGAGCAAGTGCTGCGGGCGACACGAGCGCGGAGGCGAGAAGGGTGGCGGTCAGGCGGGTAGCGATCAGGCGCATGGAAACTCCATCTGTTACCCCGGCATCTGCCAGCCACGACAAGCGTCCGCAAGCAGCACAGACCACCGTCGCGCAAACCTACCGGTCACACCCATTTGCCGCCGCGCACGCCGAAGCCCGCGCCGCTATGCTCCCCGTCGTCGTCGCGCGCCCGGCCGGCGAGCACGTTCTCCAACTCGTCCAGCGTGTGCGGCACGTCGAGGTGCTGCGCGCCGAGGAACAGCCGCGTGCCGCCGTCCGGCTGCGGAACGGCATGGGTTAGTTTGTCGATGTCAACCAGCGCGCGGCCGTCCGGCAAGATGTCGATTTGCACGAAACGCATCATGTGTTCTCCGCGATTGATGGACGCTGGAAGCTCGGCCGCCATACCCCGATCGAGCCCGTCACATCACTCAACCAACATAGGGCAGGGATGTTGCAACATATGTCCGGTTATGTCAGTGTCGTTACCAGCGATACTATCCTTCCTTTCGGAGATTAGTCCTTGTCGAAGAAGCACTTTTTCCTCGCGGCCACCGCCGCGGCATCGGTCGCGATCGGCGCGCCCGCGCTCAGCCGGGTCGAGCAGGCAGCGCCGGCGTCTGCACAGGCACCCGCGACCGACGCCGGGGCGACCAGCTACGGTCCGTGGGGCTTCGACACCGCGGGCATGGACCGCAGCATCCGGCCGGGCGACGACTGGTTCAACTTCGTCAACGGCACCTGGGCGAAGAACACGCAAATCCCGGCCGACCGCTCGTCCTACGGCGCCTTCGCGGTGCTGCGTGACCTGTCGGAGCAGCGGCTGCGCACGCTGCTGCAGGGCTATAGCGCCAGCGACACCGCGCATCCCGACCGGATGAAGGCGGCGATCCTCTACAACGGGTTCATGGATCAGGCCGCGGCGGAGAAGCTCGACGCCGCGCCGCTGACGCAGCGTCTCGCCGCGATCAAGGCGGTGCAGAACAAGGATCAGATGGCGGCGACGATGGGCCGCGCGATTGGCGGTTTCGGATCGAGCTTCTTCGGTCCCGGCGTGTCTGACGACGCGAAGAAGCCCGACACCTACGCGCTCTACCTGCGCCAGTCCGGGCTGGGTCTGGGCGACCGCGACCTGTACCTCGACGCGAAGTTCCAGCCGCAGGTCGCGCGCTACCGCCAGTATGTCGCGCAAATGCTCGGCATGGCGGGCTGGCCCAATGCGGAAAAGGCCGCGAACGACGTCGTCGCGATGGAAACCCGGCTCGCGCAGGCGCACTGGACCCGCGCGCAGAGCCGTGATCGCGACAAGACCTATAACCTGACCACGCTGGCGGAGCTGAAGGCGCAGGCGCCGGGCTTCGCGTGGGATTCATTCTGGCAGGGTGCAGGCCTTGGCAAGGCAGAGCGCGCGATCGTAGCGCAGAACACCGCCTTCCCGAACATCGCCAAGGTTTATGCCGACACCGATCTCGACACGTTGAAGGCGTGGGAGGCGTTTCGTACCGCCGATCAGATCGCGCCGCTCCTGTCCAAGCGCTTCGTCGACGCGCAGTTCGATTTCCGCTCCAAGTTCCTGAACGGCCAGCCGCAGCAGCGCGAGCGCTGGAAGCGCGCGGTGGCGTTCGCGGAGAACGGCGTCGGCGAAGGCATCGGGCGCGACTACGTACAGCTGTACTTCCCGCCTGAGTCGAAGGCGAAGATGGACACTTTGGTCGCCAATCTGCGCGTCGCGCTCGCGGGTCGTATTCAGAACCTCAATTGGATGAGCCCCGCGACCAAGGCGCAGGCGCAGGACAAGCTCAAGAACTTCACGGTCAAGGTCGGCTACCCGAGCAAGTGGCGCGACTACTCGGGCCTGCGGATCGTTCCGGGCGACCTCGTCGGCAATGCCGAGCGCGCGTCGCGGTTCGAGTGGGATTACGATCGCAACCGCATGAACATGCCGGTCGACCGCGCCGAGTGGGGCATGACGCCGCAAACGGTCAACGCCTACTACAGCCCGGTCAAGAACGAGATCGTATTCCCGGCCGCGATCCTGCAACCGCCGTTCTTCGATCCCAAGGCCGACGATGCGATCAATTACGGCGGAATCGGCGGCGTGATCGGGCACGAGATCACGCACGGTTTCGACGATCAGGGGCGCAAGTCCGACGGCCACGGCGTGCTGCGCGATTGGTGGACGCCCGAGGATGCGAAGAAGTTCGAGGCGCAGGCCGACCGCTACGGTGCGCAGTACGAGGCCTACGACTTCCCCGGCCTGCCGGGCATCCACATCAACGGTAAGGCATCGATGGGCGAGAATATCGCCGATCTGGGCGGCGTACTGATCTCGCTCGACGCGTATCACAACTCGTTGAAGGGCAAGCCGGCGCGCGTGATCGACGGCTATACCGGCGACCAGCGCTTTTTCCTCGGCTGGGGCCAGGTGTGGCGCACGCTGTTCCGCAACGAGGCGCTGCGCCAGCAGCTCGTCAGCGATCCGCACTCGCCGGGGCAGATCCGCGCGGTCAACCCGCTGCGCAACGTCGACGCTTGGTACGCCGCGTGGAAGATCACGCCGGACGAGAAGCAGTATATCGCGCCCGCCGACCGCGTGCGTATCTGGTAAGCTGACCGGCCGGGACGCCGCGCGCGTCCCGGCTGCTTTCCGGCGCGCGGTTGCGGATCGTGGCCGTTCGGGGTTGTCATGGCGTCGTCACGATGCGACTGACCGCACCGGGTGTCGCGCGTTCGCGCACGGCAGGTTTGTCAGCGCTGGTCGGGCCGCCAGCGCTCGAATCCCTGCGCCCGGAGCATCGGCTTGCCCGACCACGATCCCGTTTCCTCGTCCGAGGCCGAGACCTCTCCCATCGTCACCGCGGCGAAGCTGGCGGTCCGCCTGAAGCCCAAATCGGCATTGCGCGCGTTCCTGCGCAGCGAGGCATCGGGCGGGCTGGTGTTGATGGCAGCCGCCGCGGCGGCGATGATCGTCGCCAACAGCCCGCTCGGCGACGGTTACGCACGCATTCTAGAAAGCCATGTCGGTCCGTTGTCGGTGCGGCACTGGGTCGACGACGCGCTGATGGCGCTGTTCTTCCTGCTCGTCGGGCTCGAGATCAAGCGCGAACTGGTCGACGGGCATTTGTCGAGCTGGTCCGACCGCGCGCTGCCCTCGATCGCGGCGATCAGCGGCATGGCAGTGCCCGCCGGCGTATATCTCGCGATTGCGGGCGGCACGCCCGGCCTTGCACGCGGTTGGGCGATCCCGTCCGCCACCGACATCGCCTTCGCGATCGGCGTCATGGCGCTGCTGGGCAAGCGCGTGCCGACTTCGCTCAAACTATTCCTGACGACGGTCGCGATCGTCGACGACATGGGTGCGGTCGCGGTGATCGCGCTTGCCTACACCAACGAGATCAGCGGACTGGCGCTGCTAGCGGCGGCTGGGCTCGCGGGCGTCATGTTCGTGCTCAATCGGCTAGGGGTGGTGCGTCTGCTGCCGTACATGGTGCTGGGCGTGCTGCTGTGGGTGGCGGTGTGGATGTCGGGCATCCACGCGACGATCGCGGGCGTGGTCACCGCGGCGTTGATCCCGATCCGGCGCTCGCCGGGCGCGCCGGATGCGGCGGGATCGCCGCTCCACCGGCTGGAGCACGCGCTGCAGTCGTGGGTCGCCTACCTGATCGTGCCGGTGTTCGGTTTCGCCAACGCCGGCGTGTCGCTGGCGGGGTTCAGCCCAGCTACGCTGCTCGATCCGCTGCCGCTCGGCATCGCGGCGGGGCTGGTCGTAGGCAAGCAGGTGGGTGTGTTCGGTGCGGTCTGGGGCGCGCAGCGGCTCGGCTGGGCGCAGCGACCGCGCGGGGCCAGCTGGGGACAGGTCTACGGCACCGCATTGCTCTGCGGGATAGGCTTCACGATGAGCCTGTTCATCGGCGGGCTCGCCTTCGCCGACCCGCTGCTCGAACGCGAGGTGAAGCTCGGCGTGCTCGCCGGATCGGTGCTGTCGGCTCTGATCGGGTCCGCCGTGCTGTTCCTGAGCGCACCGGCGGCGCGGCGCCGCTGATCCGACGAAGTCGGCCCGTGCGAGCGGCGCGGGCGGGGGCATGAGAATACGTCTTCTATATGCCAGCACTATGCGATTTGCCCGAATCGCTCTCGAATTCAAACGACGGCTGCGCCTAATCGAGCATCCCTGAAAGCGACGTCGCGGGACGGTCGCTCCTCAAGGGGTGCAAGAATGAAGGTCCATTTCGCCGCCGCCGTCGCGGTCGCCGTGCTGGCACTGCCGGCCGCCGCGCAGGCGCAGTCGCAACCGGCGTCGACGCCCAATGACAAGGCGGTCGCGGTCGCGGAAACCGCGCCGCCGCCCGCGCTGACCGTCAGCGGGTCGGTCGGGATCGCGTCCGACTACCGCTTTCGCGGCGTGTCGCAGTCGGACGAGCAGCTGGCAGTGCAGGGCGGCATCACCGTTGCGCACGAAAGCGGGCTGTACGTCGGCACCTGGGCGTCGAACCTTGCGGGCTGGGGCACGTTCGGCGGCGCCAACATGGAGCTCGACCTGATCGGCGGCTACAAGGCGAAGCTAGCCGACAATGCGACGCTCGACGTTGGCCTTACCTGGTACATGTATCCAGGCGGCGCGGACAAGACCGACTTCGCCGAACCCTATGCAAAGCTGACCGGTACTGCCGGCCCGGCCACGCTGACGGCAGGCGTCGCCTATGCGCCGAAACAGCAGGCGATCGGCAAATGGTACAATACCGGCGCCGATGCGGCGGCGGGCGTCTACAATCGCCCGGGCGCGAAGGACGATAACCTCTACCTGTGGGGTGACGGCGTGGCCGCGGTGCCGGGGACACCGTTCACCGCCAAGGCGCATGTCGGGCACAGCTGGGGACAGGACGGACTGGGGCCGAACGCGACCGCGGTGTCGCCGACCGGCGCCTACTGGGATTGGTCGCTCGGCGCCGATGCCACGTACAAGAACCTGACCTTCAACGTCAGCTACGTCGACACCGACATCTCGAACCGCGACGCGGCCTATCTGCGCCCGAGTTTCAGCAAGGGGCAGGACGGCACCGGCAACATCGCCGGCAGCACCGTGGTCGTCTCGCTGACCGCGGCCTTCTGAGCATCGGAGGATAGCAATGCAGGACCTGCTCTGGATCGGCATTTTGGTCGGGTTGGTGGCGCTGACGCTCGCCTTCGCCCGCCTGTGCGACAATGCGTGAGGGACGGCTGACATGACGCTTGATCTCTGGCTGGCGGCGCTGACCGCGATCGGCCTTCTCGTCTATCTCGTGGCGGTCCTGATCCGCCCCGAACGCTTCTGAAAGGAGCGGTTCCATGACTCTTCAGGGCTGGTTCCTGATCCTGCTGTTCGTCGGCATCCTGCTGGCGCTCACCAAGCCGGTCGGCTTGTGGCTCCACGCGCTCTACGAAGGGCGGCGCACCCCGCTCCATGTCGTGCTCGGCCCCGTCGAGCGCGGCTTCTACAAACTGTCGGGCATCGATCCTGCGCAAGAGCAGGGCTGGCGCCGCTATGCGGTCCACATGCTGTTGTTCAACGTGGCGCTGCTTGTGCTCACCTACGCCGTACTGCGCTTGCAGGGCGTCCTGCCGGGCAATCCGCAGGGGCTGGCAGGCCTGTCGCCCGACCTCGCCTTCAACACCGCGGTCAGCTTTACCACCAACACCAACTGGCAGAGCTACGGCGGTGAGGCGACGATGTCGAACCTCAGTCAGATGCTGGGGCTGACGATCCACAATTTCCTGTCGGCCGCGACCGGCATCGCGCTCGCCTTCGCGCTGTTCCGCGGCTTCGCGCGCCGCGAGGCCAAGGCGATCGGCAACTTCTGGGCCGACGTGACCCGGATCACGCTCTACCTGCTGCTGCCGCTCTGCGTCATCTACACCGTGTTCCTGATTGCCAGCGGCGTGCCGCAGACGATGGCCGGTGTCGTCGACGTGCAGACGCTGGAGGGCGCGCGCCAGTCGATCCTGCTCGGGCCGGTGGCCAGCCAGGAAGCGATCAAGATGCTCGGCACCAACGGAGGCGGCTTCTTCAACGCCAATTCCGCGCACCCGTTCGAGAACCCGACCGCGCTGACCAACCTCGTGCAGATGCTGTCAATCTTCGTTATCGGCTTCGGTCTGACGTGGACCTTCGGCAAGGCCGTCGGCAACACGCGCCAGGGCTGGGCGATCCTGTCGGCGATGGTGATCCTGTTCCTCGCGGGCGTCACCGTCACTTACTGGCAGGAGGCCGCGGGCAACCCGGTCCTGCACCAGCTCGGCGTCGCGGGCGGCAACATGGAGGGTAAGGAGGTCCGCTTCGGCATCGCCGCCAGCGCGCTCTTCTCGGTCGTCACGACTGCGGCGTCGTGCGGCGCGGTCAACGGCATGCTCGACAGCTTCACCCCGCTCGGCGGCATGATACCCTTGTTCAACATGCAGCTGGGCGAGGTCGTGATCGGCGGCGTCGGCGCTGGCATCTACGGCTTCCTGCTGTTCGCGATCCTCGCGGTGTTCGTCGCCGGGCTGATGGTCGGCCGCACGCCCGAATATGTCGGCAAGAAGATCGAGAGTCGCGAGGTGAAGCTCGCCGTGCTGGCGATCGCGGTGCTGCCGCTCGTCATCCTCGGCCTGACCTCGCTGTCGTCGGTGTTGCAGCAGGGGCTGGCGGGGCCGCTCAACAAGGGACCGCACGGCTTCTCGGAGATCCTCTACGCCTTCACCAGCGCGGTCGGGAACAACGGCTCGGCCTTCGCGGGTCTGACCGCCAACACGCCCTACTATAACGGGCTGCTCGGCATCGCGATGTGGTTCGGCCGCTTCTTCGTCATCGTGCCGATGCTGGCGATCGCTGGCAGCCTGGCGGCGAAGAAATACACGCCGGAAAGCGCGGGCTCGTTCCCGACCACCGGCGGCCTCTGGGTCGGCCTGCTCGTCGGGATCATCCTGATCCTGGGCGGTCTCACCTTCCTGCCGAGCCTCGCGCTCGGTCCCATCGCCGATCATCTCAGCATGATCCGCGGCCAGCTGTTCTGATCGAGGGCCATCATGGCAAAAGCCCAAACCCAAAAGTCTTCGGCCAAAAGCCTGTTCACCGCCGACCTGGTTGTGCCGGCGATCAAGGCGTCGTTCCTGAAGCTCAACCCACGCGAACTCGTCCGCAATCCGGTCATGTTCGTGACCGCGGCGGTCGCTGCGCTGATGACGGTCCTGCTCGTCGTCGGTCACGACAATTTGACCGTTGCCTTCAAGGCGCAGCTGGCGGTCTGGCTGTGGCTGACTGTCTTATTCGGCACCTTTGCCGAGGCACTGGCCGAGGGTCGCGGCAAGGCGCAGGCCGCCAGCCTGCGCGCCACCAAGGCCGAACTCGTCGCCAAGCGGCTGAAAGGCGACGGACGTCAGTTTGACAATGTTCCCGCGAGCCAGCTGAAGGTCGGCGACGTGGTGCTGGTCGAGACGAACGACCTGATCCCGTCGGACGGCGAAGTCGTCTCGGGCGTCGCCAGCGTCAACGAGGCCGCGATCACCGGTGAGAGCGCACCGGTGATCCGCGAGGCAGGCGGCGACCGATCGGCCGTCACCGCGGGCACGCGCGTCATCTCCGACGAAATCCGCGTCAAGGTGACCGTCGAGCCGGGCAAGGGCTTCCTCGATCGCATGATTGCGCTCGTTGAGGGCGCCGAGCGGCAGAAGACGCCCAACGAGGTCGCGCTGACGATTCTGCTCGTGGGTCTCACCATCATCTTCCTGATCGCGGTCGGCACCATTCCGGGCTTCGCGAGCTATGCCGGCGGCAGCATTCCGGTCGCGATCCTCGCCGCGCTGCTCATCACCCTTATTCCGACGACGATCGCGGCACTGCTGTCGGCGATCGGGATCGCGGGCATGGACCGGCTCGTCCGCTTCAACGTTTTGGCAAAATCGGGTCGCGCGGTGGAGGCGGCGGGCGATGTCGACGTGCTGCTGCTCGACAAGACCGGCACGATCACGATCGGCGACCGTCAGGCAAGCGAGTTCCGCTCGGTCGGCGGCACCAGCGACGCCGAGCTGGCTGAGGCGGCATTGCTCGCCAGTCTCGCCGACGAAACGCCCGAGGGCCGCTCGATCGTCGTGCTCGCGCGCGACCGCTTCAACCTCCAGCGTCCGATGCCAGACGGGGCGGAGGTGATCCCGTTCACCGCGCAGACGCGCGTCTCGGGCGTGCGCTTCGGCGATACCTTGATCCAGAAGGGTGCGGTCGACTCGATCCTGCGCGCCAATGAAGGGTCGGGCTCGACCGCGGCCGCGACCGAACTGCGCCGCATCACCGACGAGATCGCGCGCGCCGGCGGCACCCCGCTCGCGGTCGCGAAGGACGGTCGCCTGCTCGGCGCGATCTTCCTGAAAGACGTGGTCAAGGCAGGCATCCGCGAACGCTTCGGCGAGCTGCGCACGATGGGCATCCGCACCGTGATGATCACCGGCGACAACCCGCTGACCGCCGCCGCGATCGCCGCCGAGGCAGGCGTCGACGACTTTCTCGCGCAGGCGACGCCCGAGGACAAGCTGGCGCTGATCCGCAAGGAACAGCAGGGCGGCAAGCTGGTCGCAATGTGCGGCGACGGCACCAACGACGCGCCCGCGCTCGCGCAGGCCGATGTCGGTGTCGCGATGAACACCGGCACGCAGGCCGCACGCGAGGCCGGCAACATGGTCGATCTCGACAGCGACCCGACCAAGCTGATCGAGGTTGTGGGGCTGGGCAAGCAGCTGCTGATGACGCGCGGCGCGCTCACCACCTTCTCGGTCGCGAACGACGTGGCGAAATATTTCGCGATCATCCCGGCGATGTTCGTCGCGCTCTACCCCGGCTTGGGCGTGCTCAACGTCATGGGGCTCGCGACGCCTGAGTCGGCGATCCTGAGTGCGATCATCTTCAATGCGATCATCATCCCGCTGCTGGTGCCGCTGGCGCTCAAGGGAGTCGCGTACAAACCGATGGCGGCGGGCCCGCTCTTGGCGCGCAATCTCGCCGTCTACGGGCTCGGCGGGCTGCTCGCGCCGTTCGTCGGCATCAAGTTGATCGACCTCGTGGTCGGCGGCCTCGGTCTAGCGTAAGGATAAGAACACATGGGTAAGGACTTCTCCTCCGCGCTGCGCCCTGCGATCGTCATGACGATCCTGTTCGCCGCACTTCTCGGCCTGGCCTATCCGTTCGCGATGACCGGCATCGGGCAGCTGGTGTTTCCCGCTCAGGCGAACGGCAGCCTCGTTCGCGGTGCGCAGGGCCAGGTGATCGGATCGACCGTGGTCGGTCAGGCATTCATCGCCGATCGTTACTTCAACACGCGTCCGTCGGCGGCAGGCAAAGGCTATGACGGGCTCGCCTCGTCGGGCTCGAACCTCGGCCCCACGTCGCAGGCGCTGGTCGACCGCGTGAAGGCCGATGTGGCGAAGCAGCGCGGCGCAGGTGTCGCGGGCGCGCTGCCGGCCGATCTCGTCACCGCTAGCGGATCGGGGCTCGATCCCGATCTGTCGCCCGCCGCGGCGCAGGCGCAGGCGCCGAGGGTCGCGCAGGTGCGCGGGCTGCCGCTGGTGCGGGTGCGGACGCTCGTCGCGCAGCTGACCGTCCGTCCGTTGCTGGGTGATCCGCGCGTCAACGTGCTCGCGCTCAACCGCGCGCTCGACGCGCTGGCGCGTTCTACACGGCGCTGATGGCGGCGGCGGGCGGCGACAGACCCGATCCCGACGCCCTCCTGCGCGCCGCCGCGCAGGAGGGGCGGGGACGGCTCAAGATCTTCCTCGGCGCCGCGCCCGGCGTCGGCAAGACGTTCGAGATGCTGTCGGAAGGCGCCGCGCGCCGCCGCGACGGGGTCGATGTGGTGATCGGCGTGGTCGAGACGCACGGTCGCGCCGAAACCCAGGCGCTGCTGCGCGGGCATGAGATCATCGCGCGGCGCGACGTGGCCTACGAAGGCCGTACGCTGCACGAGATGGACCTCGACGCCATCCTCGCGCGCGCGCCCCGCCTCGTGCTGGTCGACGAACTCGCGCACACCAACGCGCCGGGCAGCCGCCATCCCAAACGCTACGGCGATGTCGAGGAACTGCTGGCGGCGGGAATAGACGTCTACTCGACCGTCAACATTCAGCACGTCGAGAGCCTGAACGACGTCGTCGCCAGCTTCACGCGCGTCCGCGTGCGCGAGACGGTGCCCGACTCGATCCTGGAGATGGCCGAGATCGAGGTCGTCGACATTCCCCCCGACGAGCTGATCGAGCGGTTGAAGGCGGGTAAGGTCTATCTGCCTGCCGAGGCGACGCGCGCGCTCGGCCATTTCTTCTCCAAGTCCAACCTGTCGGCGCTGCGCGAACTGGCGCTGCGCCGCGCCGCGCAGGCGGTCGACGCACGGATGCTCGACGACGTGCGCGCGCTGGGGCTGGGGGGCACCTGGGCTGGCGGCGATCGCATCGTCGTCGCGATCAGCGAGCAGCCGGGATGCGATGCGCTGGTGCGCGCGGCGAAGCGCGTCGCCGACGGGCTGCGGGGCCCCTGGACCGCGGTGTTCATCGAAACCCCGCGCGCGGCGCATTTCACCGACGAGCAGCACGCCCGCGTCGCCGCGACGATGACGCTCGCGACCCAGCTCGGCGCCGCCGTCGCGACCGTTCCCGCTGAGCGCGTCGTCGCCGGACTCCAGTCGGTGCTGGTCGATCTGCGCGCCACGCAGCTGGTGCTCGGCAAGTCGCACCGCTCGCGCTGGTTCGAGCTGCGCCACGGCTCGATCGTCGACCAGCTGGTGCGCGACACGCCCGACGTTACCGTTCACGTGCTGCCGATGCCGGTGACCGGTACGACGCGGCCGGCAAGGGCGACCACCACGCATCGGCGCGGCGGGCAGTGGGGAAGCCCCGCCGGCTACGCGATCACGACGGGAATCGTCGCGGGCGTCACCGCACTCGCCAGCGCGCTGTTCCAGATCCTCAATCTCGGCAATGTCGCGTTGCTCTACCTGCTGCCCGTCATGGCGGCGGCGAGCCTGTTTGGCCTGCGCACCGGGCTCTACGCCGGCATCGCGTCAAGCCTGGCCTACAATTTCTTCTTCCTGCCCCCGACCGGCACGCTGACGATCAGCAATCCCGAGAACCTAGTCTCGGTGATCGTGCTGCTGGGCATCGCGGTTGCAACCAGCCAGCTGACCGCACGGGTGCGCGCGCAGGCCGACCTCGCCGCCGCCAGCGCGCGGACCAACGCCATCCTCGCCGGCTTCCTGCGCCAGATCGCGGGCATCAACGACCTCGACACCGCCGCGCAGATGATCTGCGACGACGTTCGCCGTCTGCTCGACGTGCAGGTCGTGCTGCTGTCGCGCGCGCACGGGGCCGAACTGGAGATCGTCGCCGCCAGCGATCCCGCCTACCGCCTCGACACGATGGACACCGCCGCCGCCGGCTGGGCGTTCGACACCGGCAGTCCAGCGGGCAAGGGATCGGGCACGCTCGCCGCTTCGGAATGGTTGTTCCAGCCGATGAAGGCGGGCGAGCGCGTGCTGGGCGTACTCGGCGTAGCTAGCGACAAGGTCGGCAACCCGGTTCGCGCCGATCAGCTGCCGCTGCTCAGCAGCCTGATCGACCAGTCGGCGCTCGTGCTCGAACGGCTGCGACTGCAGGCGGAGATGCGCGACGTCGATGCGGTACGCACGCGCGACCGGTTGCGCGCGGCGCTCCTGTCCTCGGTCAGCCACGACCTGCGCACGCCGCTGACCGCGGTGATCGCCGCTGCGGCGCAACTGCACCACGGCGCGAGCCCCGAACTGATCGGCACGATCGAGAGCGAGGCGCAGCGGTTGAACCGGTTCGTCGCCAACCTGCTCGACATGGCGCGGGTCGAGGCGGGCGCACTCCGGCTGCGGGTCGAGCCGATCGACCTGAGCGACGCGGTGACCGGCGCCGCGCACGACGCCCGCCGCGCGCTCGAGGGCCACGCCGTTCGTCTCGACGTGCCGCCCGACCTGCCGCTGGTGCGCGCCGATCCGCAACTGCTGCATCACTGCCTGCTCAACCTGCTCGACAATGCCGGCCGCTACGGCGATCCGGGCAGCGACATCGTGATCGAGGGACGGAATCGCTTCGGTGAGCTCAGGCTGTCGGTGCTCGACCACGGACCCGGCCTGCCACCGGGGCAGGAGGGCGAGGTGTTCGAGACGTTCCGCCGGCTGGAGGGATCGGACCGCGCGGTCGGCGGCACCGGTCTCGGCCTCGCGATCGTGAAAGCGTTTGCTGAGGCGATGGGGATGACCGTGGAGGCGTCAAACCGCCCCGACGCGACCGGCGCGGCGTTCGCGCTCGTCTTTCCCGCCGATCTGATCGTTCGCGAAACCTTGTCCGAGGGTAACTGACATGCCGGCCAAGATCCTGGTGGTGGACGACGACGCCGCGATCCGTCGCCTGCTGCGCAACACGCTGGTCCGCGCCGATTACACCGTCGTCGAGGCGGCGAACGGCCGCGATGCGCTGCGCCAGGCGGCGGCCGAGCAACCCGGCGCGGTGCTGCTCGATCTCGGCTTGCCCGACCGCGACGGCTTGAGCATCATACCCTTGCTGCGCGCCCAGGCCGACCTCGTCATCCTGGTCGTGTCGGCACGCGACGCGGTCGACGAAAAGGTCAGCGCGCTGGACCTCGGCGCCGACGATTACGTCACCAAGCCGTTCGACACCGACGAACTGCTCGCCCGCCTGCGCGTCGCGCTGCGCCACCACGGTGGATCGGAGACCATTCCGAAGATCGTCCACCGCGGCGACCTGAGCATCGACCTCGATCGCCGGACCGTCCTGCGCGGGGCGCAAGAGCTTCACCTCACTCGCAAGGAACATGACGTGCTCGGCGTCCTCGCGCGACACATCGGCCGCGTCGTCACGCACGAGCGGTTGCTGTCGGCATGCTGGGGCGCGGACGAGGACCCGCGCGTCGAATATCTGCGCATCGTCATCCGCAACCTGCGCCAGAAATTGGAAGCGCCCGAACCGGTCGGCAGCGTCATCGCCAACGAACTGGGCGTCGGCTATCGGCTCCGCGCCGATCAGTGACGGCGAGTGCGCCGGATCGTTGCGGCTTGATCCCACCGCGCCGGCTTGGCTAGGGATCGCAGCAGCCGGCGTTCTGGCTCGTAGTGGAAGGTCGTTGAAGGTGCGTGGAAACGGCCGAAATCATCCAGTAGGCATGTTGCGACAGGTGCCCGCGTGATCGCAGGCCTGCTCGCGCTGGCGCTCCAGGCCGCGGCATCCGCTGCGGACCCGGAGATCGTCGTGCGCGCGCCGCTGCCCGGCACGCCGCAGACGCCCGCGACGATGGTGGTCGAGCCGGTGGCGATGATGATCGCGACCTTCGATGCTGACGGTGACGGCTTCGTCGACCGGTCGGAGATGCAGGACGGGGTCAGGCGATCGTTCGAGGCGATCGACACGGCGAAGAGCGGCTATCTGCGCTACATCGCCTTCGCCGACTGGGCCGAGCGCTGGCTGGGTGACCGCAACGCGCTGCCGAGCCCGTTCGAGGTCGACCGCAACCAGGACGATCAGGTCTCGCTCGACGAATTGCAGGACCATTTCTCGCGCTTGTTCGCGCGCTACGACAAGAACGGCGATCACCGGATCAGCCGCGCCGAACTGGTTACCTATCGCACCGGTCCGGTCGATGCGAAGGGGCCGACCGCCGGGCGTCCCCTGCCACGTCCAGCGCCCGCGCCCGAGAAGAAGCGCCGATGACCCGCTTCGCCTTCACGATTGCCGCGACCGACGGACGCGCGCGCACCGGTGAGATCGCGATGGAGCGCGGCGTCGTCCGCACGCCCGCGTTCATGCCGGTCGGCACCGCCGCGACCGTCAAGGCGATGAAGCCTGCCGACGTGCGTGCGGCGGGCGCCGACATCATCCTCGGCAACACCTATCACCTGATGTTGCGCCCGGGTGCCGAGCGCGTCGCGCGGCTGGGCGGGTTGCACGCCTTCATGGGCTGGGACCGCCCGATCCTGACCGATTCGGGCGGGTATCAGGTGATGAGCCTGTCCGAGCTGACCAGGCGCTCGGAGGAGGGCGTCGCCTTCCGCTCGCACCTCGACGGATCGCGTCATCTGATCACGCCCGAGCGCTCGATCGAGATCCAGCGCCTGCTCGGCAGCAACATCACGATGGCGTTCGACGAACTGGTGCCGACGACCTCGACGCGCGAGGTGCAGGCTGCGGCGATGGAACGTTCGATGCGCTGGGCGAAGCGCAGCCGCGACGCCTTCGACGGGCTCGACGGCCGCGGTGGCGAGGCGCACGCCGAACACAATGCGATCTTCGGCATCCAGCAGGGCGCGCTCGACGAGGGACTTCGCCGCGCCTCCGCTGACGCGCTGATCGACATCGGCTTCGACGGTTACGCCATCGGCGGTCTGGCGGTGGGTGAGGGGCAGGAGGCGATGTTCGCCTGCCTCGATTATGCGCCCGCGCAGTTGCCCGCCGATCGCCCGCGCTACCTGATGGGGGTGGGCAAGCCCGACGACATCGTCGGCGCGGTCGAGCGCGGGGTCGACATGTTCGACTGCGTGCTGCCGACGCGCTCGGGCCGCACCGGTCAGGCGTTCACGCGCGCAGGGCCGATCAACATCCGTAACGCGCGCTTCGCCGAGGATCAGGGACCGCTAGACCCGGCGTGCGCGTGCCCCGTCTGCGCCACGTGGAGCCGCGCCTATCTGCACCATCTCGTCCGCGCTGGCGAGATGCTGGGCGCGATGCTGATGACCGAGCACAACATCTTTTTCTATCAGGCGCTGATGGCCGACCTGCGCGCCGCGATCGCCGCGGGCACGCTTTCGGCCTTTGCGGACGATTTCCGCGCGCGCTACGGCGGCGGCAAGGGAGAATGACGATGAGCGACGAGCCGAACGAGATCCTCGAAGCCGCCAAGGCTGCGAAGGCACACAAGGACGCGGGCGCCGATAAGGCGAAGGCGAGCGACAAGGCGCGCCGCTGGCAATTGGGCGGCATCGTCGGCGTCGGCATCGGTTCCGCCGCGGTCGCGGCCGCGCTGCTGTTCGCCAACGGCAAGAAGCGCTGAGCGTTTCCGCCTCGCGCGGACGCGTGATAGCGGATCGGCAAGGATTGCCGCGCTAAGGCGTGCATTGCCCTGCGCGACCGCGGGTGTGGCACGGAGCAGGCGCGATCATCGGCATGGCGAGGCGAACGGGACCGGGTACCGCATTGGTGCGGCTGCGCCAGGTGCGCGTGTCGTGGGCGATCGTCGCGGCGCTCGTGATCCTGCTTGCCTCGGCGCTCGCTATACAGGGCGTGTTGCGCGTCGTCGGTGACGGCTACGCCCGCGCGCCTCACGCCGCACTCAGCGTGCCGGTGCCCGCGACTGTGCAGGCGAGCGGGCAAGCCGCTGACGCCGCTGACCCGATCTACGCCTCGCCCGCCGCCGGCACCACCGGCACGATCGCGCTGCCGCCGGTGCCGCTCGCCTTCGCGCGATTGCCCGCGAGCAACGGCTCGGTGATCGCCGCGCGACCATTCTCCACCGCGGCGGCCACGTCGGTCGATCGCGGCCGCGCGCTCGAATGCCTTACTGCTGCGATCTATTACGAGGCGGCGTCGGAGCCCGACGACGGGGAACGCGCGGTCGCTCAGGTGATCCTCAATCGTGCGCGCCACCCCGCCTTTCCCGCCACCGTCTGCGGCGTGGTCTATCAGGGATCGGAGCGGCGCTCGTGCCAGTTCAGCTTCGCCTGCGACGGCGCGATGGCGCGGGTGCCGTCACCCTCAGGCTGGGCACGTGCGGCACGCGTCGCGGCAGCGGCGCTCGGCGGCTACGTCTTCGCACCCGTCGGTCTCGCGACGCACTACCATACCTACGCGGTCACGCCGGCGTGGAACCGCACGCTGGTGATGACCGACGCGATCGGCGCGCATTTCTTCCACCGCTGGAAAGGCTTCTGGGGTACTGCGGGCGCCTTCGTCCAGCGTTATGCCGGACATGAGCCGGTACCGGGTCCGCACCGCACGATCGACGCCGTGATCCCTACCCCGATCGTTGCGGCCGATCAGGCGATCGTCTTGCCCGCTCCCACCGCCGCTGCAACCGTACCGCCCGCTGCTACGGCGGCGCATACAACGCCAACCGAGCGCAAGATTACACCGGCGATCGATATCCAACCACGTCATGCCAGCAGCGGCGAAGCGATCGTCGTCCCGTCGTCATCGGGTGTGTCGTCCAAGAGCGATCTGCCCGAGTCCCAGATACTCGATCGCTGGAAGGACTCGGGCAAACCGCTCAGGTAATCGGCCTCAACGGCAGCGCACGTTGTTCTTGTCGACCGACTGGCCCAGCGCCGCGCCACCCGCGCCGCCGATCAGCGCGCCGAGCAGGCCCGATCCACCCGGCGCGATCGCCGCACCCAGCGCACCACCGGCGAGTCCGCCGACGATCAACCCGGTCGTGCCATCGTTGCGGCGGCAGTAGTAGCGCCCGTCGTTGCCGACGTAGACGCGATCGCGGCGGCTCAGCCGGCGCTCGCGATAGCTCGGATCATCGCGGTAGTAACGGTCGGCGTAATAACCGTTATAGGACGGATCGGGCCGATTATAGTCGTACGCGCCATAGCCGTTATAGCCGGCATAACCCGGCCGCCCGCCGTAATCGCCCGCGCAACCAGCCACCAGCATCGCGGCGCCGAGCGCCATCACCGTCATCTTCATCATCCGCCTCCTTGAACCAAGTGACGGAGGCGGAATGAACGACCTGGGCTGCCGGTTGCATTTTACGCGACGAGCAAAGTCCGCATCCCCGCTGCCCTTTCGTTCAGCGCGCGATCCCGCCAGCCGCCAGCACCGCCAGCGTCATCAGGTCGCCCGCGGTCGAGGTCATCGGCGCGATCTGCACCGGCTTCTCCATCCCGATCAGCATCGGTCCGATCATGTCGTCGCCACCCAGCTCGCGCAGCAGCTTCGCCGAAATATTGGCCGATTGCAGCCCCGGCATGACCAGGATGTTGGCCGGACCCGACAGCCGCGCGAACGGGTAATTCGCCTGCTGCTTGGGATTGAGCGCGACGTCGGGCGACATCTCGCCCTCGTACTCGAAGCTCACCTGCCGCCCGTCGAGCACGGTGACCGCCTGGCGAATGTTGTCGAGGAACGAGCCTTCGGGCGTACCGAAGGTCGAGTAGCTGAGGAACGCGACGCGCGGTTCGTGGCCCATGCGGCGCGCGACCGCGGCGGTCTGCTCCGCGATGTCGGCCAGTTCCTCCGCACTCGGCCGCTCGTTGACGGTCGTGTCGGCGATGAAGATCGTGTGGCTTTGTCCCACCAGCACGTGGATGCCGAACGGCGTGCGATCGGGCTTGGGATCGATCACGCGCCGCACCTCGCGGTAGCTTTGCGCGAAGGTGCGCGTGATCCCGGTGATCATCGCATCGGCCTCGCCCAGTTGCAGCAGCACCGCGCCAAAGGTGTTGCGATCCTGGTTGATCATCCGCTCGCAATCGCGGCGCAGGAAGCCGCGGCGTTGCAGCCGGCCGTAGAGGAAGTCGACCATGCGCGGCACCAGCGGCGACTTGCGGCTGTTATGCACCTCATATTCTTCCGGATGCGTGATGCCGAGCGCGGCGAGACGGTCGTGCACGTCGTCGCGTCCGACCAGCACCGGCGTGCCGTAGCCGCCTTCCTTGAACGCGATCGCGGCGCGCAGCACGACTTCTTCCTCGCCCTCGGCAAAGATCACGCGCTTGGGATGCGCACGCGCGCCTTCGTAGGCGAGGCTCAATACCGAGGTGGTCGGGTTCAATCGCGCGCGCAGCGACTGGCGGTACGCGTCGATGTCGAGGATCGGCTTGGTCGACACGCCCGAGTCCATCGCCGCCTTCGCAACCGCGACCGACACTTCCTCCATCAACCGCGGATCGAACGGCGCCGGGATGATATATTCGGGGCCGAAGCTGTGCTGCACGCCGTAAGCCGCGGCGACCTCCTCGGGCACCCGCTGCCGCGCCAGTTCGGCGATCGCGTTGGCGGCGGCGATCTTCATCTCGTCGTTGATCGCGGATGCACGCACGTCGAGCGCGCCGCGGAAGATGAACGGGAAGCCCAGCACGTTGTTGACCTGGTTCGGATAATCCGAGCGCCCGGTCGCGATGATCGCGTCGGGACGCGCGGCGCGTGCCTGCTCGGGGCGGATTTCCGGCTCCGGGTTCGCCATCGCGAAGATGATCGGCGCCTTCGCCATGTCCTTGACCATTTCAGGCTTCAGCGCCCCCGCTGCCGACAGGCCAAGGAACACGTCCGCTCCCGCCAGCGCCTCGGTCAGCGTGCGGCGATCGGTCGCAACCGCGTGCGTCGACTGCCACTGGTTCACGCCCTCGCGCCCCTGGTAGATCACGCCAGTGCGGTCGCAGATGATGACGTTTTCCTGCCTGACCCCCATCGCCTTGATCAGGTCGGTGCAGGCGAGCGCGGCGGCGCCCGCGCCGTTCACCACCACCTTGATCTCGGACAGCTTACGCCCCGTCAGCAGGCACGCGTTGATCAGCCCCGCGGCGCAGATGATCGCAGTGCCGTGCTGGTCGTCGTGGAAGACGGGGATGTTCATCCGCTCGCGCAGCGTCTGCTCGATGATGAAGCACTCGGGCGCCTTGATGTCCTCAAGGTTGATGCCGCCGAAGCTCGGCTCCAGCAGTGCGACCGCGTTGACGAACGCGTCGACGTCCTCGGTCGCCAATTCCAGATCGATCGAATCGACGTCGGCGAAGCGCTTGAACAGCACCGCCTTGCCCTCCATCACCGGCTTGGACGCGAGCGCGCCGAGGTTGCCGAGCCCCAGGATCGCGGTACCGTTGGAGATCACCGCGACCAGATTGCCCTTGGCGGTGTAATCGTAGGCGGTGGCGGGATCGTCCGCGATCGCGCGCACCGGCACCGCGACGCCGGGCGAATAGGCGAGCGCGAGGTCGCGCTGCGTCGCCATCGGCTTCGATGCGATGATCTCGATCTTGCCCGGCCGCCCCTCCGAGTGGAACAGCAGCGCCTCGCGCTCCGAGAACTGGTCGTTGCTCACTTCTTCGGCGGCGCCGTTGCGGGGATCGGTCATGCCGCTGCCCTTACGGAAAGGTGGCCGCAATGTGAACCGCTACCAGACGCCCGCGACGCGCCGCTCGTGATCGAGCAGGAAACGCTTGGTCTCCAACCCGCCGGCGAAGCCGGTCAGCGCGCCGTTCGCGCCGACGACCCGGTGACACGGCGCCACGATCGACAGCGGATTGCGCCCGTTCGCCGCGCCGACCGCGCGCGTGGCGGAAGGGCGGCCGATCGCGCGCGCGATCTCGGCGTAGCTGCGCGTCTCGGCGAACGGGATGTCGGCGAGCGCGAGCCACACATCGCGCTGGAACGGGGTGCCTTGCGGGTCGAGCGGCAGGTCGAACGCCGTGCGCGTGCCGGCGAAATACTCGCTGATCTGCGCAGCCGCGGCAGTGAGCACCGGGTGATCGTCGCGCTCGCTGGCGTCGCCCAAACGCACCCGGTCGGGCGTCTCGTCGGGCCACAGGATCGCGACCAGCCCCGCGTCCGACGCGACCAGCGTCAGCGTACCGATCGGGGAGGGCAGGGACGAACGATACAGCATGATGGAGCCGCTTTCCGGTTGCTTGCACGCAGGTATAGCGCCGCCTCGTCGGCACCGACACGCCTTTCGCGGCCGCGCGCGCTTCTGTATCGCGCCGGCGATGGCGAGCGTTTCCACCCCGACCCCGATGATGGCGCAATATCTGGCGCTGAAGGCGGAGGCGGCGGATTGCCTGCTGTTCTACCGCATGGGGGACTTCTTCGAGCTGTTCTTCGACGACGCGCGCGTGGCGGCACAGGTGCTAGACATCGCGCTGACCGCGCGCGGCGAGCATGAGGGCGAGAAGATCCCGATGTGCGGCGTACCCGTCCACGCCGCGACAGCGTACCTGCAACGCCTGATAAAGGCGGGTCACCGCGTCGCCATCGCCGAGCAGACCGAGACACCCGAGGCGGCGCGCAAGGCTCGGGGATCGAAGGCGCTGGTCGGCCGCGCGATCGTTCGTTTCGTCACTGCCGGTACGCTGACCGAGGAAGCATTGCTCGACGCGCGTGCGGCGAACTGGTGCGCGGCGATCGGCGAGGTGAACGGCCAGGTCGCGATCGCCGCCGCGGATGTTTCGACCGGACGCTTCGTCGTGGTCGAGACCAACGCGGGCGGCATGGGTGCCGAACTCGCGCGTCTGGGCGCGGCCGAGGTGGTGGCGTGCGAGGGTGCGGACCACCCCGCCAGCGTGTGGCGCCCGCGCGCCGACTTCGACAGCGCGGCCGGCGAGGCGCGGTTGAAGCGCGTGTACGGCGTCGCGACGCTCGACGGTTTCGGCCAGTTCTCGCGCGCCGCGCTGTCGGCGGCGGGGGCGCTGGTCGCCTATCTCGAACATAACGCCAAGGGTGCGCTGCCATTCCTCCGCCCGCCCGCACTCAGCGCCGCCGCCGAGGCGATGGCGATCGACGCGGCGACGCGCGAGAGCCTGGAGTTGACCTGCACCGTCACCGGGCAGCGCAAGGGCAGCCTGCTCGACGCGGTCGATCGCACCGTGACGGGCGCTGGCGCGCGGCTGCTCAGCGAGGACATCGCCGCGCCGCTGATGGACCTGGGCGCGATCGAAGCGCGGCAAGCGCTCGTCGCACTGTTCCACGACGACGATGGTTTACGCGAGCGATTGCGCAGCGCCTTGCGCGCGCTCCCCGACGTGGGCCGCGCGCTCGGACGGCTGGCGGCAGGGCGAGGCGGCCCGCGCGATCTCGGACAACTCCGCGACGGTCTCGACGGCGCGTGGCACCTCGCCGAACTGCTCGGCCGCGTCGAACCCTCTCCCGCACTCCTCGCCGACACGCTGCCGCGGCTGCGCGGACACGGCACGCTCATCGACCTGCTCAAGCGCGCGCTGGTGCCGGCACCTCCGATCGAGGCGAGCGACGGCGGCTATATCGCCACGGGCTACGACGCCGCGCTCGACGACCTGCGCGACGCGGGCGCGGGCGGGCGGCGCGCGATCGCGGCGCTGGAGGCAAAATACCGCGCCGACACCGGCGTTTCCGCGCTCAAGATCAAGCACAACGGCGTGCTGGGCTACCATATCGAGGTGCCCGCGCGCGCCGCCGACCCGCTGATGCGCGCCGATTCAGGCTTCACCCACCGCCAGACGATGGCGGGCGCGATCCGCTTCAACGCGCCCGACCTGCACGAGGTCGCCGCGCGCGTAACGCAGGCTGGCGCCCACGCGCTGACCGCCGAGGCCGCGCATCTGGAAGAATTGACGCAGACCGCGCTCGCCGCGCGCGAAAACATCGCCGCGACCGCCGACGCGCTCGCGCGACTGGACGTGGCGGCCGGGCTCGCCGAACGCGCCGCCGAGGGTCATTGGACTCGGCCGCAGATGGTCGAGCAGCCCTGCTTCGAGGTCGCGGGCGGACGCCACCCGGTAGTCGAGCGCGCGCTCGCCAGTGCCGGCGACCGCTTCGTCGCCAACGACTGCCGCCTGTCGGAGGCGAACCGCCTGTGGCTCGTCACCGGCCCCAACATGGGCGGCAAGTCGACCTTCCTGCGCCAGAACGCGCTGATCGCGGTGCTTGCGCAGGCAGGCAGCTACGTTCCGGCGGAACGCGCCACGATCGGCCTCGTCGATCGCCTGTTCAGCCGCGTCGGCGCGTCGGACAACCTCGCGCGCGGCCGCTCCACCTTCATGGTCGAGATGGTCGAGACCGCCGCGATCCTCGCACAGGCAACGCCGCGCAGCTTCGTCATCCTCGACGAGGTCGGGCGCGGCACCTCGACCTATGACGGGCTGGCGATCGCCTGGGCGGTGGTGGAGGCGATCCACGAGGAGAACCGTTGCCGCTGCTTGTTCGCGACGCACTATCACGAACTGACGAGGCTTGCCGAACGCTGCGACGCGCTCTCGCTCCACCATGTCCGCGCGCGCGAGTGGAAGGGTGATCTCGTGCTGCTGCACGAGGTGGCGGAGGGGCCGGCCGATCGCAGCTACGGCCTCGCGGTCGCGCGGCTGGCGGGCATGTCGCCCGGCACCGTCGCACGCGCCAAGTCGGTGCTCGCCAAGCTGGAGGCCGGGCGCGCCAAGACCGGCGGGCTCGCCGCCGGGCTCGACGACCTGCCGCTGTTCGCCGCCGCGGCACAGGCCGAGGAGGCGCAGTGCGACGCGATCCGTGCCGAGGTCGAGGCAATCGACGTCGACGCGCTTACCCCGCGCGAGGCGCTAGACACGCTGTATCGCTTGAAGGCGCTCGCCCGTGAAGGATAGTGTCCGGGGCTGACGCGGGGCTCCCCTTCGCTGCATCGCACGCTTATGTCTGCGATCATGCGCCGTACCTTCGAGCAACTGCCCAACCGCCGTGCCATCGTCGACCGCCGCGTGCTCGCCGAGGCGCTCGCCGCGCTGCCGGGGAAGGGCGACGCACAGCTTCGCCGCGGCGCGACCGCGATCCTCAAGGGCGCACTCGACGCCGGCCGCGCAGAGATCGCGCGGCGCCTGACCGAACATCCCTCGCGCGGGCTGGAGGCGGCGAACGCGCAGGCGTATTTGGTCGATCAGGTCATCGTCGCGCTGGCCGACTTCACGGTCGCGCGGCTTTACCCACTGAACAATCCGACCGCGTCGGAGCGGCTGCTGCTGATCGCGGTCGGCGGCTATGGGCGCGGCGAGATGGCGCCGTTCAGCGATGTCGACATCGGTTTCGTCACCCCGTGGAAGCAGACGCCCTGGGCCGAGCAGGCGATAGAGTCGATGCTCTACGCATTGTGGGACCTGGGGTTAAAGGTCGGCCATTCCAGCCGCTCGCTCGACGACATGGTGCGCCAGGCGAAGGGCGACGTGACCGTGCGCACCGCGCTGCTCGAGGCGCGCTATTTGTGGGGCGACGAGGCATTGTACGAGGAAGCCGCAGCGCGCTTCGACCAGGAAGTGCGCAGCGGCACCGAGCGCGAGTTCGTCGCCGACAAGCTCGCGGAGCGCAACGCGCGCCACATCCGCATGGGCGACACGCGCTACGTCGTCGAACCGAACGTCAAGGAGGGGAAGGGCGGCCTGCGCGATCTTCACGCGCTGTTCTGGATCGGCAAATACGCCTACAAGGTGCGCAGCTCGCGCGAGTTGAAGGAAGCCGGGCTGTTCACCGCCGACGAATATCGCCTGTTCCACCGCGCCGACAATTTCCTCTGGGCGGTGCGCTGCCACCTCCACCTGATCGCGGGCCGCGCCGAGGACCGGCTGACATTCGACTACCAGCGCGAGATCGCGCAGCGGATGCATTACGCCGATAGACCCGGCAAACCGGCGGTCGAACGCTTCATGCAATTCTATTTCCTGCAGGCGAAGACCGTCGGCTCGCTCACCGGCCTGTTCCTCGCCCATTTGGAGGAGCGCTACAACCGTCGCCACAGCGGCGAGCGGATCAAACGTCTGCTGCGTAGCCCGCGCAAACTGAACGGCTTCACCGTCGACCGTGGTCGGCTCGCGATCCCGCGCGATGACTTCTTCGTCGAGGATCCGGTGCGCCTGGTCGAGGCGTTCGCGATCGCCGCGCAGACGAAGATGGAGATCCACCCGCTCGCGATGCGCTGCGCTACGCGTGACGCAAAACTCGCCGCCTCGGTCCGGCGCGACCCGCGCGCCAACGCGCTGTTCCTCGACCTGCTGACCAGTCCGAACGATCCCGAGCTGGTGCTGCGCTGGATGAACGAGACCGGCGTGCTCGGCCGCTTCGTGCCTGATTTCGCGCGCGTCGTCGCGCAGATGCAGTTCGACATGTACCATCACTACACGGTCGACGAGCACACCATCCGCGCGCTCGGCCTGCTCGCGCGGATCGAGCAGGGCGCACTCAAGGCCGACCATCCGCTCGCCAGCGCGGTGATGGAGCAGGTCGTCTCGCGCCGCGTCCTCTACGTCGCCGTCCTGCTGCACGACATCGCCAAGGGCCGCGGCGGCGATCATTCGGTGCTGGGCGCGGAGGTCGCGCTGCGCGTCTGCCCGCGGCTCGGCCTCACCCGCGCGGAGACCGAGACGGTGTCGTGGCTGGTGCGCCACCATCTCCTCATGTCGGCGACCGCGTTCAAGCGGGACCTGTCGGACTTCAAGACGATCCTCGATTTCACCGCAACCGTGCAGAGCCTCGAACGATTGCGGCTGCTCCTGGTGCTGACCACGGTCGACATTCGTGCGGTCGGCCCCGGCACATGGAACGGCTGGAAGGGACAGCTGCTCGCCGACCTGTACGAGGGCGCGGAGGAGGTGCTGCGTCTCGGGCACAAGCAGAAGGGCCGCGCCGAGCGGGTCGAGGCGAAGCAGGAGGGCTTGCGCGATGCGATGAACTGGGACGCCGCCGCGCTCGCCGCCTACGTGCGCCGCCTGCCCGAACCCTATTGGATCGCCGAGCCCGCCGACGTGCTGGAGGCGAACGCGCGCGTCGTCACGCGGGCGGGCGACGCGCCGCTATCGATCGCGGCGCAGGTCTATCCCGAACGCGGTGCGACGCTCGTCACCGTCTACGCGACCGATCACCCGGGGCTGTTCTTCCGCATTGCGGGGGCGATCAACGTTGCGGGCGGCAACATCATCGATGCGCGTATCCATACCACGCGCGACGGCATGGCGCTCGACAATTTCCTCGTCCAGGACCCGCTCGGCCGCCCGTTCGATGAGGCCGAGCAGTTGCAGCGCATCCGCGTCACGATCGAGGACGCACTCGCCGGGCGCGTCCGCCTGACCGACCGGTTGAAGGCGAAACCGCTGCCGCGCCTGCGCGCCGATGCCTTCGCGATCGAGCCCAATGTGCTGGTCGACAACAAGGCGTCGAACCGTTTCACCGTGGTAGAGGTCAACGCGCGCGACCGTCCGGCGCTGCTCAACCAGCTCGCCCACGCGCTGTTCCAGTCGAAGGTGACGATCCACTCCGCGCATGTCTCGACCTATGGCGAGCGCGCGGTCGATACCTTCTACCTGACCGATCTGACCGGCGACAAGATCTCGCTGTCGTCGAAGATCAAGGGGCTCGAGCGCCGCCTGCTCGCCGCTGCCGCAGGACGCGCGCTGGAGGAGGCCGCGTAAGAGAAGGGGCCGGCCCGCGTGTGCGGACCGGCCCCCTTCGTTAACGGATGAGTTGATCAGAAGCGCGTGCGCACCGTCAGGCCATAGGTGCGCGGCTCGGCCAGATAGGAGGTGAACACCTGGTTCGCCGCCGCAAAGCCGCCTGCGCTACCGAACGCCTGCACCTGCGCCTGGCTGCCCGAGCCCTGGAATGGCGCGGCGAAGGCGACCTGCTGGTAATCCTGGTTCAGCAGGTTCTGCGCCCACACCTCGATCGCCCACAGATCGTCGCGCCCGCGCAGACCGACGCGCGCGTTGACGACGGTGAACCCGTCCTGCGCCTTTTCGGGGAAGATGTCCGATCCGGTGTTATAGTCGGATGAGGTGCGCTGATCGATGTAGAACAGCGCCGACATGCCGTTCGACCCGATCTCCGGCGTCCACGATGCGGAGGTCGTGATGACGTTGCGCGGCGCCAGCGGCATCTGCGCGCCCGGCAGCAGGAACAGCGCCGGATCGAGCGGATCGCCCGACGACGAGCCGACGATGTTGTTGCGGATCTTGGTGTCGGCGAGCGTGTAACCCATCGTGATCGCGACCGAACGTGCCGGGTAGAAGCCCGCTTCCAGCTCGACGCCCTGGCTGCGGACGCCCGTGCCGACGTCTCCGGCGCAGCGCCCCGTGGTCGCGTTGTTGTCCTTGTCGCCGCCGTTCAGCCCATCCTTGCAGCTGCTCAGGTTCTGCACGATGAAGTTGGTGCCGTTGAACGTGTTGAGCTGGAAGTTGGTGAAGTCCGACCGGAACGCCGCCAGGTTGAACGTGAACGGCCGCGATGAATATTTCAGGCCGATCTCGTACGCGTTGACCGTCTCGGGGTCGAAGCGCAGGTTGTTGACGTTCGGCGCCAGCGTCGTCTGCGGCAAATAGGCGAGGCCCAGGTCCGACTTGTCGAGGTTGAACCCGCCTGCCTTGAAGCCGCGCGAGTAGCTGGCATAGGTCATCAACCGCTCGACCGGCTTCCACGACAGCACCGCGGTGCCGGTGAACTCGTCGTTGCTGAACTTGTCGCTCAGCGACTTGCCGTTCAGCGTCGAGCTCGAATTGCCCGTGCAGCTGAGCGTCAGGATGCCCGCCACGGTCGAGGCAAGCTGCGGATTGGCGAGCAGTGGCGCCAGATTGCCGAGCTGCGACGCGCAGACGGTGTTGTCGTTGGTGAAGCTCGCGTCGAGGTTCTTCGTCTCCTTGGTCCAGCGCAGGCCGCCGGTCAGCGACAGCGTGTCGGTGATCTTCAGCACGTTGTGCGTGAAGAAGGCAAAGCTTTCACTCTTCTGATCGTAATTGTCGCGGATGCCGCCGCGGTCGCTGATCGTCGACAGCGCGTCGAGAGCGCCCAGGATCGTGCCAGCCGCCTGCCCGAACGATGCACCGACCGCGGCTCGTGCGGTCACACCCGGAGCGACCAGCGCCGTGGACAGACAACCCGGTGCGTTCGGGTTACGCAGCGCGGCGGTCGGGTTCGCCGTCGCGATTACGCGGCAAGCGGCAAAGCGGCCATAGTCCTTGCCGAAGCGAATGTTGTCCGCCACGCGCAGCTTCTCGTTGCTGTAGAAGCCGCCGACGAGCCAGTTGAGCCGGTCGCCGAACGCCTCGCCGTTCAGGCGCAGTTCCTGCGTAAAGGTGCGGAAGCGGCGATACGCGTTGCCGTCGTCGGCACGGTAGACGAGGTCGAGATTGCCGTAATCGAAATCGCCTGCACCGCCCGACTTGTACTCGCGGTACGCGGTGATCGAGGTCAGGGCCGCGCCACCGAAGTTCCAGTCGATCTGCGCCGACCCGCCATAATCCTTGGTGATGTTCGAATAGGCACGGCCGCGTGTCTGCGCGATGCGGCGGTTGTACGGATCGCCCGCGCTTGGGAACACCGCGCCCAGCGACTGCATGACCTGCACGATACGGTTGCCCGCCGGATTGATCGCGTAATCGCCCGGCGTGCCCGGCGTCGGATCGATCTTCTCGCGCAGGTCGACGTAGACCGCGCCACAGCACTTCTCGTCACGCCGCGTGTAGTCGCCGATCAGGCGAACCGAGAAATCGCTCGACGGCTCCAGCAGGAGTTGCCCGCGGACGAAATAGCGGTTGCGATCGTTATAGTCGGTGTTGTTGATGACGTCGCGGTAGAAGCCGTCGCGCTTGGCGTAGACGCCGTCGACGCGGAAGGCGAGCAGGTCCTTGACGATCGGACCCGTCAGCGCGCCGGCCAAGCGGACGTTGTCGTAATTGCCGTAGGTTGCCTCGCCGTAGCCGCCGAAGTCGAACGACGGCGCCTTGGTGTAGATGTTGATCGCACCCGCCGACGAGTTGCGCCCAGACAGTGTACCCTGCGGCCCGCGCAGCACCTCGACCCGCTCGATCTCGCCGATGTCGTTCAGCCCCGATCCCGTACGGCTGCGATACACGCCGTCGATGAAGGTGACGACCGAGCTTTCGAGACCCGGGTTATCACCCACGGTGCCGATGCCGCGGATGCGGGCCGAGGCGTTCGCTTCCGAACCGGTCGACGACACGCTCAGCGACGGGGCGAGCTGTGCCACACCGCGGATGTCAGTCGCGCCCGAATTCTGCAAGCTCTCCTGGTTCACCGCGTTGATCGAGATCGGCACGTCGGCCAGTCGCTCGGCGCGACGCGTCGCGGTGACGACGATGTCGCCCGCGCCCAGTTCACCGGTCGGGCTCGCCTGTGCGGCGGCAGTGTTCCCCTGACCATCGACCGCGGCGTTGGTGGTGACGGGGCTCGTCTGTTCCTGCGCCAGTGCGGGGCAGGCCGCCAGGCAGGCGACGGTGGACAGAAGGGTCGCGTAGGTGCGCATCAAGATCGGTCCTCTCCCGGATTTGAATATCGGGTTTGGTGCCGATCCTATGCGGCTGGGTTTACGCGTCTAGTAATTCTTACGTGCCGCGTAACGGAAAACGCCAGGCTGTGGCATAGGAGCAACATGCGACACGCAACGAAACAAAAGCGTGGTTGCAGGTGACGCTACGGAATGCACGCAAGGTGCTGGAAAGCGGCGCGCCGACGGCCGACCCGTCGACGCGCATCAACTTTATTTCGGCGACAGCACCATCAGCATCTGACGCCCTTCCATGCGTGGATAGGCCTCGACCTTGGCGATCTCGTTGGTCGCCTCGGCAACGCGCTGCAACACCGCCATGCCGAGCGAGCCGTGGCTCAGCTCGCGACCGCGGAAGCGCATGGTGACCTTAACCTTGTCGCCTTCCTCGATGAACTCGACCACCTTTTTCATCTTGGTGTCGTAATCGTGGTCATCGATGTTCGGACGCATCTTGATCTCCTTGATCTCCTGCGTCTTCTGGCTCTTGCGGGCGAGATTGGCCTTCTTCTGCGCCTCGTACTTGAACTTGCCGACATCCAGGAACTTGGCGACGGGCGGGTCCGCGTTGGGGGACACCTCGACCAGGTCGAGCCCGACTTCCTTGGCCTGCGCCATCGCTTCGCGCGTGTACATGACGCCGAGATTCTCGCCCTCGTGATCGATCACGCGGACCTTCTGGCTCTGGATCCACTCGTTGAAGCGAGGACCATTCATCGGCGGCGCCTGCATCGGGCGGCGCATCATAGGCGGACGGATAGATACTTCTCCTGTTGATTCACTCGCGCCGATATAAGCGTTCGCACGCAAAATCGGAAGATGCCCGGTGCGTTCCCTCGCGTCGGCGACCGCACGCGTCACGCGCGTGCGCCGACGCGCGCATCAGAAACTGCCGCGCAGCGTCACGCCGTAGGTGCGCGGCTCGCCCGGGAAGCCGATGAACAGCTGATTGGCAGTACCTGAAAAGCCGCCCGACGCCGCCTGCTGGACGCTGCGGAACGTGCCCGATCCTTGAGCGGGTATGTCGGAGGCAAGCTGGAAGTAGCGCTGGTTCAGCAGGTTTTGCGCCCACAACTCGACGCCCCAGCGCTTGTTTGCGCCGTACAGTCCGAGGCGTCCGTTCACCACCGCGAACGCGTCCTGCACCTTTTCCAGATCGAGGTCGGAGCCGGTGTTGGTATCGCTCTGCATACGCACGTCGACATAGACCAGCCCGGTCAGCCCGCGTGTGCCGACCGCGGGTGTCCAGCCGATGCCGGCGGTGGTGACGACCTCGGGCGCGTTGGACAGATCATGGTCGGGCAATTGGAACAGCACCGGCGACAGCGGGCGCCCGCCGGTCCCGACCAGATCGCGGCGATAGCGCGTGTGCGCGTAGGTGAAGCCAAGATTGACCGCCACGTCGCGCACCGGGCGGATCGTGCTCTCCAGCTCGACGCCGGTCGACGCCACGCCCGGCCGCAGCCGGTCGGGCGCGCACGCCCCCGTCGCCGCAGACGCATCGGTGTCGGCGCGGTTCAGGCCATCGCGGCACGACTGGATGTTCGCGACCTCGAAGCTCGTCCCGTTATAGGTGTTGAGCTGGTAGCCGCTGAACAGCTGGTGGAATGCCGCGACGTTCACGTCGATGCTGCGCCCGTTCCACTTTGCGCCGACCTCGTACGCCGTCACCTTCTCGCTGGCGTAGGCGAGATCGGCGACCTCGGCGCGGCCGTTGCCCGGCGTGTTCGCCGGCCGGCTGAGCAATGTCGCGCACGCCGCCTGTTGCGCCGCCGTACCCGCGCCCGCGAAGCACGGCCGGTCGAGCCCGGAGAAGTCGAGGTTGAACCCGCCCGCCTTGTATCCGCGCGAGGCGGAGGCGTAGACGAGCAGGCTCTGCACCGGCTTGAACCCCAGCACCGCGGTGCCGGTCCACTGCCCGTCGTCGAACGTCGACCCCGGTGTGCCGGCGGGAATGTCGATCCCGGCACCGTTCACCACGCAGGCGAGCCCGGCGAGCGACTGGAGCGAGGAGTTGAGCAGCGCTGGGCACAGGGTGTTGGTCGCGCGGTAGTCGGCGCGGACGCGCTTGTGCTCGTCGGTGTAGCGGACGCCGATCGTCGCGAACAGGCGATCGGGCACGATCGCCAGCGTGTTGTGCGTGAACAGCGCCCAGTTGCGACTGACTTGCGTGAAATTGCCGTCGTTCGCGCCGGTGCCGTTGAGCGGCGCCGCGCCCAGTTGCCGCGCGACCGCGTCATAGCCTGCGAACACGCTCGTCGGCGCGGTCGAGCAGGTCGGGGAGGCGAGGTTGACCTGTCCCAGTCCCGATGCCGCGAACGAGGTCGCGATGATGCAATTGGCGAAGCGGGTGTAATCCTGCCCGTAGCGCTGGTCGTCGTCGACGTTCAGCTTCTCGTTGCCGTAATAACCCCCGACCAGCCAGTCGAGCCGTCCGTCGAACGCGCGTCCGGCGAGGCGCAGTTCCTGCGAGAAGTTGCGGAACCGCCGGTCGAGGTCCTGCCGGTCGAGCAGGTCGAGCCGGTTGAAGTCGTTGTCCTGCCCCATCCGGTTCTTGTAATCGCGCCACGCGGTGATCGACGTCAGCGTCGCCGCGCCCAGCTGCCAGTTGACCTCGCCCGACACGCCCCAGTCGCGCACCTCCGACCGGTACGGCACGCCAGCGCTCGTCGAGGTCCGGAACTGGAACCGCTCGCCAGCGGGCGGCAGCTGGTAATTCGCGCCCAGTGCCTGAAGCAGCGGCAGCAGCGTGTTCGCGCCCACCGCGATCGCGCCCCCCGCCGGATCGGTCCGCGTCAGGTTACGCACCGGACCCAGCAGCACGCCGTTGCAGCAATTCTCATGCCGCTCGGCATAGTCGCCGATGATGCGCACCGACAGCGCGTCGTTCGGTGCCCAGGCGAACTGCCCGCGCGCCAGCCAGCGGTTGCGGTCCTGTATGTCGGGCTCGCTGGGGGTCAACTGGCGAATGAAGCCGTCGCGGCGTTGCCACACGCCGTCGACGCGTAGCGCGGCGGTCTGACCCACCGGCAGGTTCACCGCGCCGTCGAGCCGCCAGTAATCGTAGTTGCCGTATGACACCGATCCGTGCGCATCGGTGCGGCCGAGTTCGGGTGCGCGCGTTACGATGCTGATCGTCCCCGCGGTCGAGTTGCGCCCGAACAACGTTCCCTGCGGCCCACGCAGTACCTCGACGCGGTCGACTTCGCCCAGTTCGGTCAGCCCGACTCCGCTCCGTGCGCGGTACACGCCGTCGACGAACAGCCCGACCGAGCTCTCCAGCCCCGGGTTCTCGCCCACCGTGCCGACGCCGCGGATGCGCGCGGTAAAGTTCGCCTCGCTCGTCGCGCCCGAGACGAGCAGCGACGGCGCGACCTGATCGATCCCGCGCAGGTCGACCGCGCCCGTCGCGGCGAGCGTCTCGCCCGAGATCGCGGTGATCGCGATCGGCACGTCCGACAGGCGCTCGGCGCGCCGCGTCGCGGTGACGAGGATGTCGCCCGGTGTGTCGCCGGTCTGGTCAGTCGCTGGCGGCGCGGACTGGTCGCCCGCTTGCCCGACCGGTGACTGCTGCGCGGCAGCGGGGAGCGTGAGCAGCAGCGCGGACGAGAGCAGGCCCGCCGCCAGCGCGGGTCGATACGAACGATACATGGGTGCGATCCCTGATGACCGCGGCATCTGTGCGCCGCTGGGTTAGGCGGGCGCGGTTAGCGGTCGCGCGGGGAAAGTCACGCGCTTTGTTGCTGCGCTGCGGCAGGCCGTTGCGCCGCAGCCCCTTCAGGCGAGCGGATCGGCGGCGTGCGACCGCCGACCCGCTCGCCCGTCAGCGCGCCATATCGGGTGCGCGAGCCTCGTCACGCAGCCGCTCGGTGATCTGGCCGAGCGTGACGACCTCCTGCCCCTGGCTGCCCAGGCGACGCACCGCGACCGTGCCCTCGTCCGCCTCGCGCTTGCCGACGACCAGCAGCACCGGCACCTTGGCGACCGAGTGCTCGCGCACCTTGTAGTTGATCTTCTCGTTGCGCAGATCGGTCTCGACCCGCAGCCCGGCGGCGCGCAGCTCGGCCGCGACCTGATGCGCGTAATCGTCCGCGTCGCTGACGATCGTCGCCACCACCACCTGCACGGGCGCGAGCCACAGCGGGAAACGCCCGGCGTGATGCTCGATCAGGATGCCAATGAAGCGCTCGAACGTACCCAGGATCGCCCGGTGCAGCATCACCGGGCGGTGCCGATTGCCATCCTCGCCGACGTACGACGCGTCCAGTCGCTCGGGCAGCACGCGGTCGGACTGGATCGTGCCGACCTGCCACGTCCGCCCGATCGCGTCGGTCAGGTGGAACTCGAGCTTGGGGGCGTAGAAGGCGCCTTCGCCCGGCAGCTCCTCGAACTTCGCCTTGATCGCGTCGGACAGGCTCGACGCCTGCACCGCCTCGCGCAGCTCGGCCTCCGCCTTGTCCCACATCTCGTCCGAGCCGAAGCGCTTCTCGGGACGCAGCGCCAGCTTCACCGCGTAATCCTCGAACCCTAGGTCACGGTACACGCTGTCGAGCAGCTCGCAGAACTTGCGCACTTCCTCAACCAGCTGGTCTTCGCGCACGAAGATGTGCGCGTCGTCCTGTGTGAACTGACGCACGCGCATGATGCCGTGCAGCGCGCCGTGCGGCTCGTTGCGGTGGCAGCAGCCGAACTCCGCCATGCGGATCGGCAGGTCGCGGTAGCTCTTGATCCCCTGCTTGAAGATCAGCACGTGCGCGGGACAGTTCATCGGCTTCAAGGCCATCAGGTCGGCATCGCCCGACAGCACCGCACCCTCGTCCTCGGTGTTGGGGATCTCGTCGGGCACCACGAACATGTTCTCGCGGTACTTGCCCCAGTGGCCCGACTGCTCCCACTGCCGCGCATCCATCAGCTGCGGCGTCTTGACCTCGGCATAGTCGGCCGCGTCCAGCCGGCGGCGCATATACGCCTCCATCTGCCGCCACAGCACGAAGCCCTTGGGGTGCCAGAACACCGACCCTTGCGCCTCGGACTGAAGGTGGAACAGGTCCATCTCCTGTCCGATCTTGCGATGGTCGCGCTTGGCGGCTTCCTCCAGCATGAATAGATGCTGGTCGAGTTGCTTCTTGTTGAGCCAGCCGGTGCCGTAGATGCGGCTCAGCATCGCGTTCTTCTGGTCGCCGCGCCAATAGGCTCCCGACACGCGCGTCAGCTTGAAGGCTTGTGGGTCGAGCTTGCCGGTCGAGGCCATGTGCGGCCCGCGGCACATGTCGAGCCACTGGCCCTGACGGTAGATCGTCAGCTCCTCGTTGTCGGGAAGCTCCGCCGCCCATTCGGCCTTGAACGTCTCGCCCTGCTTGTTCCACGTCTCGATCAACTGCTCGCGCGTCCACACCTCGCGCGTGAACGGCTCGTTCTTGGCGATGATGCGGCGCATCTCCGCCTCGATTTCCGGCAGGTCATCGTCGGTGAACGGCCGGTCCTTGGGCGCGAAATCGTAGTAGAAACCGTCGTCGGTCGCCGGACCGAAGGTAATTTGCGTCCCCGGGAATAGATGCTGCACCGCCTCCGCCATCACGTGCGCGAGATCGTGGCGCGCGAGTTCGAGCGCATCGGCCTCGTCCTTCTGCGTGACCAAGGCCAGCCGCGCGTCCTGCGTCAGCGGACGCGTGATGTCGCGCAACTCGCCGTCCACGCGCGCAGCAATCGCTGCCTTGGCGAGACAAGGTCCGATCGCGGCGGCGATGTCGGCGGGCGTGGTGCCGGGTGCGACCTCGCGAACCGAACCGTCGGGCAGCGTGATCGAGAGCATGTTCATGGATCAATCCTGAGGAAATCTTTAGTGCCGCTTATGGCGGAAGCGCGCGCGGCGAAAGAGGGCGCACGCAAACGTCGGGCGATCGGCGCCGCTCAGGCGCGCGTGCCGCCGAACCCCGGAGCCACCGGGGCGGTGCTAGTTCGCGCGAGGAAACGGCACGGCGTCATCGCGCGCAACGATAGCGCGAATGCAGTGATCACGCCAGCCTGCGCCATTGGGAGGGGCAGGGCGCCTACCTATATCTTCCTCACGATGAGCACCGACTTCGCGGGCAACACCCATTTCTACATCCTGATCGGCGTGCTGCTGCTCGCCTCGGTGATCGCGCGGCGCGTGCCGGTGCTGCGCACGCTCGTATCGCTCGCGGTCTGGGCCGGGCTCGCCGGGCTGCTCTACATGGTCGTCGCGCAGCGCGAGCGGTTCGATCCTTGGATGGGGCGGATGGCAGCCGCGCTCGACATCGAGAGCCAGCAGGTGTCGGGCGAGGAAACGCGCATCCGCATGTCGCCCGACGGTCACTTCTATGTCCGTGCGCAGATCGGCGGGGTCGAGAAGCGCCTGCTGGTCGACAGTGGCGCGACGATCACCGCGCTCTCGCCCGACACTGCCGCCGCCGCCGGCGTCGAGGTCAAGCCCGCGCTCTTCCCGGTCGTGCTGCAAACCGCCAACGGCGCGATCCGCGCGGAGACGGGCGAGGTCAAGGAACTTCGCTTCGGCAATGTCGTCGCGCGCGATCTGGCGGTCGTCGTGTCGCCCGCGTTCGGGAACATCGACGTGATCGGGATGAACTTCCTGTCGCGATTGAAAAGCTGGCGGGTCGAGGGGCGAACGCTGATCCTGACGCCGCATCACCCGCAGGACAGCGACGTCTGACGATCACGCCAGCGTCGGATCGGCCTTGATCGAAGCACGCCGGGCGGTCCGACGCGCGCGCATGCCCCACAGCAACAGCGGCACCGACAGGCCGATCGCGACGAGATCGATCACGACCGGCTCCGCGATCGCCGGACGCAGCAGCACGAGGTGCCCGATCGCGGTGAGCAGCACCGATCCCGCACACACCCGCCGCAGCAGCATCGCCTCGGCAACCCGCGGGTAGAGCACCGCTACTACGAGCGCCGCCGCGAACGCGCTCCAGAACACCAGCGCGAGCGGCGCCTCCGCACCCATCCCGGCGCGCAGCCAGAGCGCCCACACGATCAGCGTCGGCGTCCCCCACACTGTCATGTTCCAGCCCGCGCGCAGCCGCTCGCCGCCCAGCCCACGCCGCCGCCGCTTCTCCAACCACAGCGTGTTACCCGTCGCGGTGATCGCGCACAGCGCCAGCCCCATCACCATGTAGGCGATCTCGACCGGCAGCCCGGCGAAATTGCCGAAGTGGAGGTTGTACGACGACGCTGCGACCTGTTGACCCACGGCACCGTCCGACAGCCCGGCCTTGGAATGGAACGCGCCGGTGCGATCGAAGAAATAGCTCTCGCCATAGACCAGCCGCTTGGGCTGCGCGGTCAGGATCTGGATGTGCTGCCCCGCGGTACCGGGTTCGTGAACGATGACGTAGGTCGGCATCGCCCCCGGCACCCGCGCGTCGAGCGTGCGCAGCGCCGCGGCGGCGTCGGCGATTCCCGTGCGCGCGGGATCGGACGGCGGCTCATGCCCGAAGATGTGCGCGTAGACCTTCAGCGTGTCGCCGCTCGTGTATGCCTTCGCCAGCATCGTCGTGCCGACGCCGCCCAGCCCGATGAACGCGCCGGTCAGCGCGACCGCCAGCACGAACGGCAGCGTCCACACGCCCAGCCGATTATGCCAGTCGGCGCGTGCGAGCTGGGCGTCGTGGCGCGCGCGCAAGCAGAAGGCGTCGCGGATGATGCGCGGATGCGCCAGCACCCCCGTCGTCACCAGCGCGCACAGCATCACGCCCAGCGCACCGACCAGGATCAGGCCCCACGTCATCGGCAGGTGCAGGTACTCGTGCATCGCGATCATGAAGTCGGTCCAGGCATGCCCCTCCCGCGCGACGATCCGGCCGTCCGCGTCGACGTACCATCCGCCCGAGTCGGTCGTGACGGACGCGCGCGGCAATTCCGTGCTCGGCATCCGCACGTACAGGTGCGTCGTCGCCGGCTTGCCTGCCTCGCGCGCCACCGCGCCCGTGATCGCGCGCTGCACCGCCGCCGGTGCCAGCGCGATCATCTCCGGCACGTCCGGCTGTTCCCAGCGCTGCCAGCGGTCGTGGATCACCACCAACGTGCCGCTCAGGCAGATGATGTAGATCAACGCGCTGGCGAGCAGCCCGATCGCGGCGTGGCCACCCAAAGCGCGCTTGACCAGCGTCTGGCGCGGCGACACCGGCGACGCGCTCACGCCGCACCCCACAGGATCGTGCCCGCGATTGCGGCAACCAGCGGCGCCGCGACCATCTGTGACGGCCGTGCACGCGTCAGCTGCACCGTCAGCAATGCGGTCCAGATCACCGGTTGCAGGAACAGCGTCAGCACGACCGAGTCGCTGTCGAGCTCGCCGCCGCCGCGCACCGCCGCCTGAGCCCCGAAGGCGAGCCACTGCGCCGCGGCGAACGCGAACGGCACGGCCAGTGCGAACACGGCCAACCGCCGCAGCACGTCGCGGCGGTGATGCGGGATCGAGATCGCGGGCGCTTCCCGGGCTGCGCGGCGCTCGCGAACCGGGGAGGACCAGCCGGCGTACAGAACGCACGCCAGCGCCGCCGCCATGCCGACGACCACGCCGACCGACAGCCCCCACGCACCATCCGCCCACGTGAGCGCGACAAGCGCCGCTGCCGTCACTGCCCAGCCGAGCGCCGCCGCCACTCCGGGTCCGCTCCAGCCGAGCCGGACCAGACCGATGCCGCACGCGATCACGAAGAGCAGGGCGGCCGTCACCGCGCGTTCTCGACCATGTCCCAGGGTGTGCGCGTCATCGTCTCGTTTTCCAGTAACGCGCCGGCGGCGCCCTCCACCGCGCTATAGCCACCGCGCTATTGCAAATCAATCGCACATATGGGGTGGCTTAATGGCCTCCCTCGATCCAGCCGATCCCGCCCGCCTTCATCGCGCCCGCAATCGCTTCTTCCAGCTCGATCGACTCCCATCGCTCCATCGGGTTCAGGTGAGCGACCGCCTCGGGCAGCAATTGGACACCGAAGCGCCGTACCGCGCCGCTCGCCTTGTACCCGGCCTTGTGCTGGTCGAAGCGCTGGTCGGGGTCGCGCACCGTCTGCCCGACGTAGATGCCCCATTGCTGCCGTCGCGCCGGATTGTGCAGCAGGATCAGGTAGACCGAGTAACCCGCCCGCGCACTGCCGCGTGAGGTCGCGCGGAACGCAGCGGCTACTTTCGTGGCGCGCGCGATCACCTCTTCACCCGACAGCATCAACGTCGTGCTTCGCCATCGTCGTCGAGCGTGATCCACGTTGGCGCGTGGTCACTCGCGTGCGGCCAGCCGCGCACGTGCCGGTCGACGCCTGCGTCCGACAATCGCGCGGCGAGCGCGGGGCTGAGCAGCAGATGGTCGATCCGCATTCCCGCATCGCGCCCGTAGGCGTTCCGCAGGTAATCCCAGAAGGTATACAGCGTCGCATCCGGGTGCAGGTGGCGCAGCGCATCGGTCCATCCTTGCGCCAGCAACCGCGCGAACGCGGTACGCGCCGCGGGCGCGAACAGCGCATCCTCCGCCCAGCGTTCGGGCGCGTAGACGTCGCGAGGGCCGGGGATGACGTTGAAATCACCCGCCAGCACCACCGGCGCCCCGCTGTCGATCAGCATCTGCGCCCGCGCGATCAACGCGTCGAACCACGCCAGCTTGTAGTCGAACCGTGCGCCCGGCCGCGGATTGCCGTTCGGCACGTACAGGCTTGCCACGATCACGCCGTTCACCGCCGCCTCGACGTAGCGGCGCTGCGTCGGATCGGGATCGTCCGGTAGCCCGCGCTGCGTCGGGTGGATCGCGCCAATGCGGCTCAACATCGCGACGCCGTTCCAGCGCGGCTGACCCAACCACACCGCCTCATAGCCGGCGTCGCGCAGCGCCGCCGCCGGGAACTTCGCCACTGGAGCCTTCAACTCCTGCAGGCAGACCACGTCGGGCTTGGCCTCGTTCAACCAGCGCAGCAGCACGGGCAGGCGACCGTTGACGCCGTTCACGTTGAAGGTCGCGATCTTCACCCTGCTCCCTCCCGCGCTTAGCTCCGCACACAGACGACCCGCGTTGCCGCTCCGTTCCACGCCCGCGCCTCGCGATGGCGCAGGAACCATCCCGCGGCAAAGCCGTCCATGCCATCATGGATGCCGCCATCGTACAATTGGGTCTGGTCGAGGACGAGACGATCCAGCTCGACGCCGCCGCGCTCGAACTCGCCGCGCTCGATCACCCGGACGTCGATCTCGAACCCTATGCCGAGGTGCTGACCGCGATTACTGAGCGGGTCGCCGCGCTCTCCGACGTCGCACCCTCTGCCAGCACGCAGGGCGCCGCGCTGGCGCAGGTGATAGCGGGCGAGTTCGGCTTCTCGGGCGACCGCGACCATTATGACGATCCCGACAACGCCGACCTGATCCGCGTCGTCGACCGCCGCCGCGGCATGCCGATCAGCCTCGCCATCCTCTACGTCGCCGCCGCGCGCCGCGTCGGCTGGACCGCCGACGTGCTCAACACGCCCGGCCACGTGCTGGCGCAGGTCGGCCCGCCGACCGCGCCCGTGCTGATCGATCCGTTCAACGACGGACAGGAGATGAGCCAGGCGGGCTTGTCGGTCCTGCTCAAGCGGATGCTGGGCGCGGCAGCAGTGCCGCGCGCCGATCACGTCGCCGCCATGTCCAATCGGGACGTGCTCGTCCGCCTGCTCATCAATCAGGCGACTCGTGCCGAGCGTGGCGGCGATCCGGGGCGTGCACTGACGCTGTTCGCGCGGATGACGACCTTTGCGCCGGGCAACCCGCACGTCTGGTGGGAACATGCGCGCCTGTCGCTGATGGACGGCGACATCGCTGCCGCGCGCGCCAGCCTCGGCGCGATGCTGGAGGTGACGCGCGACGCCGCCACGCGCGTGCGGATCGCCGCCGCGCTCGACTCGCTCGCGGGGACCTAAGCCGCCAGCGCCGCGGCGACCGCCTCCTCGCTGATCTTGAACGCGTGCGCGAGCGCCGCGACCGAGGCACCGCGCCGCGCCAGCAAGCGCAATCGATCGAGGTCGAGCTCGGTCGCATAATGCCGCGTGTCGCGCTCCTCGGTCGCGTGTCCCGTCCGTGCGAGCGAGCCGGTGCTGCTGCGCCGCTTTGGCCGTGCATCGCGCGCGTCGGCGGCGGCGGCGCGGCGCTGTTCCTCCTCGATGCGGCGCTGCTCGCGCTGCTGTTCGCGCATCGACGACTGCGTGTCGCGCGCGCTCGCGCGTGCCTCGGTTCGCGCCTCCGCCGCCGCGATCCGCTCGGCCGCGCGGCGCGTCCTTGCCTCTGCGCGTTGCGCCTCGCGCTCGTCGCGCGTGCCGGTCAGCGTCGGCGTCGCGCCACTGCTACCCCACGAATTGTGCATGCTTCCTCTCAAGCCTCGGATCAGATGGTGCGCAGCGCCCGCGCGGGCCGCACGCGCATGATCGGCCACGCGCCGGCCAGCCCGATCAGCATCGTCGCGCCCAACCCGCCGACCAGCGTCAGCGCGACCGCGACTGGATCGGGTGCCCAGGGAAAGTCGAACATCTGCGTCACGACGTACCATGCGCCCGACAGGCCGATCAGCAGCGCGACAACCGACACCACCACGCCCAGCAGCGCGTACTCGATTGCCTGACCTGCGATCAACTGCGCTCGCGTCGCGCCCAGCACGCGCAGCACCACCGCGTCATAGGTCCGCGCCTCACGCGCCGCCGCAATCGCGCCGACCAGCACCGCCACGCCCGCGGCGACCGCCACCCCCGCGGCGGCGGCAATCGCGAGCGCGATCTGGCTCACCAGGTCGCGCACCTGCGACAGCACGCCGCCCACCTCGATCGCGGACGATGAAGGGAAGGGCGCCAGCAGCGCGGCGGTGATCGCGCTCGTGCGCGCGGCGGGCGCGTCGATCGTCGCGGCGAGATTGTGCGGCACGTCGGCGAGGGTATTGGGTGAGAACACCAGCACGAAGTTGAAGCCGAGCGTGTCCCACTGGATGCGCCGGAACGACGCGATCCGCGCGCTGCGCTCGACCCCCAGCACGCTGATCGTCAGCGGCTCGCCCAGATGCAGGTCGAGTGCCTTTGCCAACCGTTCGTCGACCGACACGAGCGGCGGTCCGGCGTAGCCGCGCGGCCACCATTTGCCCGCCGTGATCGTGCTACCGGCGGGCAGCGCGTCGGCGTAGGTCAGCCCACGCTCGCCGCGCAATGCCCATGCGCCCTCGGGCAATTCCTTCAGGTCGGCGACGCGCGTATTGCCGTAGGCGGTGATCGTCCCGCGCAGCAGCGGCACGGTGCGCACCTCCGCACCCGGCGCAACGCTTGCGACGGTGCGTCGAAACGCCGCTTCCCGATCGCGCGGCACGTCGAGCACGAACAGCGCGGGCGCGCGTGCTGGCACCGTAGTCGCGATCGCCGCGTCGATGCTGGTGCGGATCGCCGTCAGCAGCACGAACAGCGTCAGCCCGAGGCCGAGCGCGACCACCAGCGCGCCGGTTCGCGCACCCGGCCGGTGCAGCGCGGCGATCGCGAGGCGCGGCAGCAGCCGCCGCGGCGCCGGCAGCCGCGCAGCGATCACGCGCACGGCGTACCCCAGCAGCGCCAGCAGCAGCAGCGTCGCCGCCAGCGCCGCGAGGAAACCGGCCGCGAGCACCGGCTGGTCCGAGGTGAAGACGGCGAGCGCAACCGCCGCGCCTCCCGCCACGAACGCAACCAGCCGCGCCCGCCACGGCACCGCGCGCACCGGCGCGAGCGCGCCGCGCAGCAGCCCCGCCGCCGGCGTCGCGCTCGCCGCCGCGATCGGTGGTGCGGCGAACGCGGTGGCGATCAACGCGCCGTACAATGCCGCGCGGGCGAACGGCCAGGGCGCGATCCCCAACCCGCCCGCAATCGGCAGCACGCGACCGAGCAGCTCGCCGAGCAGCGGGATCACCGCGATCGCAATCACGATCCCTGCGCCGATGCCGATCGCGGCGGCGACGCCGATCTCAAGCGCGAAGACGCGTGCCATGTCGCCGCCCGTCGCGCCCAGCGTCTTGAGCGTCGCGATGGCGCTCCGCCGGCTGGCAAGAAACGACGACACGCCACCGCCGACGCCGATACCCGCAATCGCCAGCGCGGCGAGCCCGACCAGCGTCAGGAATTCGCCCATGCGATCGACGAAGCGCGATGCGCCGGGCGACGCCCGGTCGCGCGTCTTCGTTTCCCAACCGCCGGCCGGAAACGCGCGCGTCACGCGTGCCGCGACCGCGTCGGGGCTGGTGCCGGCGGGCAGGCGGACCCGATAGCGCGTGTCGTACAGGCTGCCCGGCTGGACCAGTCCGGTCCGCTCCAGCGTCTTCAGCGATACGAGCACGACCGGGCCGAGCGTGAAGCCCTCGGCCAGCCGGTCGGGCTCATCCGAGACCACCCCGTCGACACGCACAACGGCGCTGCCAAGACGCAAGATCGCGCCGCGGCGCAGCTCCAGCCTGTCGGCGAGCGCGGGCGTGATCCACGCCGCACCGTCCGCCGGATGCGTGACGCGTCGTCCGTCGCTCAGTCGCACTCGGCCATAGAGCGGGTAGGCGGCGTCGGCAGCCTTCAGCTGAATCGGGGCGCCGCCGCGCGCCGTGACGGCGTTCGCCTGCATGCGGATCGTTTCCGACACGCGCCCCGCGGCCGCGAACAAGGCGCGCTCTGCCGCGGTTGCTCGGCGTTGCGACACCGACAGCTCCACGTCGCCGCCCAGGATCGTCGCGCCGCGTGATGCCAGTTCGCCGCCGACCGCCGCCGCCAGCCCGCCGATCGCCGCGAGCGCCGCGACCCCGAGGAACAGGCACACGACCAGAATGCGCAGGCCCCTAAACCGCCAATCGAGCTCGCGCCGCGCCACACGCCATGCGAAACGCCAGCCGCTGCCGCCGACGCTGCCGCCGACGCCATTCGGAGTGTCGCTCACGCGATCCGCCCGTCGGCGAGCGTCACGACGCGGTCGCAGCGTGCCGCCAATGCGTGATCGTGCGTGATGACCACCAATGTCGCCGCCAGCGCTTCCTGCCTGGCGAACAGCAGGTCCATCACCGCGGCACCCGTCGCGGTGTCGAGATTGCCGGTCGGCTCATCGGCGAAGACGATCGGCGGGCGCGGCGCCAGCGCACGCGCGATCGCCACGCGCTGCTGCTCGCCGCCCGACATCTGCGCCGGATAATGGTCGAGCCGATGCGACAGCCCGACCGCGGCGAGTTCCTCCGCCGCACGCCCCCATGCGTCGGCGGCGCCGGCGAGTTCCAGCGGCACCGCGACATTCTCGCGCGCGGTCATCGTCGGCAGCAGGTGGAATGCCTGCAGCACGATGCCGATCCGCCCGCGACGCGCCCGTGCCAGTTCGTCCTCGCCCAGCGCGCCGAAATCGAGCCCGTCGACGATCACGCTGCCGCCGCTCGCGCGCTCTAGCCCGGTCAGCACCGCCATCAGCGACGACTTGCCCGATCCCGAACTGCCCAGCAGCGCGACGCTCTCGCCGCGCGCAACGCGTAAGGAGATGTCGCGCAGCACCGCGGTCTCGCCCAGCGTCAAGGTGACATCACGCGCGTCGATCACCATAGAAGTGTCGGTATCGGTCGCCATGAGGAAAACACCCTTGTTCCCAGCCAGGTCGGTGACGCGCATCGCGGCCGTTATGCTCTGCGCCATGTCGGTCGCGGGTTGCGAGCGTCAACCCTCGGAGCCTACCGCAACCGTAAACGAAGCGGCGAACGCGGCCGCGACTGCGCCCGCCGAGGTCGCGCGGCCGCAGGGGCCCGAGCGCGTCATCCTCGCTTTCGGTGACAGCCTGTATGCCGGCTACGGCCTCGACCGCGGGCAGAGCCTGCCCGACGCGATCCAGGCGCGGCTACGGCGGGTCGGCATCAATGCGACCGTCGTCAACGCGGGTGTCTCGGGCGACACGACCGCGGCGGGGCGCGAGCGGCTGGCGTTCGTGCTCGACCAGCAGAAGCGCGCGCCCGACCTCGTGATGCTCGGGCTCGGCGGCAACGACGTGTTGCGCCAGATCTCACCGGCCGAGACACGTGCGAACATGACTGCGATGCTGGACGAATTGAAACACCGCCGCCTGCCGGTGCTGCTGACCGGCATGCGCGCGCCGCCCAACCTCGGTCCCGACTACGTCGCCGCATTCGACACGATCTGGCCCGATCTGGCGAGGCGCGACGGCGACCGGCTCTACCCCTTCATCCTCGACGGCGTGATCGGCAACCCGGCGCTGATGCAGGCTGACCGCGTCCACCCTAATGCGAAGGGCGTCAACCGCATCGCCGACCGCCTCGCACCACTAGTCGAGCAGGCGTTGCCGCCCGCGCACTGACGCCTCGGCCATTGTCCTGCTCGGTTAGGGCGTGCACTACAGCGGGCTAAGCGGGGGAAATTGGTGCGCTCGACGATCAAGGACGTGTCGGAACGCGCGGGCGTGTCGATCAAGACGGTCAGCCGCGTGCTCAACAAGGAACGCTACGTCGGCGCCGCCACGCGCGAGAAGGTCGAGGAGGCGGTGCGCGCGCTCAACTTCCGCCCCAGCCTCGCCGCGCGCTCGCTCGCCGGGCGACGCAGTTTCCAGATCGGGCTGATCTGCGACAACCCCAGCCCCGCCTACGTCTACGCGATGCAGACCGGCATTCGTGATCGTTGTGAGGCCGACGGCGTCCGCATGATCGCGCAGCCGTACGACCGCAATTCGGGCCGGCTGCTCGAGGAGGTCGAGGCGCTTGTCGCGACCAGCCACCTGGACGGGCTGATCCTGACCCCGCCGGTCAGCGACCACGACGAGGTGCTCGACTTTTTAAAAGAACGCGGCGTCCGCGTCGTACGCGTCTCACCTGGTCACCGGCCGGAGGCGAGCGCGGCGGTCTTCATCGACAATCGCGCCGCCGCGGCCGAGGTCACGCGCCACCTGCTCTCGCTCGGGCATCGCCGCATCGGTCACATCCTCGGCCAGCGCGACTTCGCCACCAGCGCGCAGCGTTACGAGGGTTATCTGATGGCGCTAGCGGAGGCGGGGATCGATCTTGATCCCGCGCTTATCGAGCAGGGCGACTATGATTTCGCCAGCGGCGCACGCGCGGCGGAGGCGATGCTGTCGCTCGGCCAACCGCCCAGCGCGATCTTCGCCGCGTCGGACGACATGGCGGCCGGCGCACTCGCCGCCGCGCACCGGCGCGGGGTCAAGGTGCCCGCCGAGCTCGCCATCGCGGGCTTCGGCGACGATCCGCTCGCCAGCTACGTCTGGCCGCCGCTCACCACCATGCGCCAGCCAGTGCGCGATCTCGCCTGGAACGCCGCCGACCTGCTGCTCTCACCGGAAGAAACCTTCGAGCAGCGCGAACTGCCCCACGCGCTGATGGTACGCGACTCGACCGACTGAACGATCGGTGAGCTAGCCGATCAGGAACATCGCCGCGCCCAGCGCCAGCACGAACGCGCACAAGGTCGACGCTGCGATCACCAGCATCGGCCGCGGCCCCGCCTCCAGCAATTGCGACAGCGGCGAGCGGATCGCGGTCGCGGTCACCGCGGCGGCGAGCAGCCCGGCCGCCACGCGCTCGGCGGTCCCGGTGACGAGCGCAGGGATCACGCCGGTGGAGTTGACCCCCGCCAGCACGAAGAAGCCGACCACGAACCACGGCAGCCCCTGCCGCTTGCCCGACTTCTCGCCGCGCGGCAGGAACATCGCCACGATCGCCAGCACGGGCGCGAGCAGCGCGACGCGCGTCAGCTTGACGATCGCCGCGATCTGCCCCGCGGCGTCCGAGTAGGAATAACCCGCGCCCAGCGCCTGCGCCACGTCGTGGATCGACGCGCCGAGCAGAAATCCCGCCTTCAGGTCGCTCATGTGCAGCCAGTGCGCGACGAACGGGTAGGTGACCATCGCGAGCGCGCTCAGCGCTGAAATGCCGACCAGCACCAGGGTCAGCTGCGCCTGGCTCGCGCGTCGCTCGCCCAGCGTCGTCGCCAGCGCCATCGCCGCGCTAGCCCCGCAGATTGCGACCGCGCCGCCCGCCAATGTCCCGAACGCCGCATTGAAGCCGAGGCGGCGACCCACCAGCACGCCGCACCCGATCGTAATCGCGACGATGACCAGCACCGCCAGCAGCGCGACCGGACCCAGCGCCACGATCTGCCCGAAGGTGACGCGAAGCCCGACGAGCACGATGCCCCAGCGCAGCAGCGAGCGCGACGCGAACGCCAGCCCCGGAGTCAGTCGCGCGTCTGCCGACAGGAAATTGAGCGCCAGCCCGATCAGCAGCGACATCAATGTCAGCGGCGCGCCGTAATGGTCCGAGATGAAACCGGCTGACAGCGTCCCCGCCGCGACGATGATCAACCCCGGTACATGGTCGCGCCACGTCGCCTTGGGGCTGGGTTCGAGGTCGCCGTACAGGTCGGCCGCCATCGGCAGGGAGGCAGAACGTGTAGCGGCCATCGTCGATCCCAGTGCTAGAGTGGAAGGGGACTAGCCTAAGCACACGCACTCTGACAACGTTGTCGTCAATCAAATCGGGAGAGGGACATGGCGGCGGACGCGGTGAGGGACGGCATGACAGGCGACGCTGAAGCGCAGGCGGGCAATCGCGCGCGCTGGGTGATCGTCGCGATGGTGTTCGTCGCGATCATGCTCAACTACGTCGACCGACAGATCCTGGCACTGCTGAAACCGACCTTGGAGGCGGAGTTCCGCTGGTCGGATCAGGATTACGCCAACATGGGCACCGCGTTCCAGGTCGCGACCGCCTTCGCCTTCCTCGGGACCGGCTGGTTCATCGACCGCGTGGGGCTCAGGCGCGGGTTCGGCATCGGTGTCGGCGTGTGGAGCCTCGCGGGCATGGCGCACGCGTTCGCGACCACCGTTACCGGGTTTCTCGGCGCGCGCGTCGTGCTCGGCGTTGCCGAATCGATCGGCACGCCCGCCGCGGTGAAATCCGCCGCCACCTATTTCAACCATCGCGACCGGCAGATCGCGCTCGGCATCGGCAACACCGCGCCCAACGTCGGTGCGGTGCTGACGCCCGCGCTGATTCCGCCACTCGCGGTCGCGTTCGGGTGGCAGTCGGCGTTCCTGCTCGCGGGCGGGCTCGGGCTCGTCTGGGTCGCGGTCTGGTTCGCGCTGCGTGTGCGGCCCGTCGCGCTCGACGCGATCACGGCCGCGCCGGTCCGCTGGCGCGACATCCTGCGCAGCCGCCGCACGCTCGCGATCGCGATCGCCAAGGTGCTGTCGGATCAGGTGTGGTTCTTCATGCTGCTGTGGCTGCCCGACCTGTTCCACCGCCTGTTCGGGTTGCAGCAGGGAACGCTCGGTTGGCCGATCGCGCTGACCTACGGCCTCGCCGCAATGGGCGCGATCAGCGGTGGCGTGCTGCCCGCGCGACTGATGGCGCGCGGCTGGAGCGTCAACGCCGCGCGCAAATCGGCGCTGCTCGTCTACGCTTTGCTGGTCACGCCGGTACCGCTCGTCATGTCCGTCAACAGCCCATGGT
>NZ_CAJYVU010000011.1 GCF_913778135.1 uncultured Sphingomonas sp. | reverse complement strand
GGCGATCGGCTGAAGGCGTGCTGGACATCGAGGATCGCGTCGCCGTTGCGGTGGTACGGCCCCGCGATCGCGTCGTGGTGAGTCAGCGTGATGAGCCGCGGGCCGAGGTCGACGAAGGTGAACACCGTCTGCGCCGGAATAGCGTTCAGCGGCTGCATCGCGGGGATCGTCAGGCAGCGCCCGGTCGCGCGATTGACGCGGGTGACATAGGCGTTGGGGCGATCGATCGGCAGGTAGCGGACCGCGAGCGTCATGAACCAGCCCGAGACGAGCACATAGGCCATCGCGGCGGCGGCGAGCTTGGCCGGCCACCAGCGCGGCCCGGCGATCCACGGCAGCATCGCGACCGCGAGCGCGACCGCCCCGGGCACTGCCATCAGCTGCGCCGCGGGTCCGGCGCGCGCCTGCCACAACAGCATCAGGCAGGAAAAGGCGGTGAACAGCGCAACGCAGGTCCACCCGAGCAGTGCGGGCGTGCGCCGCGCACGCCAAGTCGCGAACAATGCGCCGATGAGCCCGATGATCGGTAGCGCGACGATCGGCGCGGCACTGCGCAGCGGGTGCTTGTAGATCGGCTTCGCCTCGCGCACGTTGGCGAGCCAGCTGGTGTAGAGTTCGGGCGATACCTGTTCCGGGCGACCCAGGCATTGCGGAAACGCGAGCGCGAAGAAGGCGGCGACGATCCCGCCCGCGACCAGCGCGGCGGCGATGCGTACGCCCCGCTGGCGCGGCGACCAGAAAGCGAGCGCGAGCAGCAGCGCCGAGGCGACCACCACCGTCGACAGGTACACCGGCGTCAGCGCGTCGCAGCGCATCACCCGGTTGGCGTAGGAGGCAAACCCTGCGAACCCCGCCGCGGTGCCGCCGCCGAGCGACAAGGCGTAGGCGGCGAGCCGGGTGCGCTCGCGCGCGTCCCAGACCCAGCGAAGCGCAATGATGGCGCCCGCCATCGCGGCATAGGGCAAAAGCTCGAGCCCGATCGACAGCGAATAGGCGCTCGCCAGCCCGACGATCACGCCGCCGCGGGCATCGCGCGGATCGCACAAGCCCGCGACCGTCAGGCACAGCATCGCGAGCTGCCAGCCGTGGTGGTCGATCCGGTCGGGCATGTACATGCCGAGCGCGACGTTGGTGACTAAAACCACCGCGATCGCGAGCGGCCAGGCGAGTGGCGACACCAGCCGGCGCACGGTAGCGCCCAGCCCGATCAGCGCGAGCGACAAGGGGATCAGCGGCGCGACGGCGCACGCCAGCCGCTCCGCCTCGGCATTGCCGACAAACGGCCGCAACAGCAGGATCAGCGCGGCGATCGGCAGGTCGACCAGCCGGCTCCAGTGAATGTTGAAGCCAACGGGCGGGTTCAGGCGGTAGTTGGTCAGGTCGAACCAGCCCTGCCCGGCGAGCAGTGCGCGCACCTGCATCAACCGCATGTTGTCGTCGGTGTCGCCCAGGCTCAGCCACTGGATCGCACTCCAGCGCTGGCCGATGTACCAGGCGGCGATGAAGATCCACGCGATCAGCGTCAGGTTGATCCAGCGGCGGTCGAGCACCTCCGCGCCGCGCCTGATCCACGGGTGGTCGATGAGCGGGTGAGCCGCGGTCGGTCGACGGAGCAGCGAACGGATCGAGATGGTCAAAACGCTTCCTTCATCGCGCGCGAGCTAGTACGGCCGCCGCCGCGCTCCTGACGCGGGGCAGCGCAAAGGGCAAGATGGTGACGGCGGGCACGGACCGGTTGGACAAAGAGTGGAACGGACGCGGCGCTGCCCAGCGCGAGGCGTTCTGGCAACTCGTCCGCTTCGGCATCGCGGGTGGCATCTCGACGCTGATCTACTCGGCGGTCTACCTTCCGCTGACCGCGTGGGTGCTGCCGCGCGCCGAGGCCGTCTGGGCGGTGCCGCCGTCGTTTCTGGTCGCGGTGACGTGCGGGTTCTTTCTGCACAGCCGCTGGAGCTTCAAGGGGCAGGGGGCGCATTCGTCCGGTCCGGCACAGCAGCTGAAATTCGTCGGCGTGCAGGCGAGCGGCATGGCGTTGAACGCGCTCGTCACTTGGATCGGCACCGCGCATCTGGGCCTCGCACCCTGGGTGCCGCTGTTGCCCGCGGTCGCTCTGGCGACGATCGTGACCTTTCTTCTCAACAAATATCTGGTGTTCGTCTGATGGATCGCCGCGTCTACGACCGCATGGCCGAGCATGATTCCACGCATTGGTGGTACCGCGCGCGCCGCGACATCCTGTCCGACTATGTGACGCGCGAGGGGCGCCTGCCCGCCGACGCGCGCATTCTCGAGATCGGCTGCGGCACGGGGCACAATCTGCCGATGCTGGCGCAGTTCGGCGAGGTCGACGCGATCGAGATCGATCCCGCTGCGCGCGACATTGCCAGCGCGCGGCTGGGCAAACCCGTTGGCGACGCGCCGCTGCCGGTACTGCCGGGGGTCGAGCGGGGCAAATATGACATGGTCGCGGTGCTCGATGTCGTCGAACACATCGCCGACGACGTTGGTGCGCTGAAAGCCATGCGCGAATGCCTGGCACCGGGTGGCAAGATCCTGATCGCGGTCCCTGCGCACCAGTGGATGTGGAGCGCGCACGACGTCGTCAACCATCATGAGCGGCGTTATTCCAAGAAGACGCTGGCGGCGGCAATTCGTGCGGCAGGGCTGCGCCCGCGCAAGCTCGGTTACTTCAACTCGATCCTGTTCCCGCTCGCCGCCGCGGCGCGGATCGCGGGGCGGCTGACCGGGCGCGACGACAGCGACGATTCGCCCCCCGCCGCGCCGGTTAACGCGCTGTTCGAGCGTATCTTCCGCGTCGAGCGGCACTTGGTCGGGCGCGTGCCGATGCCGATCGGCGTGTCGATCCTGTGCTTCGCGGAGCCGGTCTGACCTGATCTGAGCGGGCCGGCGCAAGAGCCGGCTTGCACCCTCCACGCGAAGCCGCCACGGCGCGGCGCATGTCCGATACGCTGCCGCCGCCGCCCGCCGACCTGCTGCTGAACGCCAGTCTGTTCCTCGATTTCGATGGCACGCTGGTGGAGATCGCGGCGACACCCGATGCGGTAGAGGTGTCGGAGACGCTCAGGCAGCTGCTGCGCGACCTTCATCAGCGCATGGACGGACGCGTCGCGATCGTCAGCGGGCGTTCGGTGGCGGAGATCGCCGCGATGCTCGACCCGGTCGCGCTGACGGTCGCGGGCAGCCACGGGCTGGAGATCGCCGCGGCGGGTGAGCCGCCGGTCGTCCCTGAGCGAACGGAGGGTGTCGATGCCGCCCTTTCCGCGCTCAACGATTTCGCCCGTGACCGGCCCGGCGTGCTGGTCGAGGACAAGCCGTTCGGGGTCGGGCTCCACTATCGACAGGCACCCGAACAGGAGGCCGACGCGCGCGCGCTCGCCGCCGCGCTGGCCGATCGGCATGGCCTGCACCTGCAACTGGGCAAGATGGTCGCCGAACTGCGCCTGCCGGGTGGCGACAAGGGTAGCGCGTTGAAAGCATTGATGGCGGAACCCGGACGCGCTGCCACGCGTCCTGTGTTTATGGGGGATGACGTAACCGACGAGGCGGCGTTTGCCGCCGCATATAAACTGGGTGGCGCTGGCATCCTGATCGGGCCGGCACGCGACACGCGCGCGCGCTACCGCCTCGACGATGTGCCCGCCGCACGCGCGTGGCTGCGCCGCGGCGCGGAGGCGCTGTCATGAGCGACCTCGATCTCTGGCCGATCGGCAATTGCCAGGTCAGCGCGCTGATCGACCGCGCCGGGCGCTTCGTCTGGGGGTGCGTACCGCGCGTCGACGGCGATCCGCTGTTCTCCGCATTGCTTGGCGGCGACGCGCCCGAAGGCGGGTTCTGGGAGATCGCGGTCGAGGACTCGGTCTCGGTCGAGCAGCATTATGTCCGCAACACCCCCGTGCTCGTCTCACGCCACACCGACGCGCACGGCGGCGTGATCGAGGTGACCGATTTCTGCCCGCGCTTCGAACGCACCGGGCGCACCTATCGTCCCGTCGCCTTTGCGCGGATCGTCCGCCCGATCTCGGGCAGCCCGCGGCTCAAGATGCGGCTGCGCCCGACCTGCGGCTTGGGCGGAACGTGCCGCGAGCAGGTCGGCGGGTCGAACCACGTCCGCTTCCTGCTGGACGCGCTGGCGATGCGGCTGACCACCAACGCGCCGATCGGCATGGTGCAGCAGGAACGCTCGTTCCGAGTCGAAAAGCCGCTGCACTTCTTCCTCGGCCCCGACGAGAGCTTCGCCGGCGATTTCGCCAGCACGCTAGACCTGATGCTGCACGACACGGTGGCGGAGTGGCAGCAATGGGTCCGCGGTCTCGCCGTGCCGCTCGAATGGCAGGAAGTCGTGATCCGCTGCGCAATCACGCTGAAATTGTGCCAGCACGAGGAAACCGGCGCGATCGTCGCGGCGCTGACCACCTCGGTGCCCGAACATGCGGGATCGGAGCGCAACTGGGACTATCGCTACTGCTGGATCCGTGATGCTTATTACACGGTGCAGGCGCTTAACCGGCTGGGCGCGCTCGACGTGCTCGAAGGCTATCTCGGCTATCTGCGCAACATCGTCGACGCGGCGGGTGACGGTGACGACGATGGTCACATCCAGCCGCTGTACGGCGTGCTCGGCGAGCCCCATCTGCCCGAGCGTGTCGCACCGCTGCTGCCGGGTTACCGCGGCATGGGCCCGGTCCGCGTCGGCAACCAGGCGGCGGAGCAGATCCAGCACGACGCCTATGGGCAGATCGTGCTGTGCAGCGTTCACGCCTTCTTCGACCACCGCCTGTTCCGCCCCGCCGATGCGGCCGATTTCGAGCGGCTGGAGCATGTCGGCGAACGCGCGTGGAAGTTCTACGACCAGCCGGACGCCGGGCTGTGGGAGCTGCGCACGCGTCAGAGTGTTCACACTTATTCCTCCGCGATGTGCTGGGCCGCGTGCGACCGTCTGGCGAATGCAGCCGAGCGGCTGGGGTTGACCGACCGACAGGCGCTATGGGCCGGGCGCGCCGACACGATCCGCGACGTGATCGAGCGATCGGCGTGGCGCGAGGACACGCGGCGCATGTCCGCCACCTTCTCGGGCGACGACCTGGACGCGAGCGTGCTGCAATTGCTCGACCTGCGCTTCTTCGAGGCGGACGATCCGCGCTTCGTCGACACGCTGGAGGCGATCGAAAAGGGCTTGCGGCGCGGCTCCACGATGCTGCGCTACGACACCGAGGACGATTTCGGGCTGCCCGAGACCGCGTTCAACGTCTGCACCTTCTGGCTGATCGAGGCCCTGTACCTGACCGGGCGCCACGACGAGGCGCGCAGCCTGTTCGAGGAGATGCTGTCGCGCTGCACCGCGGCGGGGCTCTTGTCCGAGGACATCGACCCCACCAGCGGCGAGCTGTGGGGCAATTATCCGCAGACCTATTCGCTGGTCGGCATGATCAACTGCGCAGGGATGCTCAGCAAACCGTGGAGTGCGATCCGATGAGCCGTTCGGGCGAGGGGCGGCTGATCGTCATCTCCAACCGGGTCAGCGCGCCCAAGGGGTCGACCTCGGGCGCGCAGGGTGGCCTCGCGGTCGCGCTCGCCGCGGCATTGCGCGAGAATGGTGGCATTTGGTTCGGCTGGTCGGGCGAGGTGACCGAGCATTACACCGGCCAGATCGATTTCCAGCGCAACCAGGGCGTCACCACCGCGGTCGTCGATCTGGAAGAACAGGACGTCGAGGAATATTACGAGGGCTACGCCAACCGGACGCTCTGGCCGCTGTTCCATTACCGCATCGATCTGGCCGAGTACGAACGCGACTTCGCGGGCGGGTATCAGCGCACCAACGAGCGCTTCGCCAAGACCGTCCGCCCGCTGATCGAGCCCGACGACCTTATCTGGATACAGGACTATCACATGTTCCCGCTGGGGGCCGAGCTGCGCAAGCTCGGTTGCCAGAACCGGATTGGCTTCTTTCTGCATATTCCATGGCCGCCCAGGCGACTGCTCGCCACGCTGCCGGGCGCCAAGGCGCTGGTCGAGGCGATGTTCGACTACGACCTGCTCGGTTTCCACACGCAGGAGTGGCTGGACTCATTCTGCGATTTCGCGATCCACGAAATGGGCGCGACGATCGAGGGCGACGTGGCGCGGGTAGGCGATCGCTGCGTCCGGCTGCTCGCCGACCCGATCGGGATCGACGCGAAGGAATTTGCGCAGGCGTCCGCCGGGGTGCAGGCGCGGTTGTCGTACCGGCGCATGCGCGATTCCGCAGACGGGCGCGACATGATCGTCGGCGTCGACCGGCTCGACTATTCCAAGGGGTTGGAAGAGCGCTTTTCGGGCTACGAACGCTTCCTGATCGAGCATCCGGAAGAGCGCAAGGAAGTGTTCCTGCTCCAGATCGCACCGCCCAGCCGGGTGTCGGTCGAAACGTACCGCCGCATCCGCAACTCGCTGGAAGGATTGTCGGGGCGGATCAACGGCGAATATGCCGATGTCGACTGGGTGCCGATCCGCTACGTCAACCAGGGCTATCCGCGCGACGTGCTGGCCGGCATCTACCGCGCGGCGAAGATCGGGCTCGTGACTCCCTTGCGCGACGGGATGAACCTGGTCGCGAAGGAATATGTCGCGGCGCAGAACCCGGAAGATCCGGGTGTGCTGATCCTGTCCAAGTTCGCGGGTGCGGCCGAGCAGATGAAGGACGCGCTGCTGATCAACCCGTACAGCGCCGAGGAGATGTCCGACGCGATCCAGCAGGCGCTCAGAATGCCCAAGGAAGAACGGATCGCGCGCTGGCAAGCGCTGATGGACGGCGTGCAGAAAGAGGACGTGACGTGGTGGGCGGCGCGCTTCCTCGACGCGCTCAGACAGGCGCGGCCATCGGTGGCGGAGCCGGCGTAATCGTTGATCGACGCATCGCGAGCGCGTTTGAGGCGCCCGCGTCGATTTAGCTGTCGAAGCTGATCGCGTCGGTGCTGGTAAGGCGCGAAATCTGCGGCAGGATGTTAGCGACCGCGAAATCGTGCAGTTCGGCTGAGCGCGAGGTGCAGGCATTCTCGACCACGACGATGTCGTAGCTCAGCTCCCACGCACTGCGGGCGGTCGATTCGACGCCGAAGTTGGTGGCGATGCCCGCGAGCACGATCGTGCGTATGCCGCGGCGTCGTAGTTGCAGGTCGAGTTCGGTGCCGGTGAACGCGCCCCAGTGATGCTTGAGCACGACGATGTCGCCCTCGTGGTGTAGCCCGTCGACCAAAGTCTCGAATCCGGGTGGCGTGCGCTCGGGCAGGCTGGGCTTGTCGACCTGCCGGCTGGGTGCGTCACCGGGCGCGAAGGCGACGTGGACGAGGATCACAGGCGCCCCGGCGTTGCGGAAGCGGTCGGCCAAGGTCTTGGCGGTTTCGACTACCTCTTGGCCAGAGCGCGGGCCCTTGTCGCCGGCGACGATGCCTTGCTGGAGGTCGATGAGGACGAGCGCGGTGGTGCGGGGATCGAGCTGCATGGGCGCCGAACCTGCGGGGGCGGCCGCAGTTCCGGTGGTGCGGGTTCGGTAGCTATCCAGCGTGGCCGCGGCGCGGGAGTTAATCCCGCGCCGTCGAACGTGGCGCTGGTTGCGCCACGTCGGCCGAGCGTTCGTGTTCGCTGACGCGACACGGCGCGTAGCTTCAAGCTACGCACCTCACTCCGCTACCAGATCTTCACACGCTGCTCGGGGGCGAGGTACAGCTTGTCGCCGGGCTTCACGTTGAACGCATTGTACCAAGCGTCGACGTTGCGGACGACGCCGTTGACGCGGTTGTACGCCGGCGAGTGCGGGTCAGTCAGCAGGCGGCTGCGCAGCGCGTCCTCGCGCACCTTCGACTGCCACGCCTGTGCATAGGCGAGGAAGAAGCGCTGATCGCCGGTCAGCCCGCCGATCACCGGTGCACGCCCATGCGTCTGCTGGTACTTCTGGTACGCGGTATACGCCGCCTCGACGCCGCCCAGATCGCCGATGTTCTCGCCCAGCGTTAACTGACCCTTGATGTGCGTGCCGGGGATCGGCTCGTAGGCGTCATATTGCGTGACGAGCTGTCCCGTGCGCTTGGCAAAGGCGGCGCGCGTCTCGGGCGTCCACCAATTCTCGAACTTGCCGGTCGGGCCGAACTGGCTGCCCTGGTCGTCGAAGCCGTGGCCCATTTCGTGGCCAATCACCGCACCGATCGCGCCGTAATTGACCGCCGCGTCCGCCTTCGGGTCGAAGTACGGCGGCTGCAGGATCGCGGCCGGGAAGGTGATCTGGTTCGACAGCGGATTGTAGTACGCGTTCACCGTCTGCGGCGTCATGCCCCAGAGCGTGCGGTCGACCGGCTTGCCGAGATACGACAGGTCGAGCTGGTGCTGGAATTCACCCGCGCGCATGTTGTTGCCCAGCGGATCGCCGCGCACGACGTTGAAGTTCGAATAGTCGATGTACTTGATCGGGTGGCCGACGCGCGGGTCGAATGCGGCGAGCTTGGCGAGCGCGGCCTGCTTGGTCTTTGCGTCCATCCAGGTGTTGGCGCTGATCCGCTCGTTGTAGCCGGCGCGCAGATTGTCGATCAGCTCGCCCATCTTCGCCTCGGACTCGGGCGGGTAGTGGCGCGCGACATAGACCTGGCCAACCGCCTCGCCCATCGCGCCGTTGACCAGCGCAATGCCGCGCTTCCAGCGTGCGCGCTGTTCCTGCTGCCCCGACAGCGTGCGGCCGTAGAAGTCGAAGCTGGCGGTGTCGAATGCCTTGGGCAGCACCGACGCGTTGGCGCTGGCGAAGCGGAACTTCATCCAGTCCTGCCACGTCGAGACGGGCGTCGCGGCGTAGATTTTGCCGAGCGCGGTAAGCGCGGTTGAGGTGCCCATGATGACGACCGGAAAACGCTCGTAACCCGCGGTCTTGAGCATCAGCGGCCAGTCGAACTCGGGCGCCAGCGCCTTGCGCTGCGCGGCGTCCATCGGCTTCAGCATCGCCTGCAGGTCGCGCTGCTGAACCGGGGTCCACTGCACCTTCGCCATCGCGGTCTCGAGCGCGACGATCCCGTCTGCCTTCGCGGACGCGTTGGCGACGCCCGACAGCGTCAGCACCTGCTCGACATATTTGCGATAGGCGGCGCGGTAGGCGTCGTACTTGGCGCCCGGCAGCAGGTAATAATCCTGCGGCATGCCGAGCGAGCCCTGGCTGGCGATCGCGGTGTACTGCGTCGGGTCGGCGGGGTTAGGCAGCTGACCCACCTCGATCGGCGAGGCGTAGCCGACGCTGGCGAACAACGTCTGCAGCTTGGTCTTGTCGTTGGCGGCGTCGATTTTCGCGAAATACGGCTTCAAGGGAGCGGTACCGGCGCGCTCGATCGCGGCCTCGTCCATGAAGCTGCCGTATAGGTCGCCAATCTGCTTGCCGCCGGCCCCGACCGAGGCAGGGTCGCGCGCCGCGTCGGTCAGGATGTCGCGGACCTGCCCCTCGGCCTCATCGGCCAGGATCACGCCCGCGCCCGCGCTGGTGCGGTCGGCGGCGATCGGCGTGCGCTTGTCCCAGCCGCCGTTGGCGTAGGTCCAGAAATCGTCGCCCGGCTTCACCGACTTGTCCTCGGCAGTCAGATCGATGCCGAACGTGCCGTAGCGCGGGCCGGCCTTGGCAGCGGCGGCGGACGCCGGCGTGGCGGTTTGGGCGAGCGCAGGCGCCGCGATGGCGAGTGCCGCGGCGCCGATCGATAGGCGCGCGAAAACAGAGAGTTGCATTGTTCCCCTTCCCCTACAACAGTGTGTCAGTGACTTAAGGCAGTGACGTAATCGATGCAACCACTCGTTGCTCAGGCGCTGACGCGATTGGCGACGAGGTCGTCGACCACCGCGGGCTCAGCGAGCGTCGAGGTGTCGCCGAGCGTGCCCGTGTCGCCTTCCGCGATCTTGCGCAGGATGCGGCGCATGATCTTGCCCGAGCGGGTCTTGGGCAGGCCGGGCGCGAATTGCAGTGCATCGGGCGTGGCGATCGGCCCGATTTCCTTTCGGACCCACTGCTTCAGCTCGGCCGCAAGCGCGTCGGACGCTTCCACCCCGTCCTTCAAGGTGACGTAGGCGTAGATGCCTTGGCCCTTCACGTCGTGCGGCATGCCGACGACCGCAGCCTCTGCGACTTGCGGGTTCAACACCAATGCGCTCTCGACCTCGGCGGTGCCCATGCGGTGACCTGACACGTTGATGACATCGTCAACGCGGCCGGTGATCCAGTAATAGCCGTCCTCGTCGCGTCGGCACCCGTCGCCGGTGAAATACTTGCCCGGATAGGTGGTGAAATAGGTCTGGAAGAAGCGGTCGTGATCGCCCCAGACGGTGCGCATCTGCCCGGGCCATGACGCCGTGATGCACAGGTTTCCGCTAGTCGCACCGTCCAGCACCTGGCCGGTCTCATCCACCAGTTGCGGCTGGACACCGGGCAGCGGTCTGGTCGCGGAGCCGGGTTTCAGGTCGGTCGCGCCGGGCAGGGGAGCGATCATCGCGCCGCCGGTCTCGGTCTGCCACCAGGTGTCGATGATCGGCGAGCGGCCCTCGCCGACGACATCGTGGTACCAGCGCCACGCCTCGGGGTTGATCGGCTCGCCCACTGTGCCGAGTAGTCGCAGCGAGGCGCGGCTGGTGGCGTGAACGGGCGCATCGCCCTCCTTCATCAACGCGCGAAGCGCGGTCGGTGCGGTGAAGAGGGTGTGAACATGGTGTCGATCGACCACCTGCCAGATGCGGCTGGCATCGGGCCACGTCGGCAGACCCTCGTACATCAGTGTCGTCGCGCCGTTCGCGAGCGGGCCGTAGACGATATAGGTGTGCCCGGTGACCCAGCCGATGTCGGCCGCGCACCAGTAAACGTTGGGCGCCCGGTAGTCGAAAACGAGGCCGTGGGTGAAGGCGGCCCAGAGCAGGTACCCGCCGGTCGAGTGGAGCACGCCCTTTGGCTTCCCGGTCGAGCCCGAGGTGTAAAGAATGAACAGCGGGTCCTCGGCGTTCATCGGTTCTGGCGCGCAATCGTCGGCCACATCGGCGACGGCGTCGTGATACCAGATGTCGCGCGCGCCCATCGCGACATCCCCGCCATTCGCGCGAATGACCAGCACGCGCTCCAGCGTCGGGGC
>NZ_CAJYVU010000010.1 GCF_913778135.1 uncultured Sphingomonas sp. | reverse complement strand
TCGCCGCAGCGCCCCGCCTTCGGGCTCTACGCCGAGCAACTGTCGGGCACCGCCTTTACTGCGCCACGCCACGAGAATCGCCGCTCGTGGCTCTACCGCATGCGCCCCACCGCCGAGCACCCGCCGTTCAAGGCCTACGAGGGGGCGACGCGCTTCGCCCCCGGCACGAGCGACGCGCCGCTCGCGCCCAACCGGCTGCGCTGGGACCCGCTGGCGATGCCGGAGGAAGCGGGCGTCGACCTGATCGACGGCATGACGACGATGCTGGCCAATCGGCACCCCGCCGATCTGGAGGGCGTCGCGATGCACGTCTACGCCGCGAACAAGGACATGGATGCGCGTGTGTTCGTCGACGCGGACGGCGAATTGCTGTTCATCCCCGAGCAGGGCCGGCTGGAATTGCTGACCGAACTCGGCCGGATCGAGGTCGCGCCGGGTCAGGTCGCGCTGGTGCCGCGCGGCGTGCGCTTCAAGGCGAAGCTGCCCGATGGAGCCGCACGCGGCTACGTCGCGGAAAACCACGGCGCGTTGTTCCGCCTGCCCGATCTCGGACCGATCGGTGCGAACGGTCTCGCCAATCCGCGCGACTTCGAGACGCCGGTCGCCTGGTTCGAGGACGTGGACGCGCCGACGCAAGTGATCCAGAAGTTCATGGGATCGTTGTGGACGACGACGCTCGACCACTCGCCGCTCGACGTCGTCGCGTGGCACGGCAACCTCGCGCCGTGGCGTTATGATCTGTCGCGCTTCAACACGATCAACACCGTCAGCTTCGACCACCCCGATCCCTCGATCTTCACCGTGCTGACCTCGCCCAGCGACGTGCCCGGCCGTGCCAACGCCGATTTCGTCATCTTTCCGCCGCGCTGGATGGTGGCGGAGGGGACGTTCCGCCCGCCGTGGTTCCACCGCAACGTCATGTCGGAGGCGATGGGGCTGATCACCGGCGCGTACGACGCCAAGGCGGAAGGATTTCAGCCCGGCGGCATCTCGCTCCACAACATCATTAGCGGCCACGGTCCCGATGTCGCGAGCTGGCAGGGTGCGAGTGCCGCGGAGCTCAAACCCCACAAGATCGAGGGCACGATGGCGTTCATGCTGGAGAGCTGTTGGGCGTACCGGCCGACCGACTATGCGCTGGCGCACGCGCAGTTCGATTACGATGCGGTGTGGGCGGACTTTCCCAAGGCGAGGCTGCCGAACTCGTGAGTGCTACCGATGCTCGCGTGTTCGCGACGCCAGCGGGGGTGAAGCTCGGTGCGCTCGAGCAGATCGCCGATGGCACCGCGCGCAACTACGTGCTGCAACTGCGCGCGGGCCGGTTCCACGGCTTCGTCGTGCGGCAGGGCGAGGCGGTGTACGGCTACGTCGACCGCTGCCCGCACGCCGGGCTGCCGCTGGCGCAGGAACTCGACGCCTATCTGACTCCCGATGGTGCGCGCATCATGTGTTCGTGGCACGGCGCAGTGTTCGCGATCTCCGATGGCCGCTGCGAGGGTGGGCCGTGCATGGGCGCACGGCTGACGCCGTGGCCGGTGCGCGTCGACGACGGCGTGATCGTCACCGACGCCTGATCTTCACGACTGATGCGTGCGGCGCAGCGTGCTCGTGTCGTAGCCGAGCGCCTTGGCGCGGGCGTACAGCGCCTCGACCTGTTCGTCGCCCGGCCGCGGCGAGCGCGTGAGCAGCCACAGATAGCGCCCGGCGGGCTCGCCGACGATCGACCAGCTGTAATCGTCGGCGTGGTCGAGAACCCAGTAATCGCCGACATACAGTGGCCCGAAGAACGACAGCTTGAGCTTCGCACCCGTCGCCTTGTCCGCGACCACGCCCTTGGCGCGCGCAACCTTTCGTTTGCCCCCGCGCGTGCCCGCGTTGGTGACGCCGATACGGTCGGCGGCGAGGCGGGAATAATCGGCGGTGACCGCGTCCATGCCTTCCTCGAAGACATATTCGTGGCGGGCGATCTCGTACCAGCGGCCGAGATAGCGATCGAGGTCGACTGGCTTCGCGGGCTCGGGGACGCTGGGGTTGATGACGGGCGGGCGCTTGGCGCGGAGATAAAGGAAGCCGCCGAGGCCGAGTGCGGCGGCGCCGACGCCCGCGAGGACGCCGGCTTTCGGAAGAGTGGATTGCTGTGCCATGCGCGTCCTACCAGCGAACGCCCGCGTGGGTTCCCTCAGCCTGCTACACGCGCCTTTTCACGCAAACGGGCGGCGTGGAGCAGCGGCTCGGTATAGCCACTCGGCTGTGCGATCCCGTCGAACACGAGCGCGCGTGCGGCCTGGAAGGCGATGCTCTCGCCCTCGCGCCCGGTCATCGCGCGGTAGGCCGGGTCGTCCGCATTCTGCGCGTCGACCTTCGCCGCCATGCGCCTGAGCGCGGCATCGACCTCGTCCGCGGTCGCGATACCGTGGAGCAGCCAGTTGGCCATATGCTGCGACGAGATTCGCAGCGTCGCGCGGTCCTCCATCAGGCCGATGTCGTGGATGTCGGGCACCTTGGAACAGCCCACGCCCTGGTCGATCCAGCGCACGACATAGCCGAGGATCCCTTGCGCGTTGTTGTCGAACTCCTCGCGCACTTCCTCGGGCGTCCAGTTGCGCCCGGTCGCGAGCGGCACGGTCAGCAGGCGGTCGAGCGAGGCGACCGGCTCGGCGCGGCGTGCCTCCTGCCGCTGGAATACGTCAACGCGGTGGTAGTGCGTGGCGTGGAGCGTCGCCGCAGTCGGTGAGGGCACCCAGGCGGTTGTGGCCCCACTCGTCGGATGCGCGACCTTCTGCTCCAGCATGTCCGCCATCATGTCGGGCGCGGCCCACATGCCCTTGCCGATCTGCGCGCGGCCGGAGAGGCCACAGGCGAGGCCGATCTGCACGTTGCGATCCTCGTACGCCTTGATCCAGTCGGCACCCTTCATCTCGGCCTTGCGGATCATCGGACCCGCGCGCATCGCGGTGTGCATCTCGTCGCCGGTGCGGTCGAGGAAGCCGGTGTTGATGAACACGATTCGGTGGCGCACCGCGTGGATGCAGGCGGCGAGGTTGGCCGAGGTGCGGCGCTCCTCGTCCATCACGCCGACCTTGATCGTGTGACGATCGAGCCCGAGCAGATCCTCCACCGCGTCGAACAGCCGGTCGGTGAAGGCGCATTCGTCGGGGCCGTGCATCTTGGGCTTCACGATGTAGATGCTGCCGGCGCGGCTGTTGGCACGCACGCCCCGGATGTCGTGGAGCGCGATGAGGCTGGTGACGATCGCGTCGAGAATACCCTCGGGCGCCTCGCTGCCGTCCGCCAGCCGCAGCGCGGGCGTGGTCATCAGGTGGCCGACGTTGCGGACGAACAGCAGGCTGCGGCCCGGCAGCACGATCGCGCTGCCGTCCGGCGCGGCGTAGCGGCGATCAGGGTTCAGCCGGCGCGTGACCGCCCGCCCGTTCTTCTCGAACGTGTCGACCAGATCGCCGCGCATCAGCCCGAGCCAGTTGGCATAGGCCGCAGTCTTGTCGGCGGCGTCGACCGCCGCGACCGAATCCTCCAGGTCGCAGATCGTGGTCGCGGCGCTTTCCAGGATCACGTCGGCGATACCCGTGGGGTCGTCGCGGCCGATCGGATGGCTGGGGTCGAACACCACTTCGATGTGCAGACCGTGGTGGCGGAACAGCTGGCCGCTTTCGCTGCGACCGACATACTGCGCCGGATCGGCGAGCTCGATGGTGTCGCTGGTGAGATCCGCCCACGACCCGCTGGCGAGCGGGACCGCGTCGTCGAGGAACGCCTTTGCCCAGGCGATCACCTGGGTTCCGCGCGCCCTGTCGTACCCGCCGTCGGGTTTAGGCGAGCCGAGCGCGTCGGTGCCGTAGAGCGCGTCGTAGAGGCTGCCCCAGCGCGCGTTGGCGGCGTTCAGGAGAAAGCGCGCGTTGAGGATCGGCACGACCAGCTGCGGCCCGGCGGTGGTCGCAACCTCCGCATCGACATTCTGGGTGTCGATCGTGAACGGTGCAGGTTCGGGGACGAGATAGCCGATCTCGCGCAGGAATGCCTGGTATTCGGCCTGTTCGATCGTTTGGTCGGCTCGGGCGGTGTACCAGTCGTCGATGCGGGCCTGCAGCTCGTCACGGCGTGCGAGCAGGTCGCGATTCTCGGGTGCGAACCGGATGAAAATGTCGGCGACGCCCGACCAGAAGGCCTCTCGGTCGACGCCGGTGCCGGGCAGCGCGCGCTCGTCGATGAAGGTGGCGAGCGTGTCGGCGACGCTTAGCCCTGCGCGATCGGTCATCTGTTCGTTCATCTCGTCTCTCCTGTCCGCGCTTGTAGCCGCCTGCTACCTGCGCCACTAGAAGCATTGCTGTCGTGGCAGTCGCTACCTGGATGCACGAATGATCGATCCCGATTATGTCCTGTTTGCGCGACTGGTGAGCGCGGGCAGTATCGCGGCAGCGGCGCGAGAGTTGCGAGTGTCGCCCGCAATGGCGTCGCGGCGACTAGCCCGGCTGGAGGCGCGGCTGGGCGTGCGGCTGGTGCAGCGGACCACGCGGCGGCTCGCGCTGACGCCGGCGGGCGAACAGTTCCACGCCGACGTGGTTGCCATTCTCGCGGCGGTCGAGGCGGCCGAGGCACGGCTGACCGGCGCGGCGGCGGTGCCCGCGGGATTGCTGCGCGTGACGGCGCCGACCTCGTTCGGGCGGCTTCACATTGCGCCACGATTGCACCGTTTCCTTGATGCCTATCCGTCGGTGACGCTGTCGTTCGATCTATCGGACGCATTCGTCGATCTGGTGGCGGAGGGGGTCGACGTGGGCGTCAGGATCGCGGGGGCGGTGCAGCCCGGTCTCGAGGTACACCGGCTGGGTGACAGCCGCCGTGTCCTGTGTGCGAGCCCGGGCTATCTGGCGCGCGCGGGATCGCCGGCGCGACTGGGCGATCTCGGCTCGCATACACTGCTTGCCGCCGAGGGGCAGATGCCGTGGCGGCT
>NZ_CAJYVU010000009.1 GCF_913778135.1 uncultured Sphingomonas sp. | reverse complement strand
ACGTCATCGCCCCGCTCGACTTCGATGCGGTGCTGACCCCGTTCGAATATGCGCCCGAGGTGAACCGCGCCGTCGCGCTCGCCGCACTCGATGACGGCCTCGCGCGTGCACCCGGTGTGCGGCGGATTTCCTTGTGAGCGCGCGCACAACTAGCGGCCTTCCGGCTGATCTAAGCGACGCCGCGCACCGGTATCTCGACGCTTTTCCGGCAGGCGATGTGGTCGCCTTCCCGATCCACCCGCTCGATCGGCTCGGTCTGCCGGTGTGGGTCGTGGCGCTGTTCCCGGAAGACGAGGCGCTGTCGGGAATCATGCCCTATGGCGTCGGTTACGGCGCGACCGACGAGGCGGCGGTGCTCGGCGGGCTGGGCGAGATCGCCGAGATGGTGTGGCCGACGCTAACGCTTGGGCAACGAGCCAAGACGCGGGGTAGTTACACCGAACTCACGCGGTCGTGGGGTGCGCACGCCGTCGCCGATCCGTTCACGCTGTGCCTGCCCGCAGGATCGCCGGTCGATCACGACACGGTGCTGGAATGGGTGGAGGCGAAGCGCTGGCGTGACGGTTCGACCGTGCTCGTCCCGATCGACCTCGCGGCCTATTCGTCGAAGGAGCTGTCGCCTGGCTACAAGCCGTTCACCACCATCATCTCGAACGGCATGGGGGCAGGGCCGGACCTCGACTGGGCGATCGGGCACGGGTTGTGCGAGATTCTGCAGCGCGACGGCAACGGGCTGTTGTTTCGCGCGCTCGACCGCGGCGTGACGCTCGAGCTCGACGGCGATCTGCCCGCGTCGACGCGCGCGATCCTCGACCGGTTCGATGTCGCCGGCATTCGCGCGATCCCGAAGTTCGCAACCGATCAGTACGGCCTGCCCAACCTCTACTGCGCTGGGGTCGACGAGCGCGGCGAGCCCGCGGCGCCGATCATGGTCACCGCTTGCGGCGAGGCGTGCCACGCCGATCGCGCCGCCGCGCTCGACAAGTGCCTGACTGAATTCGCCGCCAGCCGCGCGCGCAAGGCGTTCGCGCACGGCCCCGCCGATCTGGTCGCGCAGGTCGCACCTGAGGGTTATGTCGCACGCTTCATGGCGCAAGCAGGCGGTGCGGCGAAGTCGAGCGACCGCCGCGCCTTCGACGCGATGCGCGACTGGACCGGGCGTAGCGCAACCGAACTGCGCGGCTGGCTGGCCGACAACGTGCTTTCCGAGCGGTCGTCGCACCGCTTCTCCGACCTGCCGACGCAGGCGGCACCTGACGGCCACGCGCGGGCGGCGACCGCGCGTGCGGCGGTGGAGGCGGCGGGGTTCGATGTCCTCTACGTCGACATGTCGCCCGCCGACCGATCGGTCGCGGTGGTCAAGGTGATCGTGCCCGGCATGGAGGTCGAGACGATGAGCTATTATCGGATCGGCGCGCGCAACACCGAGAAGCTGCTCGCACTCGATTCGCCGCTGATCCAGTTTGGGCGCGAGGAGGGAGCGGCGCTGCGGCGCATCCGGCTGTCGCCGGCGGACGCCGAGCGACTCAACCACCCGCTGTTCGACACCGCGGCTGCCGATCGGTTGGTCGGACCGCTCTATCCGCTGTACCGCGAGCCCGAGGCGCATCACGTCGCGTGGAAGAGCGACGGCGAGGCGCGGGCATGACGTTGCGCTACGCCTATAATACCAATGGTGCGGCGAACCACCGGCTGGACGACGCGCTTCGGCTGATTGCAGACGCGGGCTACGCCGGGGTCGCGCTGACGCTCGACCACCATCACCTCGATCCGTTTGCGGAAGATTGGGAGCGGGAGTGCGACCGCGTCGCGCGGTTGCTGGGTGACCTGAAGCTCGGCAGCGTGATCGAGACGGGCGCGCGTTACCTGCTTGATCCGCGGCAGAAGCATGAGCCGACGTTGATCACGCCCGAGGCGGAAGGACGCGCGCGCCGCGTCGCCTTCCTCAACCGCGCGCTCGACGTCGCCAACCGGTTGGGCAGCGAGACGGTGTCGTTCTGGGCCGGCGTGCCGAAGGCCGGTGTCGACCATGCGCAGGCGCGCGCGTGGATGGACGAGGGGCTGGAGCAGGTGCTCGACCACGCCGAGGCGGTCCGTGTCGACGCGAGCTTTGAGCCCGAGCCCGGCATGCTGATCGAGACGGTTGCCGACTACGACACGCTGGTCTTCCGGCACTCGCGGCTGAAACTCGCGCTTGATACCGGTCACTGCTTGGTGACTGAGGATATCGATCCTGCCGACGCGATCCGGCGCTACGCCAATCGTCTCGGCACCGTCGCGATCGAGGATATGCGGCGCGGCGACCATATTCATCTGCCGTTCGGGCAGGGTGACATGGACATGCCGACGGTGCTGAACGCACTAGACGCAATCGGCTTCACCCGTCTCGTTTGCGTCGAATTGTCGCGCGAGAGCCCGCGCGCACACGCGGCGATCCCGGAGTCGATCGATTATCTCAGGAATCTCGCCCGGTGAGCGCACGATGAGGGTGTGCTTCGTCTCGCGCCGCTTCTTTCCGGCGATCTCGGGCATGTCGATCTACGCGATCAACCTGCTGCGGCAGTTGGTCGCGCAAGGCCACGACGTGACGATGGTGAGCCAATATTACGGCGATCCCGAGCGCGCGCGCGTCTACGGCGGCGGCCCGCCCCCGCCGGTCGAGGGCGTTCGCGTCATCGGGCTCGAGGCATTGGGTGAGCAATCGGGTGGCGACTTCGAGCGCGATGTCGAGACGATGATCGCAGCGATCGCGGCCGAACACGCGCGCGCGCCCTTCGATGTGCTCCACGCGCAATATGGCTATCCGACCGGTTGGGCGACGCTGCTCGCGGCACAGAAGCTGGGCGTGCCGTGCGTCGTGTCGATCCAGGGTGGTGATGGTCACTGGGTTGGATCGTGCTGCGACACGCACCGGATCGCGATGGAGCGCGTGCTGGACCATGCGGGTGCGCTGTTGATCGGCGGGAACAGCTTCGCGCGCGAGGTGCACGAGCGGCTGGGGACGCCGATGGAGCAGTTCACGATCGTGCCCGGCGCGGTCGACACCGAACGGTTCACGCCGGGCGGACGCGCACTCGATGGCGTCACGCGCTTCTTCTACCACGGTCGCGTCGATCGCCGCAAAGGCGTGCTCGACTTACTTCGCGCGCTGCCGGGTGTGGCGGGCGCGTGGCATTGCACGATCTCCGGTATCGGGCCCGATGTCGACGCGGCGCACGCGCTCGCGACCGAACTGGCGCTGGACGACCGCGTTAGCTTCACCGGCTATGCCGAATACGACAGCGTGCCCGAGCGCTACCGCGAGCACGACGTGTTCGTCTCGCCGACCTATGCCGAGGGGTTCTCGAACACGATCCTGGAGGCGATGGCGAGCGGGCAGGCGGTGCTGTCGTGCCGCGCGGTCGGGGTGACCGACTGCATCCGCGACGGCGAGAACGGGTTGCTGGTCGAGCCGGGCGACGTACCGGCGCTGACCGCGGCGTTGTCGCGGCTCGTCACCGATGCGGGCTTGCGCAAGCGGTTGGCGGCGGCGGGACTCGCCGAATGCCGTCGCGTGTACAGCTGGCACGCGGTGGGCGCGCAGATCGCGGGCATCTACGAGGATCTACGCGGTACCAGACCCGCCACGGGCATCGATCCGCATATCGCGGTGACGCCGTGCCGTTTCCGTGCCGAGCCGCACCTGTTGTGAGCGGATCGAGATGACGCACATCGTCGCAATCTCACCGCATCTGGACGATGCCGCCTTCTCGGTCGGCGGGCTGCTCGCCGCGCAGGCGCGGGCGGGCGCGCGGGTGACGATCGTCACCTGCTTTACCGGGAACGTCGGGCGGCCGACCGGCTTCGCGCTGGCGTGCCAGCTCGACAAGGGACTGTCCGCCGACGTCGACTATATGGCGCTGCGCCGCGGCGAGGATGTCGCCGCCTGCACGGTAATCGGCGCGCAGCCGGTTCACCTGCCGCTACTGGAGGCGCCGCACCGCGGCTATGCGAGCGCGCCCGAGTTGTTCGCCGGGCGGCGCGCGGATGACACGATGCTCGCTCCGCTGACCGAGCAATTGGCGGACACGATCGAGCGGTTGCAGCCGGACGTGCTGCTCGGCCCACTGGCGGTCGGCAACCACGTCGACCACTGGCTGGTGCGCGACGCACTCGGCGCGATCCGCAGGCCGATGCTGCTCTGGGAGGATTGGCCCTATCTGACCCGCGCTTCGCACAAGCCGGGAGAGCCGGTGCGGGAGCGGCACGAGTTGACCGCGCAGGATCGGGAGGAGCGCACTGCGATGTGCGCGGCATACGCGTCGCAGATCGGCTTCCAGTTCGGCTCGGTGGAGAAGATGGAGGCAGCGATCGCGCAGGTGCGTGAGGAACGGCTCTACGACGCGGCGTGATACCGGGGCGGGATCAGCAGCGGCGCTCTACCTCGACGATCACGTCACCCGCCATCAGAGACGCGGCCTGCGGGTCCCAGTAACCGTACGGCTCGGTTCCGCGATAGATGCGCAGGCCGAGACCAGTCCGGATCGCGGACAAGGGCTGCCCGATCTCGTCGGCGGTGACCGCGCGCTCGGTCAGCGACACGCGACCGCCCGCGTTGGCGAGATCGGCGAGGTAATCGGCAATGTGCGGGCCGTGGCGCGATCCGGCGAGCAGCAGGCCGGCGAAGCTCGCGGGGTTGATGACGGTGTTCGCACCAGCCTGCCGTGCCAGCACCTCGTTATCCTCCGACCGGATCACGACACTGATTGGCACGTCGGGCGCGATACGGCGCGCGGTAAGCACGATCAGGATCGAGGTGTCGTCGCGCCCGGCGGAGACGAGGATGCTGCTCGCCTGACCGGCGCGCACCGCCTCCAGCGTGACGTTGCGGGTCGCGTCGCCCTCCATCACCACCGCGCCCGCGGCCTCCGCGGCGGCGGTCGCCTCGGCCCGCGGATCGATCACCACGATCGTCTGCGGGTCGGCGCCGCGGCGGATCAGTTCGCTCACCGCTTCCTCGCCGCTGGTGCCGAAGCCCGCGACCACCGTGTGCGCATTCAGATTGCGTTGGATCGAGCGCATGGTCCATTTCTCCCAAACACCGCGCAGCAGGAATTGGTAGGCCGAGCCCAGGAAGATCAGCCACACGAACAGCCGGATCGGCGTCACCACGAACGTGTCGAACAGGCGCGCACCGTCGGTCACCGGCACGATGTCGCCGTAGCCGACCGTCGTAATGGTGATCATCGTGAAATAGATCACGTCGACCACGCTGATGCTGCCGTCGATATTGTCGCGCAGTCCCTCGCGCTCGATCCAGTGACCGGCGAGCGCGATCCCGATCAGTCCGGCGACGAGCAGCACGCGCCACGCCAGCGCGGCCCAGCTCGGCGCGGTGTTGCGCCGCAGGCTGGGCGCGACGCCACGGTGTCGGACGGGACGTGCCACCCGCGTCAGCCCGGCGTGTTGGCGAGCGGTTCTGGCGGGCTGGCCTCGGGCGCGGGCGCGTCGGCCGCATCGGTCGTGGGCGGTGCTACGATTTCGATGTCGACGCGGCGGTTGCGGCGGCGGCCGTCGGGATCGTCGCTGCCGTCGAGCTTGACGTTGGGCGCGACCGGCCGCCCCGCCCCCAGCGCGATAACAGTGATGCGCGGCGGGTCGACCTTCTTCTCGATCAGGTAAGCGCGCACCGCCTCCGCACGCCGGCGTGACACGCGCAGGTTGGCGGCGTTTTCGCCGTCATTGTCGCTGCTGCCGCGTAGCACCCAGCGCGCCTGCGGCGGCAGGGCCGGCGCCGCGAGCAGCCCATCGAGCGTCGCGCGCGCCTGATCGTCGAGCGTCGCACCGCGATCGAACAGGATCGTCGCACCCGTCGGTGGGGCGGTGACCGGGGTCGGCGTCGGTTCGGGTTTGCTCGCCGCGATCACCTCGGGCTGCATGATCGACTGTGCTGCGGCGCTGTTGTCGAAACCGGCCGTGGGTGTCGGCGACGGGGACGGTTGGGGTCGCGGCGTTGCGCCGTCGCACGCGGCGAGCAGCAGGAGCGTCAGGAGCGCGGATGCGGTCTTCGTCATGCGGTGATCTCCTCTGCCCGGTGAAGCTGATCGGCGGCACCCAGCGCCTGCCATCCCGCCGCGTCGATCCGGTCGCGCGGCACGTAGAGCAGCACGGTGTCGCCGTTCGACGGCGTCGGCGTGGACGCGTGCGAGAACATCCGCAGCGAGCCGTCCTTTCTGAGCAGCAGCAGCGGCCCGCCGTCCTCGGGCAGGCTGCGCGCCGCGTCGGCGAAGTCGGCTGCGTCGGCTACCGGTGCAGCGGCGAAGGTCCAGCCCGCACGCTCCCGCATGGCGACATCCTCGACACCCAGCCCGGAGCGGAACATCGCGCGACCGCGCAGCGCATCGGGAAGCCGCCGGGGATCGTCGCCGGCCGCGTCGCCCAATTGGTAGACGTTGTCGCGGCCGAGCTCGGGCGCGAATTCGCTGCAGACCAGCGCGTTATACGCCTCATTCTCGGTCGTCGCGGCGAGCAGGCCGAATTGCTGCAGGTCGAGCTGTTCCTCGGTCGCCTCGGCCAGGATTTCGCCGTGGTAGGTCGGCACGCCCTCCGCGCGCGGTGCGGCGAGGCGCTGCCAGCTGGTATCGCTGATCGTGACGCCGACGCCCAAAACGCGCAGCGCGCGCGCGAGCGACAGGCTCCAGCCGGTCGACCCGACGACCAGCACGCCGCGTCCGCCCGGCGCGGTCACGCCCAGCAGCTTGGCGAACGGGCCGATGGTGAAACCATGCGCGACGATGGTCGAGGCGACGACCGCGAACGATAGCGCGACCAACGTGCCGCCGTCGCCGTAGCCCAGCTCGTCGAGCCGCAGCGCAAACAGTCCGGTAATCGCGATCATCACTACACCGCGCGGCGCGATCCAGCCGATCAGCAATCGTTCCCGCCACGGTATCCGGCTGCCGGCGAGGCTGAGCAGCACGGTCGCGGGGCGCACGACCAGCAGCAAGGCAACGAGGAACAGCCCGAAGCGCCACTCGAACTGGCGCAGTACGCTCAGATCGAGCGAGGCGGAGAGCAGCACGAACACGCCCGATACCAGGATGATCGTCATGTTCTCCTTGAAGGTCAGGAAATCGCGCAGCGACGCCAGCTGCATGTTGGCGAGCGCCACTCCCATGACCGTGACCGCGAGCAGCCCGGTTTCCTGCTGGATCGCGTTGGAGGCGACGAACGTCCCGATCACCGCGACCAGGATCACCGGTGCCTTCAAATATTCGGGCACGTAGCCGCGCGGCAGCGCCCAGCCGAGCAGCCGTGCGACGCCGTAGCCGAGCAATCCCGCGACCGCGGCGGCGGCGAGCAGGCTGACGAGGCTCTCCAGGATCGTCGCGCCGCTGCCCGCCTGGCGCAGGATCTCGTAGGTGACGACTGCGCACAGGGCGCCGATCGGATCGTTGACGATCGCTTCCCATTTCAGGATCGCGCGCGGTCGCGCCGCGACGCTCGATTGCCGCAGCAGGGGCAGGACCACGGTCGGACCGGTCACCACCAGAATGCCCGCGAACAGGATTGCGACCGGCCACACCAGCCCCGCGACATAGTAACAGGCGAGCGCGCCCAGCACCCAGCCGAGCGGCACGCCGATCAGCACCAGCCGGTGGACGGCGCCCTCGGCATGCTGCAGCTCGCGCAGGTTGAGGCTCAGCCCGCCCTCGAACAGGATCACCGCGACCGCGAGCGACACCGCGGGTTCGAGCAGGTGGCCGAAATCCTCCTCGGGACGGATCAGCCCGGTCGCAGGCCCGGCGATCAGCCCCGCGACCAGCATCAGTGCGATCGCCGGCAGCCCGGTGCGCCACGCGACCCATTGCGCGCCGATGCCGAGCAGCCCGACGAGCGCCAGCACGAAGGCCAGATGGTTCATTGCAACTCCCCAGTCACGCGCGAGGCGCGACCGACTACCAAGATTTTAGCGGCTGGGTTTGTTCCGGCGCGGCAACGAGCGCTTACAAGGCTGCGGCAAGGTGCGATGCGCGCGCACCATTCACTCAAACGCTGTGCCGGGTGAGGCGCGCGTCGGCGAGATCAAGTTCGCGCCCGAGTTGGTCCGCTAGCGTGTTGCTGATGTCGCCCTGCCGCGCGAGGTCGAACAAGGTCGCGCGTTCGGCGCGGATCCCTGCGAGCCGCAGCGTCCGCTCCAGCCCGTATTGCTGTGCGTGCCACGTCCGGTCGTCATCGTCGCCGGTAATGCTGTCGATCCGCTCGCGATACTGGTCCATGATGCGCGCGGCGATCTCGGTCGAGCGATCGGCGTCGCCGTGCTCTTCCGCCATGCGGTGCTGGACGCGCTCGATCTCGGCGATCGCCGCCTTCGCGCCCTTGATGCGCGCGCGGTCGCGTTCTTCCGCCACACCCTCGTCGACGGGCAAGTGCAGCCCGCGCAGTAGCAACGGCAATCCCACCGAGGCGATCACGAGCGAGGCGAGGATCACGCCGGAGGCGAGCAGGATGGCGAGATCGCGCGCCGGGAACGGCGAGCCGTCGTTCATCGTCATCGGCAGCGTCAGCGCACCCGCGAGCGTGATCGCGCCGCGCGCGCCCGCCGCCGACATCGCGGCGATGATCCGCTGCGGCGGGCTGGCGGTGTTCGTCGCGCCGGCCCGCCGCGCACGCAGCAGCGTGAAGCGCAGCGCGACCCACACCCAGGCGTAGCGCAGGGCGCCGAGCGCTGCGACGATCGCACCAACGTAGAGCAGCAGCCACCACATGCTGCCATGCCCGGTAACCGCGATCGTCGCGCGCGCGCGGTGGATCAGGTCGGGGAATTGTTCGCCCAGCAGCACGAAGATGACGCCGTTCAGCGTGAACTGCAGCATGTCCCACACCGCACGACGCCTGATCCGCGCGGCGGCGCCCAGTGCGACGCCGCTGCCGGCGAAGGTCATCGTGATGCCCGACGCGGCCGCGGCGAGCACGCCCGAGGCATGGACGTGCTCGGCGAGCAGATAGGCCCCGAACGGGATCAGCAGGCTGACCAGGATGTTGGAGCCGGTATCGTCGCCGAACCGCTCTGCAAACAGTGCCTTGCCGCGCACCACCGCCCAGGCGGTGGCGACGCCGATCGCGACGCCCGCCAGCGCCATCCACGCGAACGTCGTCGCCGCACTGCCGAGCGAGAAGGTGCCGCTCAGCGCCGCTGCGATCGCGAAACGCAAACAGACGAGGCCCGAGGCGTCGTTGAGCAGCGACTCGCCTTCGAGGATGTGCATCATCCGTTTGGGTATCGTCACTTTCTGTGCGACCGCGCCGACCGCGATCGGATCAGTCGGGGAGACGATCGCGGCGAGCGCGAACGCGACCGCGACCGGCATCGCCGGGATCAGCCAGTGAATGAAAAGGCCGACACCCAGCACGGTCAGGAACACGAGTCCCAATGCGAGACCCAGGATCGCGCGGCTGTCGCGAAACAGCTCATCCTTCGGGATGCGCCAGCCATCAAGGAACAGCAGCGGCGGGACGAGCAACAGGAAGAACAGTTCGGGATCGAGCTCGACCCGGATACCCGCGAACAGGCCGATCAGCGAGCCGAGCCCGATCTGGACCAGCGGCCGGGGCAAAGCGGAGGGCAGCAGTCGCGAGACGATGCTGCTCGCAACGACGGCCAGCAGCAGGAAGAGGCACAAGGTGACGACGTTCAATACACGCTCCGGTGGTTGGCTGGTGGCTTGTACCGCGATCGCAGGTCAGGTCACCCCTGGGCGGACGGATGCATGCATTTAGACCCGATTGGGCATGCGCCGGATCCACCGCTTCGGCTTGGCGCAGGCGGGCGGGTTCACGTAACCAACTTGTCGCTCGAACGAATTCGGCGTGGTCTCGGTCGCGCGACCATCTGGGCAAAGCCCGCTCGCCGATAAATCAGCGCACCAGCCGCGCGAAAGGGCGGCATTGCCCGACATCACCGACCCGGTCACTTCGATTGGGGGTCGATCAGCGCGGGCGATCACGGCATAACGATGACGCGGTTCATTCCGAACAGCGCACAATCACGTGCGTTCGTCCGGGTTCCAGCTTTCACCGCGCTCTGACCGTCGGGAGAACCATGACCGCCTTCGATGCCCTGCATGCCGCACCCGCCGACGTGCGCGCCGCCGCGCTCGGCCTGCTCGACGCCGTCTCTGCGCCGCTGACCGAGCGGCAGCTGGCGACAGCGCTACGCCAGGGCGGGCTGGGCGTGCTGGAGGCGCGGCGCGTCGCGCGCAGCCTGCGCAAGGTGGACGTGATCGCCGTGTCGCGGCGATAGGCGAAAGGCGGCGAGCGATGACCGATAAATCCGTAGAGTGGAGCCAGGCCGCCGTGCGTACCTGGCTGGCCAGCCGCATCGCCTCGTCCCAAGCGGATCAGGCGAGCGCGCAACGGCGTGGCCGCTCGGGCGAGGACGATTGCGACATCGCGAGCGCGGAGGAGCTGGTCTGCTCGGGCGTGAGCACCGCCGCCGCGACGGCCACGCAGGCCGGCTTCGTCGCCGCACTCGACACGCTGCTCGAACGCGAGGATTATATCTGGCGCGGCGTCTACGACGATCGTCGCTTCGACCGCCACGTGCGCAGCGCGATCAGGAAGCTTCGCCGGATGGCAAAGACCAACACCGGCTTCGAGCGTTTGTCGCATTATCAGTGACGGTGATCGAGGAACGTTCCGGCTCGGCATACGGGCCGCCTCGACAAAGCCGGCATCCACGGCGCTCAACGGCATGGCGGAGACGGAGGCCGCCAAACTCCCGGTTCGCTGGTGTACGTCGAGGACCGTAGGAGCGCGTAAAAAATACACTCTTACAGCCATTTAGCACCTGTGCGTGTTCGCTGGTGAGTGTAGACGTTCGCCTGAAGCCGGCCTATAAAGTGGGGTCGTAAGTGGGGCCGACGTAGGACCGGTATGACATCGCGAACGCTGAACAAGCTGGATGATCGCACAGCAGCAACCATCAAGACGCCAGGCCGTCATTCAGACGGCGGCGGGCTCTACCTGTCTATCGATCCGCAAGGCCGGCGACGCTGGGTGTTCATGTACACACGCAACGGTAAGCGGACCGAACTGGGCTTGGGCGGCGGGCGTGACCTCTCGCTTGCGAACGCCCGTAAAGAAGCAGGAGCTCTTCGCGCTGTGCTGACAAGCGGAGGTGATCCTCGATCATCGCGCGAGAAGCAGGAGCGACAGACCTTCAGCGAATGTGCTGACGCATATGTGGAGACGATGCGACCCTCGTGGCGCAACGCGAAGCATGCCGCGCAGTGGGCGATGACCCTCACGAAATACGCCGTTCCTCTCAGGCCTAAAAGCGTTGAGAGTGTCAGCACTCGCGATGTTCTGGAAGTGCTGCAGTCGTTGTAGCAGCGAACGCCTGAAACCGCCGAACGCCTGCGTGGTCGCATCGAGAATGTCTTGGATGCAGCAAAGGCCAAAGGGCTGCGGACGGGCGATAATCCGGCTCGCTGGCGCGGCCACCTGGATCAACTGCTACCGAAACGACAGCGGCTGACCCGTGGTCACCACGCAGCATTGCCGTACGTGGCTATGCCCAAATTTATGATTGACCTACGCGAACGTGACGCGAGCGCTGGAATTTACAATTCTGACAGCTGCCCGTTCAGGGGAGGTGCTAGGCGCTAGTTGGGCTGAAATCGACTTGGGCAGTGCGGCTTGGACAGTGCCTGCAACCCGCATGAAGGCAGGACGTGAGCACAGGGTTCCATTGTCGCGGCCTGCGGTAGACCTGTTGCTACGGCTTGATGCCGCGCGAGACGCTGAGCGAGCCTCTCCAGCGGACCCAGTGTTCGCCAGCAACAAAAGCGGTAAGCCGCTCTCGGGAATGGCAATGGCGATGCTGATGCGACGTATGGGAGCAGCGGTCACTGTGCACGGCTTTCGATCAGCTTTTCGCGACTGGGCAAGCGAGACAACGGGGTTCCCTCACGAGGTCTGCGAGATGGCGCTCGCACACACGATCGCAAACAAGGCTGAGGCGGCTTATCGTCGCGGCGATCTATTCAACAAGCGTGCCGAGCTCATGGACGCGTGGGCGCGCTACCGCGACGCAGACGGCAATCAGCCAAGTGATGGCGGCGCTGACGACGAAATCGCCAAGCCTCTTGATTGAGCGCGGTTAGGCGCACTGATGGTGAGAGACGTAAAAGGTTACTACGCTGTGCACTAGGTGTTTGATCCCATGGTTTGATGGTGCGATACTTTCGTTGGAATGGAGGGTTTCCATATCGGACAGGTACCTCATGGGTGCGCCACGACCACGCACGCCGTCCGACCAGCAATACAATGATCGCAAGCTTCGCTCGCGACCCTGAGCCGTGAGTTGGGGATCAACCCAAAGACGGTCGCGAAGTCGCGCAAAAAGGGCGACAGTCGACGACCTGAAGGCCCCTCATTCCACCACTCTGTCCGACGCAGTCGTTATGGCGTTCCGGCGGCACACGCTGCTGCCGCTGGATGACTGCCTCTACGCCCTGCGACCATCGCTGCCGCATCTGACGCGCTCAGCGCTGCATCGTTGCCTCTAGCAGCACGGGATCTTCCGCCTGCTGGATGTCGAAGGCGACAAGCCCAAGCGCCAGCGTTTCAAGCATTACCCAATCGGCTTTTTTCACATCGATATCGCCGAGGTGCAGACTGCCGAAGGCAGGCTCTACCTGTTTGTCGGTATCGACCGCACCAGCAAGTTGGCGGTCACCCAGCTGGTCGACAAGGCTGATCGACGGACAGCGTGAGAGTTCCTCGAACATCTGCTGACGGCCGTGTCCTACCGCATTCACACCAACCTGACCGACAATGGCAACCAGTTCGCCGAGCAGCCTTGCAACCGCAACACCGCTTGGTCCCGCCAGACGCGCTTCGACATGATCTGCGAGACAAACGACATCGAGCTCCGACTCACGAAACCCAACCACCCGTGGACGAACGGGCAGGTCGAACGGATTAATCGGACCATCAAGGAAGCGACAGTCAAACGCTTCCATTACGAAAGCCACGACAGCTTCAAACCCATCTCGCCGACTTTATGGCCGCCTACAACTTCGCCCGTCGGTTCAAGGCACTCAGCGGGCTCGCGCCACACGAATACATTGTCAAGATCTGGACGTCAAAGCCATACCGGTTCATCGTCGACCCGATCCACCAAATGCCGGGACTGAACACCTAGGGTCAGGACCCATTGATGTGAGCGTCGCGATCTGATTCAGCCTCCGCAAGGAGACCGGGATGAGCGACCTGTTTTGGCTGACGGATGAGCAGATCGAGCGACTGCGGCCGTTCTTTCCCAAG
>NZ_CAJYVU010000008.1 GCF_913778135.1 uncultured Sphingomonas sp. | reverse complement strand
GGAACCCGGCGCGAGGCCGCGTGACCTTGCGCCATCGACGCTAGCGGACCGGGTCCGCCGCGGGTCGGCGCCTCATGCCGCTGGCGCGCGATCCGTTGCGGCTTCGGGTGCAGCGGCGGTGTCACCTTGATTAGTCGACTTGCCAGCATTGTCGTTGGCCGCTGCGGTAGCCGGAGGTGCGGCGCCTGTGTCGCTTGCCGGAGCCGCGGCAGAAGGCGGCGGGGTCGTGATCGTCGGCACGACCGGCGGTGGCGTGATCTCGCGCTGCTCGGCGCGGATCGGGCGTCCGCGCTCGTCGACGTCCTCGGGCGGCTCGGTCATCCCGCCGACCAGCGGCTCGCCGCGCTTCAGCGCGTCGATCTCGGCTTGGCGGCGTTGCAGGTAGAAGGTGCGCGAGTTGGCGTAAGGGTCGGCGGCGTTATCGTGCAGCTTCTTGAGCGTACCGTCGAATTCCGACCGGTGATCGAGCACGCTCAACGTCGCGAAGGGGATGACGAACGCCGGCTTGGTCACGCGACTGCCGTAGGTGAACGGCAGGATCAGCCGGTCGATCGCGCCGCCGAACAGGTCACGCAGCGTCGTGGGACCCGTGATCGGCAGGAACAGGAACGGGCCGTTCGGCACGCCGTAGAAGCCCAGCGTATTAGCAAATCCGTTGCTACGCCGCGGCAGCTTGAAGGGCTTCTTCTTGGCGACATCGAAGATGCCAGCCACGCCCGCGGTCGTGTTGATCGCGAAGCGCGCGAAGGTTTCCGCCGCCTTGCCGATCTTGTGCTGCAGCAGAAAGTTCACGAACACGACCGGCTCGCGAAAGTTGTACAGGAAGTTGTGGATGCCCTTGCGCACCTCGCGCGGCAGCGTTTTCTTGTAGGCGCGCGCGGCGGGGCCTGTGATCGCATCGTCGATCGCCTGCGTCGCCTTGAACGCGGTTTCGTTGACCGAGCGCAGCGGGTCGGGTGCGAGACCGCGACGCTCTCCGGTGACGACGATGTCGCTGCCCGGCACCGGGGCGCCTTGGCTGGACGGCGGCGGCAGCGTGCGAACGACCAGCGGCGGCACGATCTCCTGCTCCGGGATAGTCGCCGCGTCCTGCGCGGCTTCCTGGCTCATGGTCTCAGACGCGGAGGGCGGTGCCGCCGATGCACCAACCGCGCTCGCAGCGACCGGCGGCTGATCGGCGAACAGCGCAGTCTCGAACGCCGACGGCGTCATCGCGGCTACCGATACGCTGGTCCAAAGCAACAGGCTCAATCGTCGGCTCCTAGCATCCGCCCCACACGGCCGATCGACGGCCGCGGCGACACCGCGAAGGTCGGCTAGTACAAAGGCGCGTTGCGACGCACAACTGGCCTCGACTCAGCCGCGTGCGAACGTCAGGCGTCGATCGCTTCCTCGTCCATCCGCGCCGCATTCTCCTGAATGAACGCGAAGCGGTGCGCGGGATTGGTCCCCATCAACCGGTCGACCAGGTCCTTCACACCCGCGCGTTCCTCATATTCCTGCGGCAGCGTGATGCGGATCAGCGCGCGTGAAGCGGGATCCATCGTCGTCTCGCGCAGCTGCCCCGGGTTCATCTCGCCCAGTCCCTTGAAGCGCGCGACCTCGACCTTCTTGCCGCGAAACGCGGTTCGCTCCAGCTCGGCGCGGTGCGCGTCGTCGCGCGCGTACAGGCTCTTCGCGCCGTGCGTCAGTCGGTAGAGCGGCGGTTGCGCGAGGTAGAGGTGCCCGCGCCGCACGATGTCGGGCATCTCCTGAAAGAAGAACGTCATCAGCAACGTTGCGATATGCGCGCCATCGACATCGGCGTCGGTCATGATGATGACCTTTTCATACCGCAGGTTGTCCGCCACGCAGTCCTTTCGCGTCCCGCAGCCGAGCGCGAGGCCGAGGTCTGCGATTTCCTGATTGGCGAGGATCTTGGCACTGGTGGCGCTGGCGACGTTCAGGATCTTGCCGCGGATCGGCAGAATTGCCTGCGTCTTGCGGTCGCGCGCCTGCTTCGCGCTGCCGCCGGCCGAATCGCCTTCGACGATGAAGAGTTCGGTGCCCGCGGGCGCATCGGCCGAGCAGTCGGTCAGCTTGCCCGGCAGGCGCAGTTTCCGCGCGCTGGTCGCGGTCTTGCGCTTGACCTCGCGCTCCTGCTTGCGCCGAAGCCGCTCGTCCATCCGCTCAAGCACGTAAGCCAGAAGCGCGCGCCCGCGCTCCATGTTGTGGCCGAGCCAATGGTCGAAATGGTCGCGCACCGCTTTCTCGACCAGCCCTGCGGCCTCGGGTGAGGTCAGCCGATCCTTGGTTTGGCTCTGGAACTGCGGATCGCGGATGAACACCGACAGCATCAGCTCGCTGCCGACCATCACGTCGTCGGCGGTCAGCTCCTTCGCGCGCTTGTTGTTGACCAGCTCGCCGAAGGCGCGCAGCCCGCGGACCAGCGCCTGGCGCAATCCCTGCTCGTGCGTGCCGCCATCGGGGGTCGGGATCGTGTTGCAATACCAGCTGTAGCTGCCCTCGCTCCACAATGGCCAGGCGACCGCCCACTCGACCTTGCCCATCTTGGTGCCGTCGGGCGCATCGGCGAAGTCCTGCGTGCCCGCGAACGCGTCGGCGGTGGCGCACTCGCGCCCGCCCAGCTGTTCGCGCAGGTGATCGGCGAGGCCACCCGGAAATTGGAACACCGCCTCTGCCGGCGTATCGTCAGAGATAAGCGACGCGGCACACTTCCAGCGGATCTCGACGCCAGCGAACAGATACGCCTTCGACCGCGCCAGCTTGTAGAGCCGCGCCGGCTTGAAGTTCAGCTCGGGTCCGAAAATCTCGTGATCGGGCACAAACGAGACGCTGGTACCACGCCGGTTGGGCGCCGCGCCGACATGCTCCAGCGCGCCGATCGTCTGCCCACGGCTGAACCGCTGACGATACAGCTGCCGCTCGCGCGCGACCTCGACCACCGTTTCCGCCGACAGCGCGTTGACCACCGACACACCGACGCCGTGCAGACCGCCGCTGGTCGCGTAGGCCTTGCCGGCGAACTTGCCGCCCGAGTGGAGCGTCGAGAGGATCACCTCCAGCGCCGATTTGTCGGGGAACTTCGGGTGCGGATCGACCGGGATGCCGCGACCGTTATCGGTGATAGTCAACCGGTTGCCCGGCTCCAGCGTCACCTCGATTCGCGTGGCGTGCCCCGCGACGGCCTCGTCCATCGCATTGTCGAGCACCTCGGCGGCGAGATGATGCAGCGCACGCTCATCGGTGCCGCCGACGTACATGCCGGGCCGGCGGCGTACCGGCTCAAGCCCTTCCAGCACTTCGATCGATGACGCATCGTAACTGCCGACACTAGCGGTCGAAGAGGCAAAGAGATCGTCGGCCATGCGAGCCGCTATACCCCAGCGCCGACGCGAACAGAAGGGGCACAAGCCAGCAACCAAACGTCACGCAACATATTGCCACATCGGTCCGTTCGGCGCCCGAGTTCACGGGAGGTTATAATGAAGATCAAGCTACTCGCCGGCGCGGCCGCGCTGCTCGCCGCCACGCCCGCTGTCGCGCAGGAAGTGACCACCGGCTTCAGCGGCATCTACGTCGGCGCGGCCGGCGGCTATGACGTTCAGGGCAACGATCGCGGTTCGTCGATCCTGTTCGATCGCAACCTCGATGGCCGCTTCGGCGATACGGTGACGACTGCCGCGGGCGCCAACGCCTTCTCGCCCGGCTTCTGCAACGGCCGCGCGGTCAGTGCCAATGCGCCGGGTCGTACCTCGACCGCCGCACCGACGCTGCCGGCGGGCGCGGGTTGTCGCAACGACAAGGACGGCTGGGCCTATTACGGGCGTATTGGCCTCGACCAGCAGATGGGCCGCTTCGTCGTCGGCGTCGTTGGTGAATTTGGCAAGAGCGAGATCAGCGACAGCGTGTCGGCGTTCTCGACCACGCCGGCCAACTACGTCATGACGCGTGACCTGCAGTGGGAGGCGGGCATTCGCGCGCGCGCCGGCTACACGCCGAACGATTCGACGCTGTTCTATGGCACCTTTGGCCCAGGCTACGCGCGGATCGATCGTGAGTTCACCACCACCAACACCGCCAACGCTTTCTCCGAGCGCGGCAAGCGCAACCAGTTCGGCATCCAAGGCGGCGGCGGTGTCGAGCAGCGCATCGGGAACAACTTCTCGATCGGGCTCGAATATATGTACCACCAATATCAGGACGACGCGTATCGCGTTCGCGCCGGATCGACCGGTACTACGCCCACGAGCAACCCGTTCATCCTCGCGCCCAATACCGGCGGTACCGACTTCGCCCGCAGCGACAGCAAGTTCCGCTGGCATTCGATGCGCGCCACGGCGGCGTTCCGCTTCTGACCTGACGTGACCGGGCCGGCGTTCGCGCGCCGGCCCATACCGGCTCAGCCGACCAGCACCGCATTGCCGCATCGCAGGCCGCTCACCTGTAAATCGCCTTCCCCAAGGCCGAGACCCAGTGTTCCCGTCACCGCCATCAACAATGTGTCGAGCGGCGCGGCGATTGCGGACAGGAGGCCGCCGACCGCGCGCAGCAGCGGGTCGATCGGCAGCGGCAGCCCGAGCAGCGTCACCTTGAGCGATGCCTGAGCGATCAGCGAGGTCGCGATTCCCTGCAGCGGCGTGCTCGACCGGATCGTCTCGACCGAACCCGCGTCGATCATCTCTTGCGTGAAGCGACGCGCCTGCCACGGCTCCGCTGCGCCCAGCGAGACACGGCTGCTACCGGTCACGTCGACCAGCAGTGTGTCGACGATGCGCGCGGTCGCCGGCGTGATCGGCTTAGAGAAATCGGCGAGTTTCGCCTCGTCAATTGTGCCGATTGCCGCCTGCACCGGATCGACCCTTCCCTCCAGCGTCACGGCACGCGTTGTCGCGGCGCAGTCGATCTTCTTCAATCGTGCTTCTGCACCTGCCGCCTCGACGAACAGAGGCAGGTCGATCGAGGCGAGGCTCGACAGGCCGGGCAGCAGCGTTGGTGCGACACGAAGGCGCGCATAGATGCGGGCCTGTGCGGTCCGGATCACGGTGTCGCCGGTATCGGTAATTGCCAGCCACGGCGAGGATTGCGCACGCTCGCCGATCGCGATGCTCACCTTTGCGGACGCGACACCGGGAACACCTGCTCCCAGGTCAAGCGCCAGCCGCCGGGCGCCGCCCGTCTCCAGCAGCGCGGTCATGAACGGCAGCACCGGCACGCGCGCCACGCCGCTGCTGCCGACCGCCTGTGTGGCGAGCGGCCCGGCATCGATCAGCGCGCCGAGCCTGATCGTCTGCCCGCCGAGTGCCGCTCCGATACGCCCGACCGCATCCGCGGCCGCCTCCTGACCCGTCGCTTTCAGCGTGTCGCCCAGCGCACCGAACAGGTCCGTCACCCGCACGTCGGCGGCGAGCAGGTCGCCGTAATCGTTGACCGACAGGTTGGCGCGCAACCGCAGGCGGTCGAGCAGCTGAAAGATGTCTACCCTCGCCTCCACGAGCGCGCGGTGATCGAGCACACCGAGCGACACCGTTCGTCCGGTCAGCGCGGAAAGCAGCGCATTGACGACCCCGCCGTCGATCGCTGCGAGACGCGAGCCGACCGAGAAGCTCGCGATCGCGCGCCGCTGCGCGGTCGCCACCCGCGTGATCGGCAGCGAATCATAGCCGAAGATGCGCGCGAAGAAGGTCGGCGAGCGCGCGCTGAGCTGAACCCGCACCGCATCACCGTCCGCCGCGGCGGTGAAGCGTTGCGCCACCGGCACCGCCGCGTCGGCGCGGTAACGGCCGGTGGTAACGCGCGCAACGGTCGCCGTGCCCCAACTCGCCGCGACCAGATCTCGCGCCACAGCGTCGGCATCGTGGGGAGCACTGGCAGCGGCCAGCGCGGCGCTGTCGGCGATGCCCTGCAACCGGCGCGCGTCGAGTTGTGCGGTGCCCAGATCGACCGCGAATGCCGCGAAGCCGATCAGCAGCGGCATCGCACAGGCGACGAAGACGCCCACCCCGCCGCGCGCATCTCGGAACAGCGAGGGACAACGCATCGTCACAGCACCGCCAGCGACACCACCGCGCGCCGCTCGATTACCGGCTCCGGCAGCGGCACGATGCCGGTCGAGAGCAACGTGAGCACGCGCGCGTCGACGCGCAGCCTGATCGTCGCGCGGGCGCCCGCTTCATCGATCGCGAGCGCCACCTTGTCGCTCTTCAACTCGGCGATGCTCGCGATGTCGGTCGCGACCGCCGCCTGCGCCAGCGTGAGACGCTCGGCCGGGGTTACACCGGCGACGATCGCGCGTGCCGCGTCGTTCGCGGCCGCCTGTACGCTGTGCGCGAGCCAGATATACTGGCCATAGCACAGCACCCCCATCACCAGCGTGATCAGGATTGGCAGCACCAGCGCGAACTCGATCAGCACCGCACCACGACATTGACCGACCAGCCGCGACTGCCACCGATTCCTGAAGCGAGGGAGTAATCCCACCATGACCTAACCCTTTCGGGTTATGTATCGCTCACCATTGGTAGCGGTTCGGCACCGCGTATTCGTTCACCGAACACGGCATTTACACAATTTCCTCAACGACAAAGGGTCGGCCCATCCCACCGGATTGGACCGACCCTTTGAAAGATGCGGATGTTGCGCGCTGCTCAGCGCATGCGCGGACCACCGAACGGCAGCGGCGGCGCGCGGCGGTCGCGACGCGGCAGCTGCGCCTGATAAGCGTGGCCGCAGTGCGTAACGCAGTACGGGAAGCCGGGATTCACCTTTTCGCCGCAAAAGTGGAAGTCCGGCTCGCCCGGGTGACCGAGCGGCCACTTGCAGACCTTGTCGCTCAGATCGAGCAACGAGGTCTTGTCGGCATATTCGGGCGCGGTGCGGGCAGGGACCAGCCGGCGCGGCGGTGCGGGGGTGCTCGGCGCCTGCTGCTCGCCGGGGGACTGGCGAACGAAGCCGCCGGGCCCGACCGAGCGGAGGATCGGCTGCTGCGATTCGACCGGACGCTCGCGCACCGCCGGCGCTGCTGCGACGGGCTCTGCCTCTTCCTCCTCCTCATCTTCATCGACGACCGGCTCGGGAGCGGGCGGCGGGGCGGGTGCGATCACCGGTTCCGGTTCGGCGATCACGACCGTCTCCGCCTCAGCGACCTCGGGAACCGGCTCGGTTACGGGGGCAGCATCCTGCGCCGCCGCGGCCTGTGCGCGCGCTTCCTCCTTGCTGATCACCGGCGATGGGCGCGACTGCAGGCCCAGACGATGCGCCTTGCCGATCACGGCATTGCGGCTGACCCCGCCCAGCGCTTCGGCGATCTGGCTCGCGGTCTGGCCGGCTTCCCACATGGTCTTGAGCGTGTCGATGCGCTCGTCGGTCCAGGACATTCGTGTAATCCCTCAAGCGTGCCGGTTGCGGGTGCTGTCGGCAACGGTTACCCGCCAGAGCCATGAGCAGCCAGCCCCCAATCGGCCAAGTCCAATCGGCAGTCAGGAACGCACCGGGTGTCCCGGTCATCCGGAACGTGAACTGGGGCGGCCTGCGGACGCTCTATGTGAAGGAGGTGCGCCGTTTCTTCAAGGTGCAGCTCCAGACGGTGTGGGCGCCCGCGATCACGACCCTGCTGTTCCTTGTCATCTTCACGGTCGCGAACGGCGCGCGCGCGCCCGTGCGCGTCGGCGGCACGGTCGTGCCCTTCGCCGACTTCGTCGCGCCTGGCCTCATCATCATGGGCATGATGCAGAACGCGTTCGCCAATGCCAGCTTCTCGCTGCTGGTCGGCAAGATCCAGGGCACGATTGTCGACTATCTGCAACCGCCGCTGTCTACCGGAGAGTTGCTCGCCGCGCTGACGGGGGGTGCGGTCACGCGCGCCTTCTGCGTCGGCACGGCGGTGTGGCTGGCGATGTCGCTCTGGCCGGACGTCCATGTCACGCCACAGCATCCGCTGGCGGTATTGTGGTTCGGGCTGCTGGGCGCCTTGTTCCTGAGCCTCGCGGGTGTGCTGACCTCGATCTGGGCGGAGAAGTTCGACCATGCCGCCGCCGTCACCAACTTCGTCATCGCGCCGCTAACCCTGTTGTCGGGCACCTTCTATTCGGTCGATCACCTGGCGCCCGCATTCCGTGCGTTCAGCCACGTCAACCCGTTCTTCTACGTCATTTCGGGCTTCCGTTACGGCTTCCTCGGCACCGCCGATTCGCCCGTGATGCTGGGCAGCATCGTTATCCTCGCGATCGACGTGGCGATGGGCGTGCTCTGCTACACGTTGCTGCGTCGCGGCTGGAAATTGAAGAACTAATTGAGTCACGACGGACACTTAGCAGGTGGGCCTCGTTTCCACGCGCGGGCATTCGCCCGCCAGGAGAGTTCGTCACATGGCCGTCAAATTCGCTGGAACAATGAACGCGATCAATCGCGGACTGGAATCGACCAAGCCCGCGAAGGGTGCCGACATGGTCGAGGATTGGGAAGCCGCACTCGCCGACAGCGACGTGTCGGGCGCGAAGGGAATCCTTCGCAACCTCGCCTCGCTGCGCAAGCAGCTGGAGAAGGACTCGCCCGACGCCAACCGCGTTCACGCACTGCTTCACCGCCTGGGTGCCGCGACCACCAAGATCGCTGACAAGGCCGACAAGTCGCAGGACAAGCTCAAGGCACTCGGCGAGGCGCTGACCGAAGCGGGCGAGGAAGAGCACGACGAGGAAGAGGACAAGGAAGCAGCCGCGGCGCCCAAGCGCGCGCGCAAGAAGTGACGTGACGCGGGGGCGGGGGGCGGGTCACCCCGCTTCCGCCGTCACCTACCCGGTCAGGGCCTCGACCAGCGCCTGCACCTTCTTCTGCCGCCATTGCGGGGTCGGCGCGACTAGCCAATAGCCGCGCCGCGACGGTTCCGCTGCTCCGACCACCACGACCCGTCCCTCGCCCACGTCGCGTGCGGCGAGCAGTTCGGGCACAATCGCGCGGCCAAGCCCCGCCGCCGCTGCATCGATCGCCAGCCCCGCATCGCCGACCCGGACGACCGGCGTCGCCACGTCGTCGGGTGAGCCGGGCCACGCGATCAGCGTGTCGGCGCCACCGCCCGGCCGCTCGACCGTGACCAGCCCGTCGCTCTCGATCGCCTCACCCTCGTGTGCGCCTGGCCCCTCACCCCAGCGGATCGCGAGGTCGAGATTGGCCTCGGTGAAATCCAGCCCCTCGTCGGCGACCACCAGAGAGAAACGCAGGTCGGGATCGCTCCCGGCGATCTCGGCGAGGCGCGGCAGCAGCCATTTTTCGGTCAGGTCGCGCGGTGCTGCGATCGTCAGCGACTTGGACGATTGCCCCGCCTGCATCGCGCGCACCGCGTCCTCGAATTGGAGGAATGCCGCGCGCAACGGCCCCAGGCCCGCCGCTGCCTCATCGGTCAGCTCCAGTCCCTTGGTCGTGCGCCGGAACAGCACAACGCCGAGCGTATCCTCCAGCGCGCGCACCTGCTGCCCGACCGCGGCCGGCGTGACTGCCAGCTCGTCCGCCGCGCGGGTGAACGACAGGTGGCGCGCCGCGGCGTCGAGGACGCGCAGACCGTTGAGCGGCAGATGCGTCCGCTTCACTGCGCCACCGCGGGTGCGTGGAGCGCGAATCTCGGGATTACGACATCGAACGTCGCGCCGTCCTCGTCGACCATGCGGTAACTGCCCTGCATCGCGCCCGTCGTGGTGGAGAGCGGGCAGCCCGACACGTAATCGTAGCTGGCGCCGGCTGCGATCAGCGGCTGCTCGCCGACCACGCCCTCGCCCTCGACCGAGTGACGCGCGCCGCGCCCATCGGTGATGATCCAGTGCCGCGTCAGTAATTGCACCGCACCCGCGCCGTCATTCTCGATGCGGATGTGATAGGCCCAGAACCAGCGCCCGCGCGCCGGCTCCGACTGTTCGGCGAGGTAGCTGACCGACACGCGCACGGTGACCCCGCGCGTCGTTTCGGCGACGTCGAACAGCGCCTTCACCGATGGCGCGGTCACAGCCCGACCTGCGAGAGCGCCTGGTCGAGGTCGTCGATCAGGTCGCGCGGGTCCTCCAGTCCGACGTTTAACCGCAGCAGCCCGTCGGTCACGCCCATCTCCAGCCGTTTGTCCTCCGCGACGCCGTAATGGGTGGTCGAGGCCGGATGCGTCATCAGCGAGCGCGAGTCGCCGATGTTGTTCGAGATGTCGATCAATGTCAGCGCGTTGAGCAGTGCGTGCGCTTGCGCGCGGTCGACGACCTCGAGCGCGAAGATCGGTCCCGCCGCCTCCATCTGGCTCATCGCCAGCGCGTGCTGCGGGTGGCTTGCAAGGCCGGGATGAAGGATACGCGGCACGCGTTGCTCGAGGAATTCGCCGACCTTCACCGAGGATTCCGACTGCCGCCGGATGCGCAGATCGAGCGTCTCCAGTCCCTTCAGCACCACCCAGGCGTTGAATGCCGACAGCGTCGGTCCGGTATTGCGCGTGAACGGCAGCAGCGTGTTGTTGATGAAGTCGGCGCTGCCGCACACCGCGCCCGCCAGCACGCGACCCTGCCCGTCCATCATCTTGGTCGCGGAGTAAGCGGTCACGTCCGCGCCAAACTCCATCGGTCGCTGCAGCGCCGGCGTCGCGAAGGCATTGTCGACCACGCTGCGGATGCCGCGCTCACGCGCGATCCCACACACCGCGCGCAGGTCGACCACGTCCATCGTCGGATTGGCCGGCGTTTCGAAGAAGAAGACCTTGGTCTCAGGGCGCACAGCGTCAATAAATTGCTGCGGATCGCGCGCGTCGACGATCGTGGTCTGAATACCGAACTTCGGCAGCAGCGTGTCGGTCAGCCAGCGGCACGAGCCGAACGCGGCGCGCCCCGCAACGACGTGGTCGCCTTGTTCCAATTGGCATAGCAGCACCGCGGTCATCGCCGCCATGCCGGTCGCCATCGTCCGGCACGCCTCCGCGCCCTCCAGCAGCGCGATGCGCTCTTCCAGCATCTCGACCGTCGGGTTCTGCAACCGCGAGTAGGTCATGCCCGCCTGCTCGCCCGCGAAGCGCGCCGCGGCGTCCTCGGCTCGGTCGTAGCTGTAGCCGGAGGTGAGGAACAGCGCCTCGCTCGTCTCGCCCCAATCAGACCGGGCGGTGCCGCCGCGGATTGCCTGGGTGGCGGGACGCCAGGTCTGGGTGATCGAACGGTCCTGGCCAGTGCGACGCTTCATGCCATCCGCTTTGCCCCCACGCCGGGCCTGACTCAACCCCCGGCATCCCCTAGCCCCTGCCCCTTGCCTCTCGCGCGTACGCAGTCGAGAGATGGCGCGTGACCGAACCCCAACGAACCGCTTTTCTGAAACGCCCCATGCTGGTCGGTGCGCTGATCGCGCTGTTGAGCGAGGTGATCTTCCTCGTCCGGCTCGGCGTGCCGAACAAGCTGGTGTTCGACGAGGTTCACTATGTGCCCGCCGCGCGCGCGATGCGCGATCTGTCAGGACCGACCAACATCGAGCATCCGCTGCTCGCCAAGGAATTGATCGCGCTGTCGATGGCGTGGTTCGGCGACGAGCCGTTCGGCTGGCGCTTCGCCTCGACAATCGCGGGGGCGGCGACGGTCACGGGCGTATTCGCGCTGGTGCAGCTGCTGACGGGGCGCGTGCGTGCCAGCCTGATCGGCGCCGCGCTCGCGCTGATGTCGTTCACCGTCTTCGTTCAGGCACGCATCGCGATGCTCGACACCTTTCTGGCCGCGTTCCTGCTGTGGGGCATCGTCGTGCTGGCATGGTCCGCGCGCGCGCCGACCCGGGGCCACTTCCATGCGCGCTGGTGCGCGGGCGCGGCGCTGCTGGGGCTCGGCACCGCGTGCAAGTGGACCGCGGGCCCGTACGTCGCCTTTGCCGCGGTCGCTTATCTCCGGTTGCGACACGGCCACCCGGAACGCTGGCGCGGCATGCATCCGGTCGTCGCGATCGCGCTGCTCGGCATCGTGTCGGTCGGCACGTACCTACTGACCTTCGCGCCCGCGTTCTTCTACACCAGCGATCCGATGACCTGGTCGCGGCTGATCCCGTTCCAGCTCGAGATGTACGCGCGCCAGACGCAGATCCTGCCGCCGCACACCTATCAGTCGAACTGGTACACCTGGCCGCTAATGCAGCGACCGATCTGGTACCTGTACGAACCCGTCGACGGCGTGCAGCGCGGCATCTGGATGATCGGCAATCCCGCGATTATGTGGGGCGGGCTCGTGGCCGTGGCGACGCTGTTCTGGGCCTGGGTGAAAACCGACTCGGCTCGGCTGCTCGCCCCGGCGCTGTTGTGGGTCGCCAGCCTGCTGATCTGGGCACTGATCCCGAAATCGCTCGGCTTCTATTATTATTATTACCCCAGCGGCATCTTTCTGGTCGTGGCGCTAGCGGTCGCGCTCGACCATTGGCGCGCGAGCTTGCGCGGCTGGGACGAGCTCTACCTGCTCGTCTGCTTCGCGCTGCTGGTCTACTTCCTGCCGGTCTTGTGCGCCGAGCCGCTGACCGACGCGGGCGCGTTCCGCCGCTGGACGTGGTTCGCCAGCTGGGTCTAGGTTTTGCCAGCTGGGTCTAGCGCTCGCCGGCCGGCTCTAGAGCGCCGCCAGCACCGCGTCGCCCATCGCGCGGGTCGACGCGTCGCCGCCCAGATCGGGTGTCCGCACGCCGGTCGCGAGCGCCGCTGCCACCGCCGCCTCGACCCGGTCCGCCGCCGCGGCCTCGTTCAGCGAGTGGCGCAGCAGCATCGCCGCCGACAGGATCGCCGCGCACGGGTTCGCCTTGCCTTGTCCGGCGATGTCGGGCGCGGAGCCGTGGATCGGCTCGTACAAGCCCTTGCCCGCCGCATCCAGCGAGGCCGACGGCAGCATACCGATCGACCCGACGCACATGCTCGCCTGATCCGACAGAATGTCGCCGAACAGGTTGCCCGTCACGATCGTGTCGAACGCGCCCGGATTGCGCACCAGCTGCATTGCGGCATTGTCGACGTACATGTGGGTCAGTTCGACGTGCGGATAATCGCTTGCGACCTCGATCACCACGTCGCGCCACAATTGCGAGGTTTCCAGCACATTTGCCTTGTCGACCGAGCACAATTTGCCGCGCCGCTTGGCCGCGGTCTCGAACCCGACGTGCGCGATGCGTCGCACCTCGTCTTCGTCGTAGCGCATCAGGTCGTGGCCCTCGCGCAACCCCGCCGCACTCGTGCGTCGTCCCTTCTCGCCGAAATAGACGTCGCCGTTCAGCTCGCGCACGATGACGAGGTCGATCGCGCGTGCGATCTCTGGCTTGAGCGTGGAGGCATCCTCCAGCCCTGCGAAGATCTTTGCCGGTCGCAGATTGGCGAACGTGCCCAATTCCTTGCGCAGCCCCAGGATTGCCTGCTCGGGCCGAAAGGCGCGCTCCAGCGCGTCGAACGCGGGATCGCCGACCGCGCCGAACAGGATTGCGTCGGCGCGCCGCGCGAGGTCGAGCGTCTCGGACGGTAGCGGATGACCTTGCGCTCGGTACGCCGCGCCGCCGACGGGCGCTTCCTCGAACGCGAGATCGATGTTCAGCGCTTCGAGCACGCGGCGCGCCTCGGCGGTGACTTCGGGGCCGATGCCGTCGCCGGCGAGGATCGCGATCAGGGGCGTGCTCATGCGCTCCCGAATGGCAAGCCGCGCCCGGTCAGGCAACCGCCCTTTTCAATCGGTCGACCAGCCGGTCGCGCGCCGCCAGCGCCTCGCGCCGACGATCGGCCAGCACGTCCCGCTCCAGAAAGTGGCCGGTGATCGCCAGCGCGTCGGCGACCTCGTCCCACCCCGCCTCGCCACCGTCGACGAGGAAGCGCGGCAGGCGCAGCAGTCGCGCCTCATACCCGCTCGCCGCTGCGCGGCTGACCGCCGCCCCGCTCTTGGGGCTGACGAAGGCGAGATCGTCGACCACGCCGGTCGCAACGCATGCAGACAGGTCGAGCCCGAAGCCCAGTTCGGCGAGCAGCAGCAGTTCGTAGCGCGCCAGCGCCCCGGCCCAGCCCTTCGCACTCGGCGCCGCCTCGACCGCGTCGAGCACGCCCGACAGCGCGTCGTGCAGCCGCGGATAGGCTTGCGCCTCGGGCAACGCCGCCGCGGTCAGCACGGCGAGCCATTCGAGCGCGGCGGCGGGCAGCGCCTCGGCGTACATCGGCGCGCGGCTGTGGATCATCTCGACCGTCAGCGCGGGTAGTTGCTCGTCGGTGCGCGCGCGCCACTCCGCCCGCACCAGATTGGCGGGTTGCAGGATCGGCCGCAGCCGTCGCGAGTGCCCGCCGCGAACGTAGCCCGGCCACACGCCCGCCTCGCGGGTGAAGGCGCGCACCACCGCCCCATGCTCGCCGTGCGCGCGCACGGACAGGACGATGGCGTCGGCGACGAGGTGCATGGACGTAAGATAGGGCATGCGCCGCCCGCGGTCATCGGGCGCGATTACCCGTGTGACGCTAAGCCCGCCGCACGTGCTGCGCGAAGCGCTTCAACGCGGGCGCCTCACTCCAGCGTTTCGCCACCACCATCGCCGCATCGAAACCGCCGACCGCCGCAACCGCCGCCCGGTTGGCGATCGTCGCGCGCAGCAGCAGCTCGTCGCGACACGCCACGCCGCCGCTGGCGAGCCCGCGCTTGTGCTGGCCCTCGCCTTCGGTGAAGTCGAACCAGCGGAAGCGATCGGCGAACAGGTCATCCAGCGCTGCACCCATCAACACGCTGCCGGGCGACAGCGCCTGATGCGCGGGATCGTGCCCGACGTAGTCGTAGCGCAGCGCGTCGCCGTCCGCGCCGCACCACAGATAGGCGATCGGCGCCTCGCTCAGGAAGAGCAGCCACGCGCGCGCGCGATCCTCGCCTGCCGCGGCAATCAGCGCATCCGCATCCTCGGGCAAACCCGATCCCAGCAGTCGCTCCTGATAGGTCGTCACCGACACCGCGCGCGCCAGCGTATGAAACACCGCCATCTCCTCGGGCGAACGATAGCGCCGCACGTCGAGCACGCCGCCGTTCGCCGCCGCCAGCTTCTTCGCCTTGCGCTTCAATCCCGATCGCGCCTGCCCCGACAGTGCCGTCAGCCAAGCCTCACGCCCGCCCGCCAGATCGACGTAGTAGCGCGTGTAGCGCTGCCGCACGAAGCGCAGCCCATCCGCCTCCAGCTGCACCGTGTCGGGTACCGACGTGACCAGATAGCCGTCGTCCGCCCGCGCCAACGCCGGAAGCGCCGGACCCGTGCCCGTGCCCGTGCCCGCCAGCGCCTGCTCCAGCGACCACGCCACCCGCAACAGTCGACGCGGGAAGCTGACCAGCGTGCGCGCACCGACCTGAAGCTTTAGCGCGCTCGCGCTCACGCCGCGCGTTCCGCCACCAGCGTCGACCACAATTGCTCCGCCTGCCGCCAGCGCAGCCGCAGCGCGTCGGGCGCGAGCGGACGATCGGCGCGCCCGAGCGGCAGCACGGGGCGATCGGCTAAGTGGCACGTCGGCGCCGCGTCGCGCCGCTCCGCCAGCATCGCGCACAAGGCCTCGAACCGGTGGACGTGGACGCGGTTGGGTGCGGTGCCGGCGCGATTGGCAAGCTCGAAACTGTGTCCCACGATCGTCACCGCGGCATGGTCGTTAGCGATCGCGTGATCGAGCGCCGCGCGCATCTCCCGTGTCGACAGCGCGCAGATCTGGAAGTTGCGCCAGCAGCCCGGCTTGTCCTCGATCACCGTTACCGGCACCTCGACCACGCCGCGCCGCACGACCGGCGCGATCTGCGCCGGCGGCAGCGTGATCGCGCTCGGCCAGGGATGGTGCGCGCCGTTGTGGCTGCTGTCGTAAGATAACCCGAGCGCGGCGAGCGCACACAATGTGTCGTCGTTTGCCGAGTAGCTGCCGGCGCGGAATGCGACCGGGCGCGGCGCGCCCGCTGCCACCAGCAGATCGATCGCACGTGCCAGCACCGCGCGCTGCCGATCCGCTGACAGGTCGATCAGCTCGAACGCGCCGTGCGCCGCGCCGCGATCACCCGCCACCGCGCCGATCCAATTGGGGTGGCAGTGCAGTTGCACCTCCTGCCCCGCCGCCAGCACCGGCTCGACCATCCGCGCGGCCCATTCCTCGCCGTAGATCAGCGCCGGCAACGGATCGACGAAGAAGGTCGCCTTCAATCCCGCCCGTGCCAGCACGTTCAGCTGCCACGTCAGACCAACCCCCGCCGGCTCGACCGATCGCGCGTGGATCGTCGCGGCGTCGAGCCCCGCGGCATGATGGCGCCACGCGAACTCGGTATCGATGGTCAGGAGTACGGCCGTCATGCCGCCCGCCTTACGTGCGAGACGTAAACGTCACGCTTACAGGTGCCCGTTCGCTCGCTCTCTGCCGCTAGGGGTTGATGCCCCAGCGTGCATATTCCTTGTCGATCTGCGGATCGAGCAGCCGCGCGCGCGCGAGGTCACGGTCGCCGTCAGCCTTCTTGCCGGCACGGTACAGCACAACCCCTCGCAAAAAGCGGCTTTGTGCCAGATCGGGCGACGCTTCGAGGGCCGCGTTCAGGTCCGCCAAAGCATCGTCGAACCGGCCAAGCCGGTAATAGACCATCGCGCGGCTATCGAGCGCGGCCGTGGTCGAATCGGACAGCTCGATCGATTTGGTGCAATCCTTCAACGCGCCGTTGAGCACCTGATTGCCGACCCCGCGCAACCAGCAGCGGGTGTTGAGCAGATGCGGGCTGCCCGGCTTTTCCGCCAGTGCCGTGTCGATCGTCTCCAGCGCAGCGTCCTTCTGCCCTGCCGCCGATTGCGCGTTCGCCTTTGTCGCGAGCCAGTCGACGCGGTCCTTGCTCCCCGCGCGGGCGATGCGTTCGTCGAGCAGCGCAACCGCCGCAGCGCCCTGATCATGGTTCGCCCGGTAATCGGCCAGCGCCATTTTCGCATCGTCTGAATCGGGGTCCAGCTTGCGCGCGGCCTCGATGTCGGCGAGCTGCTTGGCATCCTGGCCCAGCGTCGCGTTCAGACGTGCACGTGCCAGATACAGGTCGATATCCGGTTCGATCGCGATGGCACTGGTATAATCGGCGATGGCACCCGCCCGATCGGCGGCCGCGGCACGAAAGCGCGCCCGCCATTCGTACGGCGCGGTGGCCTTCGGATCGGCCGCCATCACCCGCGTGAACATCGCATCGGCCGGCTTCTGCAACCCCGCGCGCCGCTTCGCCTCGTAATAGGGCATTCCTGCAACACTCGGCGGAGCAACGACCGTCACCAAGCGGTTCTTCGCCTGCGACAAGGCGGCGCGCGCCGCCGGCAGATCGGCGGCGGCCATCTCGCCCCCGACCTGGTCTATACGATCCTCGATCGTGACGGTGTCGCCGCTCAGCGACACGGCGCGCCTGATGCGCGCACCGCCTAGCGTCGCCGACAGGTCGCGGTCGCCGTCGAGCGTATAGCCTTCCCCGCCGTCGGGCAGGCGCACGATTGTGCGATAGACCACGCTGCCGGGGCCGGGCAACATGACCGGTATCGTCGACCAGGCCGTGCGCGCGCGGTCCGGGTTGAAGTTCAGTCCGCCCACCGCCTTGTCGAGCTGGAGCCGGTAGCGGCGGTCGATCTTGGACCAGCGCGTCGACGTGATACCCACCGCGCTGATAGTGGCGATGCCGGTCGTGGCATCGTAGGCGACCTTGGGGTCGATGTAATTGCCGTTACCGACCTGTTCGGCAAACACGCGCTGGGCCATCTGCCGACGCTGGTCGGGGGTGGCTTGCGCCGAGGCTGTTCCGATCGCTTCCGCCGCGGCACCACGCAACGTCATCTTGACCCTCGCGACCGACGGAGTGTCGACGCCGCCGCGATCGTCCAGCTCGGTCGTCACCACCGCGGTCGGGCGCGCGTCGGCATGCAGCACGATCGGCATCAGCGTCGCGCCCCCAGCCCGGATCGGCAACACCGTGCCGAGCGCGGGCGTGTCGCCGAGATCGGCAAGCCGCGTGCCCGACTGCGTACCGTCGAGCCACAGCGTCTCGCCCGCAATCGTCGCACGGACAAGCACGTGGTCGAACGCGCCAGCGCTCGCTAGCCGCTTCGGCACCAGACCGCCCAGTTGCGAACTGGCGAGCACCGGCTCCGCCTCGATCTCCATCGCGTGAAGCATGGCGAGCAGCAGCAGCGTCTTGGCCTTGCAGTCGCCGTAGCGCCGCTCCCACGTCTGCGCGGGTGTCTGCGGCACGTAATTGCCCGTGTCCATGCCGAGCAACAGGTAACGGATCTTGTCCTGCGTGCTCTGCAACGCCGTTGCCGCACGCGCGCGCGGATCGCTTGTCGCCGTCTTGATCCGCGCTACCTCCGCGGCCAGCGGGCTGCCGGGCGCGATCAGCCCGTCGGTCCGGTAAAGCGGCGCCATGACCTTTGACACTGCACCCCAGTCCGCGAACGTGGTCGCTTCGAGGATCGGCAGCGGTCGAAAGCGCGCCGGCGCGTCATCGGGCATTTCGGGCTGCTTGGCAAGCGGCAGCGCAAGGCTGATCTCGCGCCATCCGTTTGCCACCGTCTCGACCGGCTTCCCGCCTTCGGCGTAGCTGCGCCACTTGACCGCGGTCGCGTCGGGCCAGAGCAGGCGAACGCGACCGAAGCCGACCCGCGCGGGGTCGGTCAGCAAGCCGGCAAAGCTCTGCGCCGCACCCTGCAAGGTCGGATCACGCCGCGTGATCGAGAAGCTGACGTGCAGCACATCGCCGACCGACAGGCCTTCGGCGTTCATGGTCGCGATCAGCAAGCCGTCCAACTGACGCTGATCGAGCTGTTCCTCGCGACGCAGAACCGTGAACGGCTGCCCGTTTTTGATCAGGTCGATATGTTGCGTGCCGCGAATGATTTCGGCTTGGTGGATCACCAGATCGCCTTGCGCGGGCTGCCATTGCAGCTTGATGTCGCCAATGGTGCTGAGTGCCTGTGCCGACGCGGCGCGCGTCGCGGTGTCGTAGAACGACCAGACCTGTCCGCTCTCGATCCGCTGCTGGTTGTCCAATCGCACGATCATCGGCGATTCATCGGTCAGCTTGGCGAGATCGATCGCGGGCGCCGGCTTCAACCAGGCGGGTGCGGTCTGATACAAAGGCTTGTCGCCCGCCTGCGCGGCCCCCGCACTTGCCAGCAACGCGAAAAACAACGGCGCACGCCGCATCACTTATTCCCTCGAAAACCCCGACGCGCAGCTTAGCGCGCCGACGCTCACGGACAAGCAGCGGGAATTTACACCTGAACCGACTTCAATGCGCGTGGTAGAAGTCGTATACCGTCTGCGCGACGCTGGCCGACACGCCGGGGGCCTTTTGCAAATCCTCCAGGCTGGCGTTCCTTACCGCGCGGCCGGTGCCGAAATGCATCAACAGCGCCTTCTTGCGTGCAGGACCGATCCCCGGCACCTCGTCAAGCGGACTGGCGCCGATCGCCTTCGCCCGCTTCGCGCGGTGCGCGCCGATGACGTAGCGGTGCACCTCGTCCCGCAGGCGTTGCAGGTAGAACAGCACCGGCGCGTTGACCGGCAGCGTCAGCTCGCGCCCGTCCATCAGGTGGAACACCTCGCGCCCCTCGCGCCCGTGATGCGGCCCTTTGGCGACGCCGACAAGGCACACGTCCTCGATGCCGAGGTCCTCGAGCACCGCCTTGGCCGCGTTCAGCTGCCCGCGGCCGCCGTCGAGCAGCACGAGATCGGGCCACTCGCCCGAATTGCGATCGGGGTCCTCCTCCAGCGCGCGCGCGAAGCGGCGCGTGAGCACCTCGCGCATCATCGCGAAGTCGTCGTCGGTCGCCGCCTGCTTGATGTTGAACTTGCGATACTGGCCCTTGCGGAACCCTTCGGGCCCCGCGACAACCATTGCGCCGACTGCATTCGTCCCCTGAATGTGGCTGTTGTCGTACACCTCGATCCGCTCGGGCGGCTCGGCGAGTTCAAACAGGTCGGCGACCTCGCGGTTGAGCTTCGACTGCGTCGTGCTCTCCGCCAGCCTGCGCTCCAGTGCCTCCTTCGCATTGCGCGACGCCTGATCGAGCAGCCGCCGCCGCGTACCGCGCTGTGGTACCGTGATCTCGACCTTCCGCTTCGCCTGCTCGGACAGCGCCTCCATCAGCAACGCCGCCTCGGGCAGGTCACGATCGACGAAGATCGTCCGCGCCGGTGGCACCTCCTCGTAGAATTGCATCAGGAATAGTTGCAGCACCTCTTCCTCGCTCACCTCGGCGGTGTGCGACGGGAAGAAGCTGCGGTGGCCCCAATTCTGCCCGCCGCGGATGAAGAAGGCCTGGATGCCGATCACGCCCTCAAGGCAGGCGAGCGCGAAGATGTCGGCGTCGCCGACGCCTTCCGCGTTGATGAACTGCGTCCCCTGGATGAACGTCAGCGCCTTCAACCGGTCGCGCAACACCGCGGCGAGCTCGAAGTCCATGTTCTCCGCCGCGGCCTGCATCTGCGCGCCGAGCTTCGCCTGCACGTCGGTGGTCTTGCCGGCGAGGAACTTCTTCGCGTCGCCGACCAGCTCCCGGTAACCTGCGGGATCGATCCGTCCCACACACGGCGCCGAGCAGCGCTTGATCTGGTACAGCAGGCACGGCCGGTCGCGCGTCTTGAAGAAGCCGTCGGTGCAGCTCCTGAGCAGGAACAGTTTCTGCAACGCGTTAAGCGTGTTGTTGACGCTCCCCGCGCTCGCGAACGGGCCGTAGTAATCACCCTTCGCCTTGCGCGCGCCGCGATGTTTCTGCACGCGCGGAAAGTCGTGGTCGGCGCGCAGCAGGATGAACGGGAACGACTTATCATCGCGCAGCAGCACGTTGTACGGCGGGCGATAACGCTTGATCAGCTGCGCCTCGAGCAGCAGCGCCTCGGCCTCGTTGTTGGTCGTGACGATCGTCATCGACCGCGTCTGCGACACCATCCGCTGGATGCGTTTGCTCAGCCGCTCGATCTGGACGTAATTGCCGACGCGGTTCTTCAGCGCGCGCGCCTTACCGACGTACAGCACCTCACCCTTCGCGTCCTGCATCCGGTAGACGCCGGGTTTGAGCGGCAGCGTCTTCAGCACATTACGGATCGCCGCCACGCCCGCCTGAAGGTCGGGCGCGTCGCTGCCGCGGATCGTGAAGGTGGCGGCTTCTTCGTTGAACCGTTCGGGAGGGCCGTAGCCTGACATGCCAGCCCATCTAGGTAAACGCGGAGTCTCCGGCAACTAGGTGGCAACCGGCTCGAAATCCGATGCTGCATCTGCTAAGCGCACGCGCATGCTCAATCTTTCCGACATCACCGTTCGCCTCGGCGGGCGGACGATCCTCGATCGCGCCACCGCCGCGCTGCCGCCGCGCGGGCGTATCGGGCTGATTGGCCGCAATGGTGCTGGCAAGTCGACGCTGGTGCGCGTGATCGCGGGAATGCTGGAGCCCGACACCGGCAGCGCCGACATGCCGCGCGGCGCGCGCTTGGGCTACATCGCGCAGGAGGCACCGGGCGGCGACTCCACCCCGATCGAAACGGTGCTCGCCGCCGATGTCGAGCGCACCGCGCTGCTCGCCGAGAGCGAAAACATGGAGGACATGGACCGGCTCGGCGACATCCACGAACGCCTGATGGCGATCGACGCCTGGTCCGCGCCTGCGCGCGCGTCGCGCATCCTCGTCGGACTCGGCTTCGACGAGGAAATGCAGAATCGTCCGCTGGAAAGCTTCTCGGGCGGCTGGCGGATGCGCGTCGCGCTCGCTTCCCTGCTGTTCTCCGCCCCCGACCTGCTGCTGCTCGACGAGCCGTCGAACCACCTCGACCTCGAAGCCGTCCTGTGGCTGGAGGATTTTCTCAAATCCTATCAGGCGACGATCGTCGTCGTCAGCCACGAGCGCGACTTCCTCAACAACGTCGTCGACCACATCCTCCACCTCGACCGCGGCAAGCTGACGCTTTACCCCGGCGGCTACGACGCGTTCGAGCGCCAGCGTGCCGAGCGGCAGGCGCAGCAGGCCGCCGCGCGCGAGAAGCAGATGGCGGAGCGCGAGAAGCTGAAGGAGTTCGTTGCGCGCAACTCCGCCCGCGCCTCGACCGCCAAGCAGGCGCAGTCGCGCGTCAAGGCGCTCGCGCGGATGCAGCCGATCGCGGAGGTGCTCGACGATCCGTCGCTGTCATTCGACTTCCCCGATCCGACCGCGCTGCGCCCGCCGCTCATCACGCTCGACCTCGCCACCGTCGGCTACAACGAGACGCCGATCCTCAAGCGGCTGAACCTGCGCATCGACCCGGACGAGCGCGTCGCTTTGCTCGGGCGCAACGGCAACGGCAAGACCACCCTCGCGCGCCTGCTCGCCGCGCAGCTCACCCCGATGGAGGGCGCGATGCAGGCGAGCGGCAAGATGCGCGTCGGTTATTTCACCCAGTATCAGGTCGAGGAACTCGACCGTGACGAGACGCCACTCCAGCACATGTCCTCGCTGATGGAGGGATCGACTCCGTCCGCGGTGCGCGCGCAGCTCGGCCGTTTCGGATTTCAGGGCGACAAGGCGATCACCAAGGTCGGCAAATTGTCGGGTGGCGAACGCGCGCGGCTCGCGCTCGCGCTCATCACCCGCGACGCCCCGCACCTCCTGATCCTCGACGAGCCGACCAACCACCTCGATGTCGACGCGCGCGAGGCGCTGATTCAGGCGTTGAACGGCTACACCGGTGCGGTCGTGATCGTCAGCCACGACCGCCACATGCTCGAGATGACCGCCGACCGGCTCGTGCTGGTGGATGGGGGCACCGCGCGCGACTTCGACGGCGCGATCGAGGATTACATCAAGCTGATCCTGTCGGGCGACGGCTCGGGCAAGCAGTCGAAGGCCAAGGCGAAGGCCGACGCGCGCAAGCAGGCCGAGCAGCGCGAACAGGACAAGGCGTTGCGCAAGCAGGCTCGCGACGCGGAGGCCGCACTCGCGAAACTGACCGAGCAGCTGAGCGCACTCGACCGCGCGATGTTCGATCCCTCGACCGCGCAAGGCCCGCTCGCCAAGCTCAGCATGACCGAACTGATGAAGCGCCGCGCGAGCGTGCAGGAGCAGATCGACGCGTCCGAGCAGAGCTGGCTCGAACTGAGCGAGCAGCTGGAGGCGATAGCGGCCTGATCGGCGGCGCGCGGGCGATTGGACCCGCGCCGCACGCACGGCTAGTCTCGGGCGAACGTCGCCTGAGAGGAGCCATCCGTGACCGACAGCTACACGCCGCCCGAGATCTGGACCTGGAACAAGGAAAACGGCGGGCGCTTCGCCAACATCAACCGCCCGACCGCGGGCGCGACGCATGACAAGGAGCTGCCGGTCGGGCGACACCCGTTGCAACTCTACTCGCTCGCCACGCCCAACGGGGTGAAGGTCACGGTGATGCTGGAAGAGCTGCTCGCCGCCGGCCACGCGGGCGCCGAATACGACGCCTGGCTGATCCGCATCAACGAGGGCGACCAGTTCGGCAGCGGCTTCGTCGCGGCTAATCCCAATTCGAAGATCCCGGCGCTGGTCGACCGCAGCGGCGACACACCCGTTCGCGTGTTCGAATCGGGCTCGATCCTCGTCTACCTCGCCGAGAAGTTCGGCGCGTTCCTCCCCACCCAACCCGCCGCGCGTGCGGAATGCCTGTCATGGCTGTTCTGGCAGATGGGCGCAGGCCCACTGCTCGGCGGCGGCTTCGGCCACTTCTACGCCTACGCGCCGACCAAGATCGAGTACGCCATCGACCGCTACGCGATGGAGGTGAAGCGCCAACTCGACGTGCTCGACCGCCGTCTGAGCGAGAGCGAGTATATCGCGGGACCTGACTACTCCATCGCCGACATGGCGATCTGGCCGTGGTATGGCGCGCTGGTGAAGGGGCTCGTCTACGACGCCGGCACCTTCCTCCAGGTGCATGAGTACAAGAACGTGCTGCGCTGGACCGACCAGCTCGCCGAGCGCCCTGCGGTGAAGCGCGGCCGCATGGTCAACCGCGTGATGGGCGATCCCGCCAGCCAGCTCCACGAACGCCACGACGCGAACGACTTCGACACCAGGACACAGGACAAGATTGGCGAGGAGAAAGCCTGATGCGCCTGTTCGACAGTCGTCGCGCGCCCAATCCCCGCCGCGTTCGCTGGGTCATGGCGGAGAAGGGCATCGAGGATATCGAGATCGTCCCAACCGACATCTTCAAGGGCGAGCACCGCACCCCCGACTACCTCGCCCGTGCCGGCCTCGCCAACGTCCCCGCGCTCGAGATCGACGCCGAGACGACGATCACCGAATCGATCGCGATCTGCCGTTATCTCGAGAGCGTCTATCCCGAGCCGAACCTGTTCGGCCGCAATCCGCTGGAGATCGCGGTGATCGAAATGTGGATGCGCCGCGCCGAAATGCTGCTCGCGACGCCGCTGATGATGTCGGTCCGCCACGGCCATCCCGCGCTCGCCGCGATCGAGACGCAGGTGCCCGCGATAGCGGACACCAACACCGTTGCGGCGACGCGCGCATTAAAGGTGTTCGATCGCCGTCTCGCCGAAAGCGCGTTCATCGCCGCCGACCGCGTGACGATCGCCGACGTGGTCGCCTACACCGGCATCGACTTCGCGCGCATGGTCAAGTTCGCGCCCGCACCCGAGCACGTGCATGTCGCCCGCTGGATGGCCGCGATGCGCGAGCGGCCTGCGGCAGGCGCAGGCGTGTAGCGGTCAACCTAAACCGCGTCTCCGCACGCGCAGCCATCAACTCCGACCGGCCGCTGGCACGCCTTGCACATCGCGCGGTGTGTCGGCGATAGATCGTGCATCACGCTGACCCGCTCGTCGAATACGAAACACTCACCCTCCCAGCGCGTCTCGGCCTCGGGCACTTGCTCCAGGTAATTGAGTATGCCGCCTTTCAGGTGGAACACGTCCTCGATACCCTCGGCGCGGACGAATGCCGTCGCCTTCTCGCACCGGATGCCCCCGGTGCAGAACATCGCGATCCTGGGCGCGCGTCCCTCCGTCAGCAACGCCTCGCGCCATTCGCGAAACCACGCCGGAAAGTCGCGGAAGCTGCGCGTTCCCGGATCGATCGCCCCCGCGAAAGTGCCGAGCGCGACCTCGTAATCGTTGCGCGTATCGATCAGGATCGTATCGGGATCGTCGATCAGCGCGTTCCAGTCCGCCGGCTCGACGTAGGCGCCGACGCCGCCGATCGGATCGAGGTCGGGCTGACCCATCGTCACGATCTCGCGCTTCAATCGCACCTTCATCCGCCCGAACGGCATCGTGTCGGCACGCGAGAACTTGACCTCCAACGCCGCACATCCCGGCAGCGTGCGCAGATGCGCGAGCACCGCCGCGATCCCGTCGTCGCTGCCCGCGACGGTCCCGTTGATGCCTTCGTGCGCCAGCAGCAGCGAGCCTTGCACCCCCGCCGCCTCGCATACCGGCAGTAGCGCGGTTTTCACCGCCGCCACGTCGACTATCGTCGTAAACTGATACAACGCCGCGACGAGGATCGGCGGCGTGGGCGAAGTCTCGGTCATTCTCATCCACTTGGGGGCACGCGAGGTAGCGCGTGCCCCTAACAGATCGAAGGCTCCCGCGTCAGATCAATCCTGATCCGCGTCGCCGTAACCGTGCCCGGTCGTCATCCGCGTGCCCGTACCCCCGCCGCCGTTCGCGCCCTCGAACCAATACGGCATCCGCTGCCGATCGCCCGTCTCGACCTCGTTGAGCGTCGCCGCATCGTACAGATGCCCGCCCAGCATCACGCGGCTCACCTTGTCGGTGTTGCGGATGTTCACCGTCGGATCGGCGTCGAGCACCACCAGATCGGCGAGCTTGCCGGGTTCGAGCGAGCCGACGTCCTTCTGATAGCCAAGCGACGTCGCCGGCATGATCGTGCCCGCGCGCAACGCCTCGATCGGCGACCAGCCGCCCTTGGCGAAGCTCCACATCTCCCAATGCGCGCCCAGCCCCGCCTGCTGCCCGTGCGCGCCGATCGACACCTGCACGCCCTTGTCGGCCAGCTTCTTGGCCTCGCGCGCGCTCTCGCCGTCGACGTAATCCTCCTCGGGCGCGAGCTCACGCCGCGCGTTCTGCGCTGCGAGCAGTCCTTGCGGCGCGTGGTGCGACAGGATCGGGTGACGCCACACGTCGGTATGCGCGCGCCAGTACGGATCACCCGCCGGCCCGCCATAGGTGACGACCAGCGTCGGCGTGTAGTTGGTCTTGGTCTGTGTCCACAACTGGACCAGATCGTCGTAGAAATGCTCCAGCGGGATGTTGTGCTCGACGGTCGAATTGCCGTCCTGGATCAGCGTCACGTCCTGCGTGAACAGCGACCCGCCCTCGGGCACGACCTCCATCCCCTCGGCCTGCGCGGCGGCGACGACCATCTGACGCTGCTCGCGCCGCGGCTGGTTGTAGTTCTTGACGCTGTGCGCGCCCTGCGCCTTCAATCGCCGCACGTCGGCGAGCGCGTCGTCGTAGCTGTTGATCTCCGCGTACACGTCGGGCGATTTCGCGCCGTAGATGATCTCGCCGGTGGAGAAGATGCGCGGTGCCAGGATCAGCCCCGCACGCTGCATCTCGGCCGCGGGGAAGATCTCGGCCGAGCGCGACGACGGATCGTGGATCGTCGTGGTGCCGAGCGCGAGGTTCGCCATCGCGTTCCAGTTCTGCTGCGGCACCAGTTCGTCGTCGCCCTGCGGGCCGTGCGCGTGCGCGTCGACCAGCCCGGGGATGATCGTCTTGCCCGCCAGGTCGATCGTCTTGGTGCCCGCCGGGATCGTGACCGAAGCGCGCGGGCCGACCGCAACGATGCGGTCGCCGCGAATCAGGATCGTCGCATCGTCGATGATCCCGCCATCCGCGCGCGCCATCGTCAAGACGCGCGCGCCGGTCAGCGCGACCGTCCCTGTCGGCTTCGCCGCGGGCACGTCCATCGACAGCGACACGCCGGTGCGCGGGGCTGCAAATTTGGACGGATTGTCACCCGCAGGCGCCTGCTTGAACAGTGCATTTACCTGCGCGGTGTAGAGCGTCGGCCCGGTGCTCCAGTGCAGCGCCTGTCCGTCGTTCGACCAGTTGATGAAGTCCGCACCGTCCGCGCTTACCTGTGTCACCGGCAGCGGCCCGGCCTTCTTGTCGGTCTCCACCCCCTGCGTGCCGGGCATCAGCGGCATCACGAACGCCTGGTAATTCTGCTTGAACGCGACGAACTCGCCCGTCGGCGACACCTGATAGTCGCTGACCAGCTCGCCCTGCGCGTGCACCCGCTTGGCTTCGCCGTTCAGATCAGTGCTGACAAGCTGGCGCTTGTCTTTCTCGCTCGTCAGCAGGAACACGCGGTCGTTCCGGTCGCCGAATTGCGGCTCGGCCGCGCCCTCCGCGATCCTGATCGGCGCGCCGCCCGTCGCCGCGACGCGGTACGCGCCCGATCCGCCGGCCCCGCGCGCCGCGGTCAGCCCGCCGCCCTCGCCCTGCTCGAACACGATCACCTTGGCGTCGGGCGAGAAATGCGGACGGCGGTACAGCCCCGCCGCGGTGGTCACGACCTTCGCCGAGCCGCCCCCCGCCGCAACCGTCTTGATCTGCCCCAGCCCCGCATCGGTCCAGCCGACAAAGACGATCTGCCGCCCATCGCGCGACCAGCTCGGCCACAGCTCCAGCTCGTCGGTGGAGCGCGTCAGCCGCCGCGCAGCACCACCCGCCATCGGCTTGACGTACAATTTGCCCAACGTCTCGAACACCACCTGACGCCCATCGGGCGAAACGCTCGCCCAGCGCGGCATCTTGGTCTGGATCCGGTCGGGCGATACCTCGACCTGCGGGTGCGTCGCGTCGATCACCACGCGCGTGTCGTTGACCCGAAACGGCACCACCCGCGCGCCCGAGCCATCCACCGCAACGCGCTGAATATGCCCGCCCGCCCAGATCAGGATCGCCGCATTGTCGGGCGTCCACGCCATGTTGGGGTAGACCCCCGTCACCGCCCAGGTTTCCTGCACGTCGCGGTCGAGGTCGCCGTAGACGACACGCTCGACGCCGGTGGCCAGGTCCTTCACCCACAGCTTGGTCTTGTTGTTCTCGCGCCGCACGAACGCGATGCGCTTGCCGTCGCGTGAAGGCGTCGGGCGCACCGATCCGCCGACGCCGGATACCGCCGTCGTTACTTCGCCGCTATCGATGTCGTAGCGTTCGATGTTGAACAGATCGGTGCGCGAATTCTGTGCGTATTCGAAGATCGGACCGGGCGTGACGTTGCGGGTGTAGAAGATGCTCTTGCCGTCGGGCGCGTAGATCGGCTCGCCCAGTTCCTTCTGCAGCTGCTCGCTCTTGCGCTTGACCAGCTGCACGCCGCCGCCGCCCGAGACATGGTACAGCCACACCTCGCCCGTGCCCAATGAGCGGCCGGTGGTGAAATGCTTCTTCGCCGCGATGAAGCGTCCGTCAGGGCTCCACGACGGCTGGTTGAGCAGGCGGAAGTCCTCCTTCGTTACCTGACGCTTGTCGCTGCCGTCGACGTTCATCACCCAGATGTTGTCGCCGCCGCCGCGATCGGAGGTGAAGGCGATGCGCCGCCCGTCGGGCGAGAAGCGCGGCTGGTGCTCGTACGCCAGCCCTTGCGCGATCCGCGTCGGCGTGCCGCCCGCGATGCCCATCGTGTAGATGTCGCCCAGCATGTCGAACGCGATCAGCCGCCCGTCGGGCGACACGTCGACGTTCATCCAGCTACCGTTATCGGTGTTGATCGCCACCTCGCGCGTGCGCATCCCCGGCGGCGCATTCACGTCCCACTTGGGTGCCTTTGCCGGCGTCGTCGCGACCGTGCGGGCATTGGCGTTGGGCGCAGGGGTCGCGGGCGGCGCGACCATCGGACGATCGGTGACGACCTCTGGATTGGGCTGCGTGATCTGGTTCTCGGGCGCCTGCGTGCGCTCGATTGGCGTCGGCGAGTTCGTTGGCGCGACCTGGGCAACCCCCGGGGCAGAGAGTTGCGCCGCCATCAGGCACAAAGCGACGGCGGTGGCGGCACGGTAGGTCATGATGCAATCCCCTCTTTTGCCGCCTTTCTAGCCGATTGGTCTCATACGTCACCTGTTTCCGGTGCATCGCGCTTCTTATCCGAACGACCGTCCGCCGGCGTGGGTGCAGCGACCATCTCCAGTCGCTGCGGCACCGTGCCGATGTCGATCCCCTCGTCGTGGAAGCGCCCGAGCAGCGCCATGAACACGGCCGAGCGCGCACTGTACGCGGCGCGCGGCGTGGCCACGTGTGCGAAGCAGTTGAACAGGATGCGCCCGTCCGCGATCGAATCGACGAACGCAGATGGCGCGGGATCGCCCAGGACCGCGGGCTCGGCGGCGAAACTCTCCAGCACCAGCTCGCGCACTCGAGCTACCTGCGTGCCGAGCGGGACCGAGAACTGGATCTGGATGCGGCCCATCGGGCTCGCCATCGTCTTGTTGAGCACCGACTTGGTAATGAGCTCCGAATTGGGGACGATCAGTGTCGAATGATCGGCGAGCTCGATCTCGGTCGAGCGCACGCTGATCCGCTTCACGTCACCTTCGTCGGTACCGACGCGCACCAGGTCGCCGATCTTGATCGGCCGCTCGGCGAGCAGGATCAGCCCCGACACGAAATTCGACGTGATCGCCTGCAAGCCGAAACCGATACCGACCGACAAGGCCGATAGCAGCAGCGCGATCCGTTCCATGCCGATACCGAGCGACGCGAGCGCCCAGATGACCGCCAGCGCGATCCCGACGTAGCGCGCGACCAGCCTGACCGAATTCTGTCCCGATCCGTCCAGGTCGGTCGCGGGCAGGTAGCGCCCCTCCAGCCAGCCCATGAACGCACGCACCAGCGCCAGACCGACGAACAGCACCACCAGTCCACGCACGATCGTGCCCGGCGACACCGACACGCCGCCGATCTCGACGCCCTGCGCCAGCGTGCCCAGCCGCCCGAACAGTGACGTGACGCCGTTGCCCGCGCCGAACGGCGACAACAGCAACCCGACCGCGGTTACCGCGACGATCAGGCGCAGCACGCCGGACAGCAGTACGCCGAACTGGTCGACGCTGCTGCCGCGCAGGCCGAGCGCGCGCACCAGCGTCCGCCCGGTCACGCTGCTGCGCTTGAACAGGCTGGTCGTGATATCGTCGATCGCGGTCATCAGCAGGTAGGTCGCGGATCCCAGCACCGCGCCCCACGCGACCAGCTGCACCATGAACAGGCTCAAAGCAATATAGCCGAACAGCAGCCCCGCGCCCGCAACCAGCACGATCCCCCAGGCGAGCAGCGTCACCGCGCCCAGCCCGGCACGGGCCGTCTGTCCCTGCTCGTCGTTCGCCTGCTCGGCACGCAGCCGCCCGAGCGCCAGCAGCGTCGCGGCGAGCAGCAGCAGGTGCAGCGACGCTTCCGCCACCTGCGACGCTACCCGCGCGGCGCCGCTCGCGTTCACCGCACGGTTGAACGTGTCGACCATGATGGTCGCGAACGACAGCGCCGCCAGCAGGATCGAGAACGGCCGTAGCCGCGTCGCCGTCGTGTCGCTGATCGTCGCCACGCGCCACGACGACTGGTTGCGCATCAACAGCGCTCCGGTCGCCGACAGCGTCAGCCCGGCAAAGGTCATCGCCGCGATCAGCCCGTCGAACACCGGGCTCCAGCTCGCCGCCTCCAGCCTTCCCCAACGTATGCCCTGCACCAGCGCGAACGCGGCGCATAACGGGGTCAGCGTACCGACCGCGATCCGCCAGATCGCGTAACCCGAGCGGCGCACGCGGTGGCCTGGCGCCCCCTCGATCAGGAACCGCTGCCCGACGCGGCGGAGCGCCAGCCGCCCCGGCCCTAGCACCATAACGAAGACGAGCGCCCCGACGAGTGCCTGCCACGGCACGCTGCCGCGCGATTGCGTGCGCGCCTGCACGATGCCGCTCGTCACGGTCGCCGCGATGCGACGCAGGTCGCGCGGCGCGGACAGCAGCACCGCGCGCCAGAACGTCGGCGACAGCGGCGACGGACTGTGCGCGGACAACCGCTCGCCGAACTGTGCCGCCTGCCCCTGCGCGATCTCGTCGATCAGCTGCTGCGCGGTGACGCCCAGCAATCGCCCGCGCTTCACCGCCGAGTCGAGCGCGCTATGCTGCCGTTGCAGTGCGGCACGCTGCGCGCGGATGTCGCCCGCCTCGCCTGCCCCCGCCGACGGCGTGCCGAGCTGCGCTACCTTGGCGTCGACCAGCGTCAGCTGCTCCTGCAGCCGCGCCGCGGCCTCGGTCGCGGCATCTTTTGCTGCCAGCGCCTTTGTCCGAAGATCGTCGCGCTGCTCGTCGTCGACGCGCGCGTCGAGCGCGCGGTCGACCGTTGCCACGTCACGCTCGGCCTGCGCCAGCTGATCGCTCAACGCCGCGACCGAGGTCGTCTGCGCCGCCGCGGGCAGGCTGGCCAGCAGCAGCACCGCAGCCAGCGCACGCAGCGATAAGAGAAGAAGTTTGGATGGCATGGTCGTTCCGTACCCAGGTGCGTGCGCTTTTGTGAAGCACGCAGCGCCGGGCAGCTTACTCGGCTCGCCGGGAAGCCGCTTTGCGCGAAGGACCTTTCGAACCACGCGTCGATTGCAAACATCGATCACGCGCTCGCGAGGCGACGAGGATTTTGCATGAGCCAACATTGTCGCTTCTTGACACGAGCAGCCTTGGCTCAACTTGGCTTTCGCTAACCCACGTTAAGATACCGCAACACCGCGCATTTTTCCGCTTCATGCCATATGCTGCGGCACCAAAACGCTCGCGATCTGTTCTTCTGTCGGGAGAATCGACGTGGCTGACAAGATCGTCTCGGTTGGATTGCTGACACAGCGCGACCTGGACGAGCTGGGCACCAGCTTCACGCGTCATTTTCCCGTGCCGCGCGACAATTCTTTCGACGATCTTCTCCGCCGGCTCGATCACGTCGAGCTTTCGCGTGAGGTCGCAGCCCACGCTCGCTCGCGCTAAAACCCCAATTTGGCAAATTGCTTCTCGCAGCGGTCATCCTGTCGCGACCGCGTGACAACCCGCAAGCTGTCACGCTTAGGTTAGCGCAGGTCAGCTAGGATGCGCCTGGCTATCCTGCGCCGCGTCGCCTTCCTCGGTCGGCACCATCGCCTCATCCAGCGCCGCGGTTTCGTCTGCGATACCCGCCTCGGAACTCTTCTCTGCTGCCTTCTTGAACGCGTCCATGTCACGCCCGCTCGTCTCGTTCTCAGTCACCGCTTTCTCCTCTCACGCTGTTGATCGCCACGGGGCATATCACTCGAGATCGTTCTCGCTGACGATGATCGTTGCCTGATCGTTGTTGCGCGACAATGCCGACAAGGCGGCGTCGCTGATCTGGTCGATGAAGCGTTGGAACGTGTCGGCCGCATCGCCGTCGGGGCGGTCGCCGCTCAGCGCCTCCAGCACGTCATATTGCACCGCGAATTCATATTCCTCGGCGTCGACCTCGGCGGTGAACTCCACCTGCTCGCCGTCGATGTTATCGAGGATGCTCGAATGATCGATCTCCAACTGGCTCGCTGCCATCTTCTACCTCATGATCTGCTCAGCAGGGGTACAAGCCTCATCGCGCGCGGGTGTTCCGCGCCGGTCAGGCGGCCGTGGCTCCTTCGTCGTCCGCTGCGTCCTCCGGCAGTTGCGCCGCGATCCGCCCGATCGCCGCACCGACGTAGCGGTCAGCGGGCATTTCGCCCGGCAGAGTCACCGGCCGCTCGGCGGTAAGCACCGCATCGGCGCGCTGTTCCTCGGGCAGCGTCTGCCAGGCGCGTACCGCACGCGCCAGGCTGGTCACCTCGGGCACCTGCTCCCCGCCGCGGGTCACGTCCTCCAGCGACGCGCTCATCGTCCATTCGATTGTGCCGCCACCATTCCAGCTCGCTTCGGACACGCACGCCTCCTTTCCGTTACCTCGTGGTCAAGCGCGTGCGGCGGCGCGTCGGTTCCGCAATCGCGCGAACAGCTTAACCCCGATCAAGCCCGGAACGTGCGCGTGAAGCAGCTGTTCTCTCGATCAGAAAAGAGGGCAGCAGGGGGCGAACATCGGCGTGCAGCACAATGACAACGGGCGGGATCGTACGGCCGTACAAGGCGACGGAACCGACGCGCGCTCGCCGTGGCAGATGCCGTGGGGCGCGTGGAAGCAGGTCGGGCTGCGCACGTGGCAGGAAACGAGCAACGACAATGTCGGGCTAATTGCCGCCGGCGTCGCCTTCTACGGCTTCCTCGCGCTCGTCCCGCTCCTCGGCGCGATCGTGCTGACCTACGGCCTCGTCGCCGATCCGCAGACCGTGACCAGCAACATGACGACGCTGACCTCCGTCCTGCCAGAGCAGGCCGCGCGGCTGATCGGCGAGCAGTTGCTCAACGTCGTCCAGACTTCCGATGGCAAAAAGGGCTTCGGACTGCTCGTCGCGCTCGCCATCGCCCTGTTCGGTGCGCGCAACGCCGCCGGGGCGGTCGTTACCGCGCTCAACATCGCCTATGAGGAAGAGGAAACGCGCGGCTTCATCCACGTCACGCTGCTGGCGCTCGGCATCACCGCTTGCGCGGTGCTCGTCGCAATCCTCGCGATGGTCTCGGTGACGGTACTCGGCTTCCTGCAGACGCTGCTGCCGACGCTTCCCGACTGGTTGGCGTTCCTCGGCAAGGTCGTGACCTACCTGCTGCTCGCCGTCGCGGGGTCGGCGGGGGCCGCGACGCTTTATCGCTACGGCCCCGATCGCCGCCACGCACGCTGGACGTGGCTAACCCCCGGATCGCTGCTCGCGGCCTTGCTGTGGCTGCTGCTGACGGTCGGGTTCGGCATCTACGTCGCCAATTTCGGCAATTACGATGCCACCTACGGCTCGATCGGCACGGTGGTTGTGCTGCTGACGTGGATGTATCTCTCGGCATATATCCTGCTGTTCGGCGCCGAGCTCAATTCCGAGTTGGAACATCAGACCGCACGCGATACCACGCGTGGCAGCCGGCCGATCGGCGAACGCGGCGCCTGGGTTGCCGATCACGTCGCAGGGAAAGCCACACCGGAGCAAGTGCGTACCGCATCCGTGGGAGAGGCGAACGAACGCTCCGCCAGCGCCCTCGGCGACTATGCCGCCGCGCGCGCGACCACACGCGCGGCCCGGCTCGCCGGGCTGGAGAAGGTCGGCGTCACATCAAGCATCGGCGCGACGCTAGGCCTCGCCCTGCTGCGGCGCGAGGGCCGTGCCCTGCCCGGCGCGGCGCTGCTCGCGGGCGCGGGACTGCTCGCCTGGGCATCGCGGCGCGGCGTGGAGCCGGCGGTCGAGGCGGTGATCTTCGACATCGACGGCACTTTGGTCGACAGCAACGACTACCATGTCTGGGCATGGAGCCATGCCTTTCATGAACATGGCTACCAAATTGCACCGGCCCACATCCACGATCAGATCGGCAAGGGCGGCGACCTGCTCGTGCCCGCGCTGATCCCCGACGTGAGCGAGGCAGAGATAGAAGCGCTGTCGACCCGCCACGACGACATTTTCAAGTCGCGCTATCTCGACCGTGTCCGCGCTTTTCCCGGCGCCGCCGACCTGCTTCGCCATGTCGCCGGCCAAGGGCAGAAGGTTGCGCTCGCCTCCTCCGCCAGCAAGGAAGAGCTTGACCATTACGTCGACCTGCTCGGCGTCCGCGACATAGTGTCGGCCGCGACCAGCAAGGACGATGCGGACACGACCAAGCCCGCGCCCGACATCTTTGCCGCGGCGGTAAAGAAGGTGGGCGTCGCACCGGCCGTGGCCCGGGTCGTCGGCGATACGCCCTATGACGTGTCCGCCGCCGCGAAGTGCGGCATCGCCTCGGTTACGGTCCGCTCAGGCGGGTTCACCGACCAGGTACTGAACCGAGCCGGCGCGCGCGCGATCTACGACGATGTGGCGCACATCCTGCGCGATTACCGCCGCTCGCCGTTGGCCAAGTAGGAGACAGGTCGATGGAGGATATCGCCGGCTGGGTCGCACTCGCCGCCACCTGCGTCGCTGCACTGATGACCGCATCCAATCTCGGCGCGCGCGTGACCGGGTGGGGCTTCGTCGTCTTCACGCTCGGCGCGATCGCGTGGATCATAGTGGGTCTGGAGACTGGCCAAACACAGCTGCTGTGGTCGAACATCTTCCTGGGCGTCGTCGACGTGTTCGGCGTCTGGCGGTGGCTGGGGCGTCGCGCCAAATTCAGCGACGCGGCCGATGCCGAACAGGCCCGCAGCGTGCAGGTTGCGCCCGAACCATTGTTCTCGATCTCGCAGATCGACGGACTGCCGGTGAAAGGAGCCGATGGTCAGGTGATCGCACACAGCGTCGACGCGCTCGCGACCTGCGCGGGTGGCACGATCGACTTCTTCATTGTCCGCGAAGGCGGAGTTGCCGGCGTGGGCGAAACGCTACGTCGCCTGCCGCGCGATCAGGTGCGTGTCCGCGACACGGCGCTGGAAACCGATCTGAACGCATCGGCGCTCGCGCAACTCTCGCTCGCGCATACAAGTAAGGCTGGGTGAGCGGGCGCGCGGACCATCGTCTGCGCGCCCTGCCCGATCACGCCGCCTTCTTGCCGCGCAACGTGTTGAGGAGCGCCAGACCGACGACGCCGACCAGCGCAGCCGTCGCGAACGGGCGCTGCTTGGCAAAACCCTTCGCCTGCCCGGCGAGCGGCGCGACATTGTCCGTCACCGCTTCCTTCGCGGCGCCGACGGTCTTCTGCACCGAACCCGTCACCTGATCGGCGATACCCGATGCCTTGGTGTCCTGATCCCCGGTCGCGTTGCCAAACGCTTCCTTGACCTGGCCCTTGACGTCGTTGCCAGTGCCCTTCAGCTCGTCGGTGTTCATCTCGTATCTCCTCGTCGTTGAAACCCGCGGGCGCATGCGCCTCAAGTTGGCGGTAACGACGAACAGGCGCTTCGGTTCATCCGCGCGCGATAAGGATGATGGATCAGGCGTCCCAGGTCGCGGCGAACGCGGGAGAGGCGATGAAGCTCGCCGGCATCGGGCTGGTCGGCGGCGGATCGCTCAGCCCTTCCTCGATATACCTGAGTGCCGCGGTCAACCCCGCGCGCGAGAAGGGTTTGGGGATCACGCCGTGCGCGCCCGCGAAATCTTCCGGTATCTTCTTGGGGTTCGCGGTCACGAAGATCACCGCAGCCTGCGCCCAGCGCGCGTGGATCAGCCGCGCGGCGTCGAGCCCGTTGGTGTTGTGCGCCAATTGCAGATCAACGAAGGCCAGATCGGGCGCAGCCTCGATACCCAGTGCTTCGACCTCGTGGAGCGATGCCGCCTCGCCGACGACCGTATGTCCGGCATCTTCCACCAGCGCCTCGATATCCATCGCGAGCAGCGCCTCGTCCTCGACGATCAGGACGCGGAACGGGCGTTTGAGGCGGATCAAGCGACCGCCCCTGCGTGACCCTGATCGAGCGGGAAGCGGATCGTCACGCGCGCACCGGGTTCGGCCGACGACCAGTCGACCTGCGCACCGATCTGCCGCGACAGCCGCCGGATCAGCACGCGGCCGAGGCCATCCTCGGGCGTGTTGGCGGCATCGAAGCCGGGACCGTCGTCCGCGATTGCGATCACACCCGTGTCACCGTCCGCGTGCGCGTTGACACTCAGCGTACCGCCGCGCCCGTCGGCGAAGCCGTGCTTGACCGCATTGGTCACGATCTCGTTCAGCACCAGTCCCAGCGCTGAGGCGTTGGTCGACGAAATGTCGATTGCCGACACGTCCGACTTCACGTCGATCTCGGTCCGCCCGCTCGCACCCACTACATCGGTCGCGAGGTTGAGCGCGAAGGCGCCCGCATCGAACCGCGTCACATCGTCCGACTGGTACAAACGGCGATGGACGCTCGCCAGCGCGTCGATCCGCTCCAGCATGGAGTTCAGTCGTGCGAGGATGTCCTCATCCGAGATCCCGCGCGCCTGCAGCCGCAGCAGCGATCCGATCATCGTCAGGTTGTTCTTTACGCGGTGGTCGACCTCGTGAAGCAGCAGCGTCTTGTCATCGAGCGCCGCCTTCAGGTCGGCGGTACGCGCCTCGACCTCGCGCTCGACCTCCGCTTTCTGCCGCGCGATCCGCTCCTGCGCCTCGACGCGGTCGCTGACATCCATCTGGCTGGCGAAGAAGAACTCGATCTCGCCGTCGCGGTTGCGCACCGGGCTGACGTAGAGCGCGTTCCAGAAGGTCGAGCCGTCCTTGCGATAATTGAGCAGGTCGACCGCGACGTCGGTTCCCGCCTCGATCGCGGCGCGCACCTCCGCAACCTTTTCGCGATCGGTATCGGGGCCCTGCAGGAAGCGGCAGTTGGTGCCGATGATCTCGCTGCGATCGTAGCCCGACAGCGTCTGGAACGCCTCGTTGCAGAACACGATCGGGTTGTCGTTCTGCCGCGGATCGGTGATGATCATCGGCATTCGCGTCGCGCGCACGGCGGCGGCGAACGGGTCGCCGCGCCCGCTCTCGTGCTCGACCATGTCGGTCAGGTGCCAATTGTCGCGTTGATCCATCATTTCCCCCGCACCTGCCGCGGTTGCACGCGTGCCCGGCGCGCGCAACAAACCTATGTTATCCCGCTATGCGCCAGACCCGCCGCCGAGCCAAGTTTTGTCGCACAACGCGCATGCCCTCGCGATCGGTCCGGCTACCCGACCACTTTGGCGATATTCGTGGCGGCTGGACGCGGCGCACCCGAACGGGCATCGGCGCGACGACACGCGCGCCTGCAACGATCCGCTCGCGACGTGCCACAGGAGTTGCGAATGACGACGATGCAGGCCGCGGTGCTGACCGCGCCCGGAGAGATGACGATCGCCGACGTCGACCTGCCAGCGCCCGGTGCGGGCGAGGTCCGCATCCGGCTGGAGGGGTGCGGCGTCTGCGCGTCGAACGTCGAACCGTTCGAGGGGCAGCCGTGGTCGACCTTCCCCGGCGCGCCCGGCGGTATGGGTCATGAAGGCTGGGGCGTGGTCGACGCGCTCGGCTACGGCGTGGGCGACCTCGCGCCCGGCGACCGCGTCGCCTTTCTCGCGGGTCACAGCTTCGCGCACTACGACGTCGCACCCGCCGACATGGTAGTGAAGCTGCCCGCATCGCTCGGCGACCAGCCGTTCCCCGGCGAGCCGCTCGGCTGCGCGATGAACATCTTCCGTCGATCCGACATTCGCGCCGGACAGACGGTCGCGATCATCGGTATCGGCTTCCTTGGAGCGGTGCTGACCAAGCTCGCGACCGACGCCGGGGCGCGCGTGATCGCGATCTCACGCCGTCAGGAATCGCTCGAACTCGCCCGCCGCTTCGGCGCGACCGAGACCGTGCCGATGCACGATCACTGGGCGATCATCGACGAGGTCAAGCGGCTGACCGGCGAGGCCATGTGCGAGCGCGTGATCGAGGCGGTGGGCAAGCAGTGGCCGCTCGACCTCGCAACCGCGCTGGTCGGCTTCGGCGGGCGGCTGGTCGTCGCGGGCTATCACCAGGACGGTCCGCGCCAGGTCAACATGCAGGACTGGAACTGGAAAGGGATCGATGTCGTCAACGCACACGAGCGCGACCCCGCGGTCCAGCGTCGCGGCGTCGAGGAAGCGATACAAGCGGTCGCGTCGGGGCAGATAGACCTCGCAGCCCTTCTGACCCATCGCTACCCGTTGTCGCAGGTCGCCGACGCGATCGTTGCGACGCGCGACAAGCCCGCGGGCTTCGTCAAGGCGCTGGTGACCTATGAGTGAGGCCGTCACCGACCGCCCACGCCTCGGCTTTCTCGGTGTCGGCTGGATCGGTCGTCACCGCATGGAGGCGATGCTCGGCACCGGGCTGGTCGAGGCTGCCGCGATCAGTGATCCCTCGCGCGACATGATCCGCGATGCGTCGGCGCTCGCGCCCGACGCGCAGGTCGTCGCCGATCTCGACGCGATGCTCGCGCTCGATCTCGATGGGGTGGTAATCGCCAGTCCCAGCGCACTCCACGCCGCGCAGTCGATCCAGGCGCTAGAAGCGGGCAAGGCGGTGTTCTGCCAGAAACCGCTTGGCCGCGACGCTGCCGAGACCGAGCGCGTCGTTGCTGCCGCACGCGCGGCCGATCGGCTGCTCGGCGTCGACCTGTCGTATCGCTTCACCGCGGGCATGGAGAAGATTGCCGAGCTGGTCCGCGGCGGCACGCTCGGCCGGCTGTTCGCGGTCGATCTGGTATTCCACAATGCCTACGGCCCCGACAAGCCGTGGTTCTACGACCGCGCGCAATCGGGCGGCGGTTGCGTGATGGACCTCGGCATCCACCTGGTCGATCTGGCCATGTGGCTGACCGGGCAGGACGTGCGCTCGGTGTCATCGTCGCTGTTCGCGGGTGGAGAGCCGCTTGCGGTGCGCGACACGGTCGAGGATTACGCCGTCGCGACGCTGACGCTCGACAATGACGTGGCGGTCCGGCTCGCCTGCTCGTGGCGGCTCCACGCCGGACAGGACGCGGTGATCGAGGCGAGCTTCTACGGCACGGATGGTGGCG
>NZ_CAJYVU010000007.1 GCF_913778135.1 uncultured Sphingomonas sp. | reverse complement strand
CGGTGAGCAGGCCGCGCCCGCGCGCGCGTTCCGGCGCCCATGACAGCCGCGTGTCGCGCGCCGGCGCGCGCATCAGCGCGTCGATGCGGCGCGGTTGATACCGATAATAGCTGCCGATCCCGGCACGGCTGTCGTGAATCGGTCCGGCGCTGTTGGCGAGTGCGCGGTGCCGGGCGGTGATGACATCCAGCGTCCGCAGCCCTGCCGCGCGGGCTTCCTCCAGCATCCAAAGGAGCGAGACGTAGCTCAGGCTTTCGTCGGGATAGCCGCCGCCGACATCGGCATGCATCCCCGTGAACCACAGTTGCCGGAGCCGATCCTCGTCCACCAGGCCGCGACGGACCAAATCGCGTTCGGCAAGTTCGTCCCAGACCAGCGGCTGGAAGGCATCGCGCTGATCGTCGAGCGCCAGTGCGTGGCGTGCCCGTCGCACGCGCTTGTTGAGCGTGTAATTGGGCATCGACAGCGCGTAGAACCAATTGTCGATGGCGCGGATGATCTCCACGCTCGGCCCGCCGTAAGCGGCGACCGTGTCCCACACACCAACGAAGCTGATCTCGGGACGACGATTGCGATACAGGCTGTATCGATGCTCCGGGCGGCGTATTGCCGCGATCACACGATTGCGCAGCGCACGCCAGACCTTGGTCGGCCATTGCAGCCGTCGCGGTAGATAGCGATGGCGATACGCGCGCCACGCGTCCGCGGCGCCACGTTGCAAGGCCGCCTCGTCATCGGCCGGCACCAGGCCCTGGGTAGCGATCAGCGCGACGACCAGCCGGATCGTGAACGCCCCGCGACTGAAGCCGAAGGCATAGATCGTGTCCCCCGGCCCGTAATTGCGGCAGGCGAAGCGATAGATGTCGAGGACGTTGCGCTTCAGCCCGAAGCCGAAGATTCCGCCAAGGATCGCCAGCGGGCGGAACCACGACGTGCCGACGCCATCGTCGTAGAAGGCGATTTGGGGGCGGGCCTTCGGTGGCGCTGGCCCCAGATCGGCCGCTTCGTAGGTGCGCCAGACGTTGGTCTTGAACACCTTGGCGCTGCTGTTCCCGGTGCCGTCGGAGAAAAGCAGGATCGACTTGGCGCGCGTGGCGGCGGTCGCGTCGTCCTGCATGACTCCTCCTATATGGTGTGGCGATGCTGCGCCGTCGATGACTTGGAGGCAAGCGCTACCGCTTGCCCCGCCAACGTAGCGACTGATCGTTGAGCGCGGCCAGATCGGCGCTCCCCGTCAGAACCGCTTCGCCCAGCGCGATCGCCGCGTTTAGGATGGCGTCCGGCGCGTGGCGGTAGGCGGGTCGCGCGGCGATGTGGTCGTACCAGCGGCCGCCGCACGCATGGTCGAGCAGGATACGCTGGAAGCAATGGTCGGCCGAGACCGGCCAACGTCGGTGTGCGGCTTGGGCCGGCAGCGCGTCGCGGGTCAGCGTCAGCCAGCGTCGTTCGCGGGTGGGGCGGTCTATATCGGTGCTGCTCACGCGCCCGATCATAAGGAGTGAGGCGCGGGTGGCGAGCAGCTTGCGCGATTTGGCGGCCAACATTACTAATCATATACGTTTCATATGTTGGTAAAGTTGTGGAGTGCGCGTGTGGGAATTGTGAAGATCGATGATCGGGTGCATGAGGAAGCGCGCCGCGCCAGCACGGTCATGTGCCGATCGATCAACGCACAGGCCGAATTCTGGATGAAGATCGGCATGCTCGCCGAAGCGAACCCGACATTGTCCTTCAACGAAATCATCGCCCGCGAGCGTGCCGCGCCGCCAACCGCGCACGCCGCATGACCGCTATCCTGAAGAACGCCGCGGAGCTGGCGCTGATGCGTGAATCAGGGCGACTGCTCGCTCGGGTCTTCGCGATGCTCGATCGGCAATCACTGGCGGGGCTGTCGACCCTTGCCGTCAACGATCTGGTCGAGCGCTACATCGTCGACGAGTTACACGCCCGGCCGGCCAGCAAGGGGCAATATGGCTTCGCATTCGTGCTCAACAGCTCAATCAACCAGGTGGTCTGCCATGGCGTGCCGGACGCAGGCGAGATCATCCGCGACGGCGACATCGTGAACCTGGACATCACGCTGGAGAAGGATGGCTTCATCGCCGATTCCAGCAAGACCTATCTGGTGGGCGATGTCGCGCCCGCCGCACGGCGGCTCGTTCGCGTCGCGCAGGAGGCGATGTGGAAGGGGATCGCGCAGGTCCGCCCCGGAGCGCGGCTGGGCGACGTAGGTGCGGCGATCGATCGTCATGCCAAGCAGCACGGCTATTCGGTCGTTCGTGACTTCTGCGGCCATGGCATCGGGCGTGAGATGCACGAGGCGCCCGAAGTGCTGAATTACGGGCGACCCGGCACCGGCGCGGTGCTGCGCGAGGGAATGACCTTCACCGTCGAACCGATGGTCAATCAGGGTACGCGCAAGGTGACGACCCGCGACGACGGCTGGACGGTGGAAACCGGCGATCGCAAGCTGTCGGCACAATTCGAGCATACGGTGGCGGTCACCGCGACCGGCGTGGAGGTGCTAACGCTGCGTGAGGGCGAGCCGGTACCCAAGGAGATACGCTGACCTCTTCCCCGTCGCGCGCCATCCCGCTACAGGCCCGCCATGGAGCATCCCGACAACATCCTCATCGTCGATTTCGGCAGCCAGGTGACCCAGTTGATCGCGCGCCGCGTGCGCGAAGCGGGCGTCTATAGCGAGGTGGCGCCGTTCAACTCCGCCGCGGAAGCGTTCGAGCGGATGCAGCCGAAGGGCATCATCCTATCGGGCGGCCCGTCGTCAGTCACGCTGGAGCACAGCCCGCGCGCGCCGCAGCATCTGTTCGAGGCGGGCGTGCCGATTCTCGGCATCTGCTACGGTCAGCAGCTGATGAGCACGCAGCTCGGCGGCAACGTCGTGATCTCGGGCGATGGCGGCGAGTTCGGCCACGCGATGCTCGACGTGAAGGCCGAGTGCGCCTTGTTCGACGGGCTGTGGGAGGTCGGCTCGCGCCACCAGGTGTGGATGAGCCACGGCGACAAGGTCGACGCGCTGCCGCCCGGCTTTACGCCGGTCGCGACGTCGGAAGGCGCACCCTTCGCGATGGTCGCCGACGAGGAACGCCGCTTCTACGGCGTGCAGTTCCACCCCGAGGTAGTTCACACGCCCGACGGTGCCAAGCTGATCGCCAATTTTGCGCGGCACGTTTGTGGCCTGGCTGGCGACTGGACGATGGCGGAGTTCCGCGAGACCAAGATCGCCGAGATCCGCGAGCAGGTCGGCAGTGGCCGCGTCATCTGCGGCCTGTCGGGCGGCGTCGACTCGGCAGTCGCGGCGGTGCTGATCCACGAGGCGATCGGCGACCAGCTGACCTGCGTCTTCGTCGATCACGGGCTGATGCGGTCGGGCGAGGCCGAGCAGGTCGTGTCGCTGTTCCGCGGCGCGTACAACATCCCGCTGGTCCACGTGAACGCGGAAAGCCTGTTCATGGGCGGGCTCGCCGGCGTCACCGATCCCGAGGCCAAGCGCAAGTTCATCGGCAAGACCTTCATCGAGGTGTTCGAGGACGAGGCGAAGAAGATCGGTGGCGCCGACTTCCTGGCGCAGGGCACGCTTTACCCCGACGTGATCGAGAGCGTCAGCTTCACCGGCGGGCCGTCAGTGACGATCAAGAGCCACCACAATGTCGGTGGGCTCCCTGAGCGCATGAACATGAAGCTGGTCGAGCCGCTGCGCGAATTGTTCAAGGACGAGGTCCGCGCGCTCGGGCGCGAACTGGGTCTGCCCGAGCATTTCGTTGGCCGGCACCCATTTCCCGGACCCGGCCTCGCGATCCGCATTCCCGGCGAGGTGACAAAGGAGCGCTGCGACATCCTGCGCAAGGCCGACGCGATCTACCTAGAGGAAATCCGCAACGCCGGGCTGTACGACGCGATCTGGCAGGCGTTCGCGGTGCTGCTGCCGGTGCGTTCGGTCGGCGTGATGGGCGACGGGCGAACCTACGATTCGGTGCTCGCACTGCGCGCGGTCACCTCGACCGATGGCATGACCGCGCAGGCGTTCGAGTTTCCCGGCGGCTTCCTCGCGCGCGTGTCGACGCGGATCGTCAACGAGGTGAGGGGAGTCAATCGCGTCACCTACGACTACACCTCCAAGCCACCCGGCACGATCGAATGGGAGTAAATCGGCTAAAGCGAGCAGCAGGGGGCTGCTCGCCCGATTTACTCGGCGGCGACGGCGGCCGCAGCGAGATAAAGCAGGTAGCCGGGGGCTACCTGCCCGCGTCATTCGGCCGCGCAAGCGGCCGGGAGCGGACGGGCGGCATTTCGGCGAAGCGCCTGCTGCGCCACGCGCTCACCGCTGCAACGACGCTCGCCGCGGCCACGATCGCCTCAGCCGCGACGCCCAACCCGCCCGTCTGGACGCGCCCCGCTCCGCCGGTCCACCTTGTCGGCCCGATCTGGTACGTCGGCAGCGAAGGGCTCGCCAGTTACCTCATCAAGACACGCGATGGCGCGATCCTGCTCGATGCGACGATCGCGGAGAACGTGCCCGCGATCGAGCGTAACATCCGCGCAATCGGCGTGCCGCTCGACCGGGTCAAGCTGCTGCTGGTCAGCCACGCGCACTTCGACCACGCGGACGGCGCCGCGGCGATGGCGCGTGACACCGGCGCTCGCGTGATCGCGGGAGCGGGCGATGTCGCCGCGCTGGAGAGCGGTGTTCCGCCGGGAGAGACGAGTTACGGCGTCATCCGCTTTCCCGCGGTCAAGGTCGCTCGTGCCGTGGTCGATGGCGACCGTGTCACACTCGGCGATGTCACGCTGCGCGCGATCGCGACGCCGGGGCACACGCCGGGCTGCACCAGCTGGTCGACCAGCATCGTCGATCGCGGGCGTCCGCTGACCGTGCTGTTTCCGTGCAGCGTCTCGGTCGCGGGCAACCGCCTGATCGGCAACCGCCGCTATCCCGGGATCGTCGCCGACCTGCGTAGCAGCATCGCCCGGTTGGTGCGGGAGCGGGCTGATGTCGTGCTGCCGTTCCATCCCGAACAGGCCGACGTGCGTCGGCGCGCTGCCGAGCATCAATTGGTCGCGCCGGCGCTCCTTCCCGCGCTGATGCGGACCGCAAGCGCTGATTTCCAGCGCGAGTTGGCGCGACAGGCGAAGGAAGCACGATGATCGCTCCTGTGACGATGTACGGCATCCCCAACTGCGACACGATCAAGAAGGCACGCACGTGGCTGAGTGAGCACGATGTCGCCTTCACCTTTCACGATTACCGAAAGGATGGTCTCGACCGCGCGCTTCTCGACGAGCTGATCGATCGTGCCGGTTGGGAGACACTACTGAATCGCGCGGGCACCACGTTCCGCAAATTGCCCGAGGAAGATCGCGTCGACCTGGATCGGGAGCGCGCCACCGCGCTGATGCTGGCGCAGCCCGGCATGATCAAGCGGCCGGTGCTCGTCGCCGGCGCCATAACGGAGGTCGGCTTCAAGCCCGATCGCTACGCCGCGCTGTTCGGATGATTGCGTCGCGCGCTCCAAACGCGCACGATGCGCGGTGAAGGGGAGGGCACATGGACCGATCGACCCGTTCGCCGGCGTGGTTTCGCGCCGTCGCCGTCGTGCTGTTGCTATGGGGCCTCGCGGGCTGCTTCGCCTGCATCCAGCAGTTCCGCCTCGGCGCGGATGCGATGGGACCTGCGAGCGATTACGACCGCGCGCTCTACGCATCGCTGCCGATCTGGTACAACGCCATCTACGCGGTCGCGGTCGGATGCGGGCTGTTCGCCGCGGTCGCGCTGCTGGCGCGATCGGCGCTCGCGGTGCCGCTCGCCTGGCTGTCGTTCACCGGCGTGCTGATCCAGTTCGGCTGGCTGTTGGCGACCAGCGACATCATTCGCGTCAAGGGCGCAGAGGTTGTCGCCTTTCCGCTGTTCATCGTCGCGATCGCCGCCTTCGCGATCTGGCTCGCACGCCACGCGCGTGCGCACGGCTGGATCAGGTGAGCGGGCGGGCCTAAGAGGGCGCATGTCCACGACCTTCACCATCGACACCTCGACCAGCCGCGCGACACCCGTCGCCGCACCGATGAAGCGCCTGACCGTCCCGGCGCTGCGCGCGCGCAAGGCGGCGATCGCCGCGGGCAAGGGCGATCCGCTCGTCATGCTGACCGCGTATACGGTGCGCATGGCGCAGCTGCTCGACCCGCATTGCGACATGCTGCTGGTCGGCGACAGTCTGGGGCAGGTGATCTACGGCTTGCCGTCGACCGTGCCGGTGACACTCGCGATGATGGCGGCACACGGCGCGGCGGTGGTGCGCGGCAGCTACCACTCGGTCGTCGTCATCGACATGCCCTTCGGCTCTTACGAGGCATCGCCGCAGCAGGCGTTCGAAAGTGCGGCTTACCTGCTCAAGGAAACGGGCGCTGCTGCGGTCAAGCTGGAGGGCGGGGCCGCGATGGCGCCGACGGTCGCGTTCCTGTCGGAGCGCGGCATCCCCGTGGTCGGCCATGTCGGGCTGACGCCGCAGGCGGTCAACGCGCTCGGTGGCTACGGCGCGCGCGGCCGCTCGGACGCGGAGGCGGAGAAGATCGTCTCGGATGCCCAGAGCATCGCGGAAGCTGGCGCATTTACGGTGGTGATCGAGGGGGTCGTGGAGCCGATCGCCCAGGCAATCACGCGCAAGATTGCGGTGCCGACGATCGGGATCGGTGCCTCGGCCGACTGCGACGGGCAGGTGCTGGTCGCAGAGGACATGCTGGGGCTGTTCGAGCGCACGCCGCGCTTCGTCAAACGCTACGGCGACATGGCGGGCTACGTCGCCGAGCGTGTCGAAACCTATGCGGCTGAGGTACGCGCGCGCACCTTCCCGACCGCCGACCAGACCTACGCGCCCAAGACGTGAGACGAGGGGCGCAGCCGCGCCTCTTTCGTTTCGCACGACGCCGGGTTAAGGCCGCGCGACTTTTTGGAGCATGTGGAGCAAGACGTGGCCCTGACGCCGCAAAATAACGAGGCGTTCCTGCGCGAAGTCGACGAGGAATATCGTCGCGAGCAGATGATCGGGGTGTGGCAACGCTATGGTCGCTGGATCGTGGTGGCGGTAGTTGCTTTGCTGGTCGCCTTCGCCGGCTTCCTGTTCTGGCAGCACCGCGAGCGCGTCGCGGCGGAGAAGGAAGGCGAGACGCTTCAGACCGCCTACGATTACCTCGGTGCCAACGACTTCAAGGGCGCGGCCACGCCGCTCGCGGAGCTCGCCCAGTCGAGCAGCGACGGGTATCGTACGCTCGCCTTGTTCTCGCAGGCCGACGTGCTGCTGGCGAAAAACGATCTAAAGGGTGCGGCGGCCAAGTTCGCGGGTGTTGCCAATGACGCGAGCGTTGCCAAGCCGTTTCGTGACCTGGCGCTGATCCGACAGACCGCGGCCGAATATGACACGCTCAAGCCCGACTTGGTGATCCAGCGGCTGGCACCGCTCGCCGTGCAGGGCAACGCCTTCATGGGCAGCGCGGGCGAGATGGTCGGCGCGGCCTATCTGGCGCAGGGCAAGCGCGACCTCGCCGGTCAGACGTTCGCGCGGATCGCGCGCGACAAGACGGTGCCCGCGTCGCTGCGTCAACGTGCGGTTCAGATGGCGGGTGTACTGGGTATCGACGCACTGCCGCAGGATGTCGCGGCCAGCAGGGGCATGACGGAATGAAGCTTGGCAAGGCGGCGCGCGTCGCGTTCGGCCCCATGACGCTCGGCATCGCGCTGACGCTGGGCGGCTGCGGCGTGTTCAAGGGCGCGCCCAAGAAGACGCCGACGGTCGGCAACCGCGTGTCGATCCTTACTGCCGAGAACAGGGCGGAGGTCGATCCCTCGCTCGCGAGCGTTCAGGTGCTGTTGCCGACGCCGGAGGCCAACACCGACTGGTCGCAGTCGGGCGGCAGTGCCGACAAGTCGATGGGGCATCTGGCGCTCGCCGCCTCGCCGACGCGTGCGTGGACTGCGCAGATCGACGGCGGCTCCAATCGTCAGCGGCTCGGCGCCGCCCCGGTCGTCGCCGACAACAAGCTGTTCGTCGTCGACGTCGACGCGACGCTCCATGCCTTCGCCGCTGACACCGGCGCTAAGTTGTGGACCGCCGCGGTACCGGAAGGCGACAACAACCGCGCCGCACGCTTCGGCGGCGGGGCGAGCTACGACGACGGCAAGGTGTACGCGACCGATGGCCTGGGTGACGTGGTGGCGTTCAGCGCGGCCGACGGCAAGCTGATCTGGCGCGCGAAGCCGGGCGGCCCCTTGCGTGGCGCCCCGACGATCGCGAACGGCCAGGTCTATGTGCTCAGCCAGGACAATCAGATCTTCGCGCTCAGCCAGGCCGACGGCAAGGTCGTGTGGACGCAGAGCGCCAGCCTCGAATCGCAGGGGCTGTTCGGTGTCGCGGCTCCGGCGGCGAGCGCGGGCACGATCGTCGCGGGCTTTTCCTCGGGCGAACTGAACGCCTACCGCTACGAGAACGGTCGCAATTTGTGGCAGGACGCACTGTCGCGCACCGCGATCTCGACCTCGGTGTCGAGCCTCGCCGACATCAACGCCGACGCGGTGATCGAGGACGGGCGAGTCTACGCGATCGGTGAGGGCGGACGCATGGTGTCGCTCGACCTCGGCACCGGGCAGCGGTTGTGGGAACAGAATTTCGCCGGTATCTCAACGCCGTGGCTCGCGGGCGAGTGGCTGTTCGTCGTGACCGACGATGCGCGCGTCGTCAGCCTGTCGCGCGCCAACGGCAAGGTGCGCTGGATCGGGCAGCTGCCCGCGTTCAAGAACGAGCAGAAGCGTGAGAACGCCTACACCTGGTTCGGACCAGTGCTGGCGGGCGAGCGGTTGTGGCTGACCAACTCGCGCGGGCAACTCGTCGCAGTGTCGCCGGCGGACGGCAGCCAGCAGGCGCTGATCGAGGCGGGCGACGCTTTCTCGCTGCCGCCGATCGTCGCCAACAAGACGCTCTACGTGCTCGACGACAAGGGTCAGCTCTCGGCTTATCGCTGAGGCGAGCGACAGCTGTCAGGTGACGGGGACGACATGATGCGCTAGGCGTCGGCGCATCATGTCCCGTTTACCTGTGGTCGCGATCGTCGGCCGTCCCAACGTCGGCAAGTCGACGCTGTTCAATCGCCTCGTCGGCAAGAAGCTCGCGCTGGTCGACGATCGTCCCGGCGTAACTCGCGACCGGCGCGAGGGCGACGCGAGCCTGCTCGGGCTCGATTTCCGCATCATCGACACCGCGGGCTACGAGGACGAGGATCCAGACACGCTGCCCGGCCGCATGCGCCGCCAGACGCAGGCCGCGGTCGACGGCGCCGACGTGGCGCTATTCCTGATCGATTCGCGCGCCGGCATTGTGCCGCCCGACGAGGAGATCGCGCGCTGGTTGCGCGGTGCCGACACGCCGATCGTGCTGGTCGCCAACAAGGTCGAGGGGCGCAGCGGCGAGCAGGGCGTGCTCGAATCGCTCGCGCTCGGCTTCGGCGATCCGGTGCAGATGTCGGCCGAGCACGGCGAGGGTGTCGCCGATCTTTTCGAGGCGCTGCGCCCCTTCATCGACCGCGAGGACGACGCGTTCGAGGAAGAAGAGGAGGACGAGAGCCCCGACGCGCCGCTCAAGCTCGCAATCGTCGGACGGCCCAATGCGGGCAAGTCGACGCTGATCAACCGCATGCTCGGCGAAGACCGGATGATCACCGGCCCCGAGGCCGGGATCACGCGCGATTCGATCGCGGTCGACTGGGAATGGCTCGGCAGCCCGATGGGGCCGCGTAAGGTGCGGCTGATCGATACCGCCGGCATGCGCAAGCGCGCCAAGGTGCAGGACAAGCTGGAGAAGCTGTCGGTCGCCGACGCGCTCCACGCGGTCGATTTCGCCGAGGTCGTCGTGCTGCTGCTCGACGCGACACTGGGGCTCGAATCGCAGGATTTGCGGATCGCCGACCGCGTGCTGGAGGAAGGCCGCGCGCTCGTCATCGCACTCAACAAATGGGACGTGTCGGAAGAGCCGTCCAAGACCTTCAACGGCGTCAAGGCGGCGCTGGAAGAAGGATTGGCGCAGGTAAAGGGTGTGCCGCTGCTGACCGTGTCGGCGGCGACGGGCAAGGGCATCGATCAGCTGATCGCCGCAGCATTCGAGACGCGCGACGCCTGGTCGCACCGCGTCGGCACGGGCGAGCTCAACCGCTGGTTCGAGCGCGCGATCGAGGCGAACCCGCCGCCGGCGCCCGGCGGCAAGCGGATCAAGCTGCGCTACATCACGCAGGCGAAAACCCGCCCGCCCGGCTTCATCCTGTTCGGCACGCGCGTCGACCAGCTGCCGATGAGCTACCAGCGCTACCTCATCAATGGCATTCGCCGTGAGCTCGGTTTCGGTGCGGTACCCGTCCGTATGACGCTGCGCGCGCCGAAGAATCCGTTCGACAAGTGACGCAATTGTAGGAAAGCGCGGGCACGTCCTTACCCTCCGTTTACCCTCGCGGCATTAGGTTCGCGGCACGACTGTTCGATAGTGCGAAGGGGGCAAGCGTGTCGTTCGAAGGGGGTGTGCTGGTCGACCGTGCGGCGCTGGCGCGCGCGCGTGCCGAGCTCGGCGGTGAGTTCACGCGCATTCTGGGCTATTTCCGCGAGGACGGGTTGAAGTCACTCGATGCGATCGAGGCCGCGTCGCGCGACGAGAATGCGACCGCAATGATCCTGCCCGCGCACACGTTGAAGGGTGAGGCGGGACAGTTCGGCGCCTATCCGCTCGCAGCACTCGCCGAGAAGCTGGAAACGCTCGCGCGCGAGTGTGTCGAATGGCACACCAGCCCGGTCGAATGCGTGCCTGACGTACTGGAACTGCGCCCGCTGTTCGAGGCGACGCTCGCACTGCTCGAGCGCGAGGCGGCGGCGACTCCGCTGCGCCGCGCAGGCGGCTTCGGTCGGCGCCTGAGCTAGCCGCGCAGCGGCGCCGGACGGCCGCGCACCAGACTGCGCCACAACCACTCTAGCGGGCCGTGACGATAGCGGGCAAGCCACGCCGGTGACCACAGTAGCATCATCGCCCAGACTGCCGGCACGATCGCGTAGAGCCATGCGCGCCCGATCGCGGCGAATAGTCCTAGGCCCCAGCCGGTAAAGATCAGGTCCATCAGTCCCGTCGTGCCGAGATAATTGCTGAACGCCATCCGCCCCGCCGCCGCCACGCGCGTCGTTAGTCGACCGCCGGGACGCAGCAGCAACATGACGAGCGCAGCATAGCCGAGGTAGCCGATCGTGCGGAAAGGTTCGCTGAGCACCAGCGAACCGGTATAGACCCAGCGCTGATCGAAACCCGTCGCCATCGTATGCCACCCGATCGTAGCGTAGCCGAGCAGCGACACCGGCACGCAGACCCACGCCACGCGTGTATAAGCCGCGCGCGACCACTCACCCGTCACGAACCCCGACCGAAGCCCCGCCATGCCGAGCAGCATCGCGCTGAGCGTTTCCGCGCCGCCGATGGGCAGGAAGGTGAGCGGGTCCAGCGCGTGCTGCCATCGCCACGCCGCGGCCGCACCGAAGCTACCGCGCATCGCCGCGATCTGTTCGAGCAGTTCGGCGCGCGGCGGTACGCCGAACGCGCTCGCGAATCCGTCCCACAGCGCCACGTCGGCGGGGGTCGCGCGAGCGGCCGCTGCGAACAGCGCCGTCGCGGTCGCCGCGTTGAGCAGGATCGAGGCGAGCAACAGCGCGAGTGAGAGCAGCACGAGTGTGCGCGCGCTCTGCCGGCAGAAGAACAGTGCAATCACGCCGACCAGGGCGTAGTGCGCCAGGATGTCGCCCCACCAGAGCAGGTAGAGGTGCAGGCAGCCGAACACGAACAGCCAGAACATCCGCCGCAGATGCAGCGCGGCGCCGTTTCCGCCGTCTGCGTCAGCCCGCTCGAACACCAGCAGCATCGAGGCGCCGAACAGGAACGAGAACAGCCCGCGAAACCGCCCCTCCACGAACACGAAGTTCAGCAACCACGCGGTCTTCTCCGCCGCACCCGATCCGCCCCAGGCGAGCGGCGAGAAATACGCCGCCTCAGGCAGGCCGAACGCGACGATGTTGGCGAGGAGAATGCCCATCACCGCGACGCCCCGAATGACGTCGAGCGACTCGAATCGTGCGCGCGCCTCCATGTGCATCAGCTGCCGGTGAATGCTGCCGGGCGCTTCTCGAGGAACGAGCGCATGCCTTCCTGAAAGTCTTCGGACGCGAACAACGGCAGCAGCTGCAGATAGACGTGCTGGACGTGCGTCTCGAACGTCTCGTTCAGCCCCATGCGCATCATCCGCTTCGATGCCTGTACCGCCAAAGGCGCGTTGGCAGCGATTTCGCGCGCGATCCGCTCGGCACGATGCAGTACCTCGTCATCAGGCACGACATGGTTAACCAGCCCGAGCGCGAGGCTCTCCGCCGCACCCAGCGTCCGCCCGGTGAAGATCAGCTCCGCCGCCTTGGCCCAGCCGATCATGCGCGGCAGCAGCCAGGTGCCGCCTGACTCAGGCACGATGCCGCGCTTGACGAAGGCGGGGGCGAGCTTCGCGCCCTCCGCCATGACCCGGATGTCGCACCCGATCGCCAGGTCCATGCCATAGCCCGCGGCCGAGCCGTTCAATGCGCAGATTACCGGCTTGTCCATCGCGAACAGCACCGTCGGTGGCGCTCGGCCCAGGTCGATCGTCGGCGGATGCTTCGTGCCGCTCGCGCCAATGCCGTCGCCGCCCACCGCCTCGTTCAGGTCGAGCCCGGCGCAGAACGCACGACCCGTATCGGTCAGGATGACGACGCGCACCGCAGCGTCATCGTTCGCTCGCGTCAGCAATGCGGCGAGCCGATCGAGCATTGCGTGCGAGATCGTGTTCATCCGCTCGGGCCGGTCGAGCGTCAGCGTCGCAACGCCGTCCGCCACCGCGTAGCGCACGTCTTGCTCGTCACTCATCGCCTCATCCTCCCCCGTTCTGCCGCCAGTGTGCGGCAGACCGGGGCGGAGGTACAGCGTGAGGTTCAGAGCGCGGCTTCGGTCGCCATCAGCTTGGGGAAGAAATCCTCGTGCGCGCGACGCAGGTCGTCGAGCGACACGGCGTGGTCGCCATCACGAAGCTCGAAGATCACGCGCGTGCCGATCGCGCGGCCGAGCGGCTCGGCCTCGACACCGGCATCGAGCGCGGATTGCAGGAAGTCGAGCAGCGCGTGATCGTGGACGGTCGCGACATAGACGCCCTGATCTTCCGCGAACAGCGACGCGGCGGTGTCGATTGGCAGTGCGCGGTCGATCATCGCGCCGATGTTGCCGGCCAGCGCCATCTCCGCGATCGTGACCGCAAGGCCGCCGTCGGACACGTCGTGCACCGCGGAAAGCTGTCCAGCATTGATCGCGCGGCGGACGAAGTCGCCGGTGCGGCGCTCTGCCTCCAGGTCGACGCGCGGCGGCGGTCCTTCCTCGCGGCCATGCAGTTCACGCAACCACAGTGACTGGCCCAGGTCACCGCGACGACGCCCGATGACGATGATGATGTCGCCCGGCTGCTTGAACGCGATCGTCGCGCTCTTGTCCCATGCCTTCAGCAATCCGACACCGCCGATCGCGGGCGTCGGCAGGATCGCCGAACCGCCGCCGGTCGCCTTCGATTCGTTGTAGAGCGACACGTTGCCCGACACGATCGGGAAGTCGAGCGCGCGGCAAGCCTCGCTCATTCCCTCGAGACAGCCGACGATCTGGCCCATGATCTCGGGCCGTTGCGGATTGGCGAAGTTGAGGCAGTTGGTGACCGCCAGCGGCGTCGCGCCAACCGCGGTCAGGTTGCGCCACGCCTCCGCGACGGCCTGTTTACCGCCCTCGACCGGGTCGGCGTAGCAGTAGCGCGGGGTGCAGTCGGTGGTCATCGCCAGCGCCTTGTCCGTCCCGTGGACGCGCACCACCGCGGCGTCGCCGCCTGGGCGCTGCACCGTGTCGGCGCCGACCATGTGGTCGTATTGCTCCCAGATCCAGCGACGCGAAGCGATGTCGGGCGAACCCATCAGCGCCAGCAGGTCGGTGGCGGGATCGCGGCACTCGGGCACGTTGACCAACGCCTTGGCCGGCGGGGTCGGCACATGCGGCCGATCGTAGAGCGGCGCGTCGTCGGCCAGCGGCCCTAGCGGAATGTTGCACACCGTCTCGCCGTGCCATTTCAGCACCATGCGACCGGTGTCGGTGACGTGGCCGATCACCGCGAAATCGAGCTCCCACTTCTCGAAGATCGCCTGCGCAAACGCTTCGCGGCCGGGTTTCAGCACCATGAGCATGCGCTCCTGGCTCTCCGACAGCATCATCTCATACGGCGTCATGCCGGTCTCGCGCTGCGGCACATCGTCCATGACGAGTTCGATGCCGACGCCGCCCTTCGACGCCATCTCGACCGAGGAGGAGGTGAGACCCGCCGCGCCCATGTCCTGGATCGCAACGATCGCGTCCGACGCCATCAACTCAAGGCACGCCTCGATCAGCAGCTTCTCGGTAAAGGGATCGCCGACCTGAACGGTCGGGCGCTTGGCATCTGCGTCCTCGCCGAAATCGGCTGAGGCCATGGTCGCGCCGTGGATGCCATCGCGTCCGGTCTTCGATCCAACATAGACGATCGGATTGCCGACGCCGGATGCGGCCGAGTAGAAAATCTTGTCGGTGTCCGCGACGCCTACCGTCATCGCGTTGACCAGGATGTTGCCGTCATACGCCGGGTGGAAGTTCACCTCGCCGCCGACGGTCGGCACGCCGACGCAATTGCCGTATCCGCCGATGCCGTGGACCACGCCCGAGATCAGGTGGCGCATCTTGGGGTGGTCGGGCCGGCCGAAGCGCAGCGCATTCAGGTTCGCGACCGGGCGCGCGCCCATCGTGAACACGTCGCGCAGAATGCCGCCGACGCCGGTCGCCGCGCCCTGATACGGCTCGATGTACGACGGGTGATTGTGCGACTCCATCTTGAAGATCGCAGCCTGACCGTCACCGATGTCGATGACGCCCGCATTCTCACCCGGACCGCAGATCACCCACGGTGCTTCTGTCGGCAGCTTCTTCAGGTGGATGCGGCTCGACTTGTACGAGCAATGCTCGCTCCACATCACCGAGAAGATGCCGAGTTCGACCAAGTTCGGCTCGCGCCCGAGCGCGTGGAGCACGCGGTCGTATTCTTCGGGCGACAGGCCGTGCTCGGCAACGATCTCGGGCGTGATAGCGGTCATGTGCGCGCGCATAGCGGGGCAGGCGCGTCGATACCAGCAGCCAAGCACCGGCGTCGTGAGGGGAGGCGGTGCCTAGCGCCGGTGACGGTGTCGGTGGCGGTGCCGTCGGTTCTTCAACCGACGCAGCAGCCCGCGCTTCTCAAACGCCTCGAACATCTCCGCCGGGCCTTCGGGATCGAGCACCTCGTTTTCCGCTAGCCACGCCTCGACACCGTTCAGGTCGGGCACCTCGTACGGGATCAGCGTCTTGCCTTGCCCACGCAGCCGCTCGATGGTGGCGATCAGCCCATCGCGCTTCACGCCCTCGCTCACCTGCGCGATCTCGACGTCCAGATGCTCGGCGAGCAGGTCGTCGCGGATCGCGGCGATACGCGGGCCGTCGTCCGCGATCGTCACGTCACATTCGGTGTCGAGCCGCAGCGAGCGGTTGTTGAAGTTCGACGAACCGATGCGGATCACATCGTCGTCGATCACCAGCACCTTGGCATGGCAGTAGATGCCCGTGCCGTCGGTCGTCACCGGATGGTACAAACGAAAACGCCCGGCGTGATCGCGGTGCTGCAACTCGGTGACCAGCCGCGCGCGTGCGGTGTCCATCGCGATCGGCTCCAGCCACCCTTGCGCGCTCGTCGGATTGATGACGACGATCTCGGGTGGATCGGGTTCGACCAGCCGCTTGGCGATCGCCTCCGCGATCCGGCGTGAGGCGAAATACTGGCTCTCGGCGTAGATGCGCCGCTTCGCGCGCGCGATCAGGTGGAGGTACAGTTCCTCGATCTCGTGGATTTCGTCCTGCCCGTCGTGCAGCGGTTGCGAGCGCGAGATCGCAACATCTACGTCGCTGAACTCGACCGGCAGGCTCTCGGGCCAGCACTCACCGGTGGCACTCGGGGCGGGGATGTCGGCACCGCCAGCGATCTTCCAGCGCGCGCGACACAGGTCGCCGAGCGCGCGCGCGACCGGACCCTGAAGTGCGGTCGTGACGTCGTGCCACGGCTTGTACGAGAAGCCGTTGGGCGAGCGGCGCCGCTCGTCGTCTTCGACATGGTCGCGCGTGTCCCAGCGCTCGTCGGTCATGTCGATCCCGCCGCAGAATGCCATGCAATCGTCGATCACGACGATCTTCTGGTGCTGCGACGCCGCGGTCGGGTGATGCCCGTCGAGTTTCAGGTGGATGCGCTTCTCGCGGAAACGCCAGCGCGTCAGCATCCACAAGGTACGCCCGCGGAACAGCGTCTTGATCGCGCCCTTGTCCCAACGAAGGATGTAGACCTGCAGGGTCGGCGTGCGCTTCACCAGCCATTCGATGAAATCGCCGACCGTCGTCGGGGCCTCGGGATGATCGTCAGAATAGGCAAGCGTGATGCGCGCGTCGAAATCCCAGCCGACGAGCATGATCTGCTGGCGGGCGTTCAGCATCGCCTCGCGCGCGACGCGGAAATAGGCGTCGGCGTCGATGATGACGGCGGCGCGGTTCGCACGCTCGACCCGCCAGCGCGTCTTTTCGGGCAGTGTCACAGGATCCCCCGGATCGCAGCGGGCGGACGGCCGAGCCGCACGCCGCGTTCGGTCTCGACCAGCGGCCGCTCGATCGTCGCGGGATCGCGCACCATCAGGTCGAGCGCGGCATCGTCGTCGGCGACCGGCGGCGCATCCTTGCGCAGACCGTCGCGCGGCGCGATACCGGCGCGCGCATAGAGGCGGGCAAGCTCGCTCCGCGTCGGCGGCTGCTTCAGATACTCGACTACGGTGACCTCGGCCCCGGCATCCCGCAACAGCGCAAGCGCCTCGCGCGACTTGGAACAGCGCGGATTGTGGAGGATCGTCGCCTTCATCGCCAAGTCTTCTGCATGAGGCCTTCTACCGCCTGGCTTGAGCGGGTCTAGTGCACGACTGGTCGCGGCGATCAGAACAAGAAAAAGCCGGGGCAAGCTCAGTGACTTGCCCCGGCGATATTCTTTCTCGTTGATGCAGGTTAGTCGTCTTGCCGCGCCAGCCAGTCCTC
>NZ_CAJYVU010000006.1 GCF_913778135.1 uncultured Sphingomonas sp. | reverse complement strand
AACTCGACCACCGCGGTCACCGACTTGCCCGCCTCGGCCGCGGCGATCAGCGCGTTGATGACCGCCGACTGCTTGCCCGCGCGGTACAGCGTCTGCTTGATCGCGACGACATCGGGGTCGTTCGCCGCCTGTTTGAGGAAGGCGAGCACGACGTCGAACGTTTCATATGGGTGGTGGACAATGATGTCCTTGGCGCGGATCGCGGCGAAACAGTCGCCGCCAAACTCACGAATGCGTTCGGGAAAGCGGGGCGTGAAGGGCGTAAACTTCAGGTCCGGCCGGTCTTCCTCCGCCAGCAACGCCAAGTCGCCGATCCCGAGGAACGCGCCACTCTCGGTCACCAGCGTGTCCGATCCGCCCAGCTCCTCGCGCAGCACCGAAGCGAGCGTCTCGCTCATGCCGGTTTCCAGCTCGAGCCGGATCACGCGCCCGCGCCGCCGCCGCTTGATCGCGTTGGCGAAGTAACGGACGAGGTCCTCCGCTTCCTCCTCGATCTCGATATCGCTGTCGCGCAGGACGCGGAATTCGGCCGCGCCGAGCACATCGTAGCCGGGGAACATCAGGTTGCTGAACCGCTTGAGGAGCGATTCGACCGCGATGTAGCGTGCGCCCTCACCTGGAAGCCGCACGAACCGCGGCATCGCATTGGGCAGCATGACGAGCTCGCGGATCGGCTCCTTGTCCGATCGCCGGACAAGGTCGAACATGACCGCCATGCCCTTGTTCGGCAGGAACGGGAACGGATGCGCGGGGTCGAGCGCCTGCGGGGTGATGACCGGGAAGAGCTGCTCCCGAAAATGCGTCTCCAGCCACGCCTGCTCCTCCAGATCCAGCGCGGTATCGATCGCGTGGCTGCCGATCACGCGGATACCGGTTTCAGCGAGCGCGTAGCGGATGTCGCGCCAGACCGACTGCTGGCTGACCATCAGCGCGTCGGCCTCCACGGTAATCGCGGCGAGTTGCTGCCCCGGTGTCAGCCCGTCGGCCGAGCGCGCCTCGACCTCCTGCGACTGCTGCCCCTTCAAGCCGGCCACGCGCACCATGAAGAATTCGTCGAGATTGTCGCCGGAGATTGCGAGGAAGCGCAGCCGTTCTAGTAAGGGGTGCGCGGTGTTGCACGCTTCGTCCAGCACGCGGCGATTGAACGCCAGCCACGACAATTCGCGGTTGAAGTAACGCCCAGGCGTGGCTTTTTCGAACGGATCATCGTCGCGCGCGTGCTGGACGTGGGCAGGCCGGGTCATGCGGTATCTGGATCCTCTGCGGCGCCGAACAGCGCGGTCATGAGATCTCGCGCCAGCGGAATGGTGACACGCCGACGCTCCGAGCGCGCGGCTTGTTCCAGCCCATCGAGCATCTGCGCGACAGCTTGATGACGCCGCGGCAGTCGCGGCAGCAGCCACTCAAGCAGGTCGTGGCGCGCATCGAGGCGGCGTCGAGCGAACCCGCGTTCGAGCAGCGCGCGGGTCAGCGCTGCGTCGGGCGGCTCGATCGCGGCCACCGGGCTTGCCGCCAATCGCGTGCGCAGGTCGGGCAGCGTGACGGCCCATGCGGGCAGCGCAGCGGGGGCGACGAGCAGCAGCGGGGTGCGCGTCGCCTGCGCGTCGTTCCAGGCGTGGAACAGGGCGCGCTCGTCGACTCTATTGGCATCGTCAATCACGCGACCGCCCGACTGTGCCGCGAACACCTGCGCCAGCAGGCTACGACCCGACCCCGCCGGGCCGACCAGCAGCGCGGTGCTGACCGGCCAGTTTTCCCAACGCTGCAGGACCTGCACCGCGTGACGGTTGGAGTCGGTCACCAGAAACTCGACGTCCTGCACCTCGTCGGGCCAGGCGAGCGGCAACGGGTATTGCACGGCTTCTGGTCTGCCAACGCCGCCGCTATCGCCCGCGCGCATTATCCGGCGAGTGCGTTGTCGGGCTGCAGATCGGGCGGGAGCAGTTGCGGCGCGCGGCGGATGCGCAGTGTCGTGCCGCCGCCGAATACCTGCCACCCGCGCGCCTCCAGCCCCGCGCGCAGGTTCGCCGGATCGCCCGCGAACGCGACTGTCATCAACGATACGCCGCCGAGCGCCAGGCTGCTGGTCGTCGCGCTGCGAACGCCGGCCACACCGCGCAATGAATTTTCGGTGCTCGTCACCGCTGCCGCGTCGGGTGTCTCGACCTGCACGATCACGGTCGTGACCGCCTGCGCGCCCGCCGCAGCGTCCGCGTCGAGCGACGTATCGGTGATGACGGGCGCTTCCGCCTGCGCGACGGGCGCGACATAGTTCAGGCCCGGATCGGCGCGAAGATAACCGCCGCGCGCGGCCGACTGGTAGATGTCGTCCATCCGCTTGACCCCGGCATCGAGCAACGCCGGCAGCGCCGACGCATTCTCAGCCCGCAGCGCGAAGCGTGACAGCAATCGGTTGTCGGGGCCGTGGCGTGCCTCGAACTCGCCGATCACCGGACCGCCGGGCCATTGCCGCCGGAGCCGCACGACCGGGATCAGCACGTCGCTGCCGCCGTAGAGGTCAAGCACCTTACGCCACCAGCCGCGTGCCGGACGCTCGGTCTGCCCGACGTTGAGCAGCAGCGGATCGGCGCCGTTGCCGGGCGGGCGGATGTAGTCGATCTCGCTCGTGCCGGTGCGAAAGCGTGCCCATGCCTCCTGCCAGGCAGTGCGCTGCTCGAACACGCCGCCGACCCCGGCTGACCAGACGACCGGAACGACGACCAGCGGCTGCGAACGCGCCACAAAGCTGCTGATGCCGAGCAGCCCCGCGGTGCGCGTGCGGTCAAACAGGACGCCCAGTTGCGCGATATAGCGATTGGGGCCGATCTGCTCGTTACCGACCACGATCGCGGTGACGAGCGAATCGAGCGTGCCGTCGGGCACCAGCCCGCCGCCGCCACCCAGCCGGCGCGACAATTGCACCCACGCTTTGCGCTGCGCCTCGCGCCAGCCCGCCAGCCTTGCCGCCTGCGAGTTCGGTCCGGACACGTCGACGCTGACGCTGGCGACCTCGTAATCGTTCGAGCTGTCGACCGCTGCGACGCCGCGGTCCCCACCGTCGATCTGCGCGACGACCGCGCCCGCCCCCAGCAGGGCGACGCCGGCGGTCGCGGCAATGGCGATGAACGGACGGCTGCGCATCGGCGCCTTTTGGCGAAGCGGGCGTGGAAATCCAAGCGCGTTGTGGCTAGGCGACTGGCGCATGACCGACGAACCCACTGCCGATAGCACCGCCGCACCTGCCGGCGGCTACACCTACGCCGACGCGGGCGTCTCAATCTCGGCCGGGAACGCGCTCGTCCGCGCAATTGCGCCGCTTGCCCGCTCGACGCGGCGTAAGGGCGCGGATGCCGACCTGGGCGGGTTCGGCGGACTGTTCGACCTGAAAGCGGCGGGGTTCACCGATCCGCTGCTCGTCGCGGCGAACGACGGTGTGGGTACCAAGCTCAAGCTCGCGATCGAGCACGACCGGCACGAGGGGGTCGGTGTCGATCTGGTCGCGATGTGCGTCAACGACCTGATCGTGCAGGGCGCGGAGCCGCTGTTCTTTCTGGATTATTACGCCAGCGGCAAGCTCGATCAGGCCGTGGCCGAACGGGTCATCGCCTCGATTGCCGAAGGTTGCCGCCAGGCGGGTTGCGCGCTGATCGGCGGGGAGACCGCGGAAATGCCGGGCATGTATAGCGACGGCGACTATGACCTCGCGGGTTTCTGCGTCGGTGCGGTTGAGCGTGATCGGCTGCTCGACGGGCGGCGCATCGCGGCGGGCGACGTGATCCTGGGCCTCGCTTCCTCGGGCGTGCATTCGAACGGTTTCTCGCTCGTCCGGCGGCTCGCCGCGGATCGCGGGTGGAGGCTTGATCGTCCCGCGATGTTCGATCAGGACCGACTGCTCATCGACGCGCTGATGGCGCCGACGCGCATCTATGTCGCGAGCCTGCTGCCGCTGCTGCGTGAAGCGCGCATCAAGGGGCTTGCGCACATCACCGGCGGTGGACTGCTGGAGAACATTCCGCGCGTCCTGCCGGAGGGCACGCACGCGGTGGTCGACGCCGATGCCTGGCCGCAGCCGCGGCTGATGGCGTTCCTGCAGGCGCAAGGCGCGATCGAGCCGGAGGAGATGGCGCGCACGTTCAACTGCGGAATCGGCATGGCAGTCGTTGTCGATCCCGACCAGGCGGAAGCGGTGACGCAGGCGCTGGAAGCCGCGGGCGAAACGGTGTTCCGCATCGGTCGCATCGAGACGGGCGAGCGCGGCTGCACGGTGACCGGCAGCACCGAGACGTGGAGCGCGCGCGACGACTGGCGCGCGACGCACCACGCATGAACGCATCCGCCAAGATCGCCGTGCTGATTTCGGGTCGGGGTTCGAACATGCAGGCGCTCGTCGAGCATGCAGGCGACGCATACGAGATCGTCGTGGTCGCCTCCGACCGCCCGAGCGCACCCGGGCTCGCCTGGGCGATCCAGCACGGGCTGCCCACCTTTGCGCTGTCACCCAAGGGCATCGGCAAGCCGGTATTCGAGGCCGCGCTCGACAGCGCGCTGCGGGAGGCAGGCGCGGAATGGATCGCGCTCGCGGGCTATATGCGGCTACTGTCTGACGAGTTCGTCGCACGCTGGCGCGGGCGGATCGTCAATATACATCCCTCGCTGCTGCCCAAGTACAAGGGGCTCGACACGCACGCGCGCGCGATCGCGGCGGGCGACGCGGCCGGGGGTTGTTCGGTTCACGTCGTGACCGAGGAACTCGACGCGGGCGAGGTGCTGGGCCAGCGTGAGGTCGCGATCCTGCCCGACGACACAGCCGAAACGCTTGCCGCGCGCGTGCTGGAAGCCGAACATCAGCTCTACCCTGCCGTGTTGAAGGAGTTCGTGCGCCGATGAGCGAAACGCCCAATACCGATCCGCTTGCGCGCGTGCGCGAAATCGCGCTGCTGCTGCCCGGGGCCGAAGAGCGCGAGAGCCACGGTCAGGCGACTTTCTTCGTCGACGGCAAGCAGTTCGCCCAGCTTCGCGACGATCATCACGGCGACGGGCTGAGTGTCGTCTGCGTGCGGACGAGCGGCACGGACGAGCAGGCGATGCTGATCGAGGCGGCGCCCGAGACCTACCGCAAGCCCGCCTATCTCGGCGCATCGGGTTGGGTCAGCATCGACCTGTCCGGCGACACCGACTGGACGCTGGTTGAGGACCGCGTTGCGCGAAGCTGGGAGTTGAGCGCCCCGGCCGGTCTGCTGGAGGCCGGCGGGCGCTGACCGATCAAAGGTCGCGCGCGAACACCAGATCGTCGTGCCACGTCGCGCCGACGAGGAAGCGCCGCTCGCCGATCACCGACAGACCCTGCTTGGTATAGAAGCGGTGTGCGCGCACGTTGCCGCCGTAGACGCCGAGCAGCAGTCGACGGTGACCTGCGGCCCGCCCGTCGCTGACTGCCCGCTCCATCAACGCGGGGCCGAGTCCCTGCCCGTGCGTCGGCGCGAGCGCGTAGATGCGCTTGAGCTCCACGTCACCCGCCCGGGGCTCGACCGGCAGGTCGGGCGCGGTCAGCAACGTGTAGCCGAGCGGCGCGGCTCCGTGTTCGGCCTCCGCGAGCGTCGCGACCGCTCCCTCGCCCATGTAGCGCGCGAACGCATCGGCGCTGCTGTTGCGCGCCACGTGCGCGACGATGTCGGCGCGGTCGAGGACGCCCGCGAACGCTTCGAGAAAGGTCGCGCCCGCGACGAGCGAGAGGAGTGCGGAATCGTCCGCGCTCGCAGGTCGCAGGCGCCAGTTCATGTCAGTTATCCGGCGATCAGCCGACGATCTCTTCCGGCTTGAAGAAATAGGTGATCTCGATCTCGGCATTCTCGTCCGAGTCCGAACCGTGCACGGTGTTCGCCTCGATCGACTCGGCCAGTTCCTTGCGGATCGTGCCCGCGTCGGCGTTCGCCGGGTTGGTCGCACCCATGATGTCGCGATTGCGCTGCATCGCGTTCTCGCCCTCGAGCACCTGCACGACGACCGGACCCGAGATCATGAACTCGACCAGATCGTTGAAGAACGGACGCTCCTTGTGCACCGCGTAGAAACCCTCGGCCTGGTCGCGGGTCATGTGGATGCGCTTCGACGCGACGACGCGGAGGCCGGCATCCTCCAGCATCTTGGTGACCGCGCCGGTCAGGTTGCGACGCGTCGCGTCGGGCTTGATGATCGAGAAGGTACGGTTCGCGGCCATGACGGTCACGGGCTCCTGCAAAACAGAGGTGATGGAAAGTGCGCGTCCCCTAGTCGCGGCGCCCAGCCTGCGCAAGCAGCCACGTCGGGCTGGTGCGATCACACGAGCGCGCGGACTGTACTAGGCCGCCTGTTCCCAGCGGCCGGTTTCGCTCTGCTTCCAGTAGCGCCGCTCGATGCCGTCGCGTGTCGCCAACCCCTTCCACGCCGCCCGCGCGTCAGCAATGCGATCCTCGTCAAAGAAGTGGAACGCGCGGTCGAAGCTGAGCGCGCCGTCGCGCCACTTCCCGTCGGCAAGCGCGACATTACGCGCTTCGTTGGCGGCGACCATGTCCGGCGCGATTAGCACTGGCTGCTGCCTGTCGTAATCGCCGCCCGCGAGACCATGCGGCAGGAAACTGTCGGGTGCATACGACCACAAGGTCTTGTCGAGCGTGGCGCGGCGTGCCGGGTCGCCCTCCACCACCAGCAACCGCCCGCCTTCGGCGAGGATGCGCTCCGCGATGCGGGGCAGCACGCGCTCGAGCGGACTGGTGGTCAGATGGTAGAAGTCGACCTTCACGTCGCGCGCCGCTTTCCGCCTCAGCCCTCTAGATTGTCGGCGACGAAGCGGTCGAGCACGCGCACGCCGTAGCCGGTCGCGCCCTTGGCCCAGGTGGCGCCGTCCTTCTCCGACCAGACCATGCCGGCGATGTCGAGGTGTGCCCATTTCACGCCCTCGTCGACGAAGCGCTTGATGAACTGCGCCGCGGTGATCGAACCGCCGCCGCGCGGGCCGACGTTCTTCATGTCTGCAATGGCCGAGTCGATCAGCTTGTCGTACCCGTCCGCCAGCGGGAAGCGCCACAACAGGTCGCCGCTCGCGCGGCCTGCCGACAGGATCTGCTCGGCGAGCGCGTCGTTGTTCGAGAACAGCCCGCCCATTTCGTTGCCGAGGCTGACGATCATCGCGCCGGTCAGCGTGGCGAGATCGATGATCGTCGCCGGCTTATGCACGCTCTGCACCCAGGTCATGGCGTCGCACAGCACGAGACGGCCTTCCGCGTCGGTGTTGATGACCTCCACCGTCTGCCCCGACATGGTGGTCACCACGTCACCGGGGCGCTGCGCATTGCCGTCGGGCATGTTTTCAACGAGACCCATGACGCCGATGATGTTTGCGTTGGCCTTGCGCGCAGCGAGGCTCAGCATCGCGCCCGCGACCGCGCCCGCGCCACCCATGTCCCACTTCATGTCTTCCATGCCGGCGGCGGGTTTGATCGAGATGCCGCCGGTGTCGAACGTCACCCCCTTGCCGACCAGCGCGGTCAGCGGCGCGTCGGCTGAGCCGCCGTTCCACTTGAGCGCCAGGATGCGCGCCTCGCGCCGCGACCCCTGACTGACGCCGAGCAACGCGCCCATGCCGAGCTCCCGCATCTGCGGCTCGTCTAGCACGGTGACCTCGAGACCGAGCCCGTCGACCGCCGCCGTTACGCGCTCAACAAAGCTCTCGGGATACAGGATGTTCGGCGGCAGCGTGGCAAGCGTGCGGGCGAGCCCCATACCACGCGTGACCGCATCGCGCTTCGCCCATGCCGCCTCGACATCGCTCGCGTCGCTGACGATGACCAGCTCTTCGAGTGTCGGCTTCTGCTTTGCCGGCAGCTTGGTGCGATATTCGTCGAAGCGCCAGCTGCGCTGTGCGGCGCCCGCGGCGAAACGCGACACGCTTGCGGCATCGGCACCCGACAGGTCGGCGACAACGGTCGCGGCCCCGGCGGTCAGCAGCTTGGCCGTGAGCGCACCGCCCGCGCGCTCGAACGCCGCGTCGTCCCCCGATCCCACACCCAGCAGCACGACACGCTGCGCGCCTGCGGAACCGGGCAGGAACACCTCAGCACTTGTTCCCGCCTCGCCTTCGAACCGCTGCCCTGACATGGCGCCCGCGACGAGCGCCTTATGGTCGGCGCCGAGGCCCGCGGGCTCTGCTCCCTTGCGCACCGGCAGTGCCAGGACGGAAGCGTTGGCCGGACGGGTGGGAGCGAACGTGATCTTGATGGACAAAGCGATTTCCTCTTTCTCTGGCGCGTCTGATAGGCCGGCGGATACGCGCTGGCAAAGCGTTGCAGCAACGCGCGGGCGATGCGATAGGGCGCAGAAGCAGCGCCGTGCTCTTCCGGCCGCTCGCGAGCGACAAGTTGACGGGAGCAAGGTGACGCGTTCTGATTTCCTCGCCGGGTGCGTGCTGCCGATGGCTGCGCTGTGCGCCGTGCCGCTGTGCGCGGGGTCCGCGGCTGCGCAGTCGCTGGCGGATCGCCCGGCGACGCCCGACCCTGCGCTGAGCATCCCCGCCGATACGCCGCAGCCCGCACCTGCAGCGGCTGCAGGAGACGACCAGGTCCAGTTCAGCTCATCCTCGCTCGATTACGATTACGAGGCCGACATCGTCACTGCATTGGGCGACGTGCGCATGACCCGCAGCGGCGAGAAGCTGCGCGCCGAAAAGGTGGTGTGGAACCGCAAGACCGGACGCGTCGTCGCGACCGGCAACGTGGCCGTCACAAACCCACAGGGTGACGTAGCGTACGGCGATTCGATCGACCTGACCGACTCGCTAAAGGACGGGGTCATCGACAACCTGCTGGTCGTGCTGGAGCATGGCGGGCGGCTCGCCGCTGTCGACGGACGACGCGACGAGAACGGCACCTATTTCCTCAACCGCGCGGCTTATTCGCCCTGCCCGGTTACCGACGCGAACGGCTGCCCCAAGGAGCCGACGTGGAAGATCACCGCGGTTCGCGTCACCTACCGTCCCGATAAAGACCGAGTCTACTTCGAGGGCGCGCGCTTCAACCTCTTCGGTCTCGCCAGCCCCCGACTGCCGCGGTTTTCGACCAGCACGGCCGAATCGAACAGCACCGGGTTGCTCACGCCCGGCATCGGGATCGACCGGCTGAACGGCGGCGAACTGACGCTCCCCTTCAACATCGCGGTCGGGCAGAACCGCTCGCTCGTGGTTACGCCACATATCTTCACCCAGGTCTTGCCGCTGCTGGAGACGCATTACAGCGAAGTAAACACGTTGGGTGCGTTCTCCATCGCCGCCTACGCCACATCGAGTCGGCGCAGCGAGGATCTGTCGACAGGCTTCACCACCGCGACCGAGCGCGCGTTCCGCGGCTACCTCGACGGCACGATGCGTTTCCAGTTCACCCCCGAGTGGAGCTTGTCCGGGTCGCTGCGGCTATCGACCGACCGCACCTTTACGCGGCGCTACGACATCTCGGACGACGATCGGTTGCGCTCGACCTTCGCGCTCGAACATATCGATGCGAACAGCTATTTCGCGGTAACCGGCTGGGCGACGCAGACGTTGCGCGTCGGCGATCGCCAATCGCTGCAACCCGTCGCGCTGCCCGAGATCGATTATCGTCGGCGCGTGCAGGATGTTGCGGACGGTGTACTTTCGCTCCAGGCGAATACGCTCGCGATCGGACGCAAGGCCGGACAGGACACGCAGCGCGCCTTCGCCAGTGCCGAATGGGACCTGCGCCGCCTGACCAGATGGGGACAGGAAGTGACGCTGACCGTGTTCGCGCGCGGCGACGCCTACAACACCAGCGATGCCGCAGCGACGCTGGTGCCGAGCTATCGCGGCCTAGACGGATTTCAGACGCGCGCGATCGGTGCGGCGGCAATCGACGTAAAGTGGCCGTTCATCGGTGAGTTGTTCGGCGGCACGCAGCGCTGGACACCGCGGGTGCAGATCGTCGCGTCGCCGCATGTCGCCAATCTACGCGTCCCGAATGAGGATGCGCGCGCGGTCGATCTTGAAGACTCGAACCTTTTCGCGCTCAATCGCTTTCCCGGCTACGATCGCTGGGAAGATTCGTCGCGCATCACCTACGGCGGCGAATGGGCGTTTGATCGCACCGGGCTGTCGATCGACACGACGATCGGCCAGAGCTACCGACTCGATTCTCGCCCAACCATCCTGCCGAGCGGCACCGGATTGTCGGACAGCTTCTCCGACATCGTCGGGCGCACCAACGTCCGCCTGCGCGACGTTATCACCTTCACGCACCGCTACCGCCTCGACAAGGACAGCTTCGCGGTGCGCCGCAACGAGATCGATGCGACGGTTGGATCGTACACCACCTACGCCACGGTCGGTTACCTGCGGCTCAACCGCAACATCGACCCGGTTGTCGGTCTGCAGGACCGCGAGGAAGTCCGCGTCGCCGGGCGAGCCGCGTTCGCCCGCTTCTGGTCGGTCTTCGGCTCGGCGGTGATCGACCTGACCGATCGCGCCGAGGACGTGCTGTCATCCAGCAGCGGATTCGACCCGATCCGCCACCGTCTAGGCGTCGCGTACGAGGACGATTGCCTGGAACTCGGACTGACCTGGCGACGCGATTATCGCACCACCGGCGATATTCGTGCGGGCAACAGCTACCTGTTGACGCTGGCATTCAAGGGTCTCGGGCGCTAAGCCGGGGTTCAGCAAGGCCGGTGCATGACTGCGGTAAGGCCGCACGCGGCTGTCATGGGAATTTGAGACGCTTGATGACGAAGACGAGAGGCGCAGTGCTGACGCGCCGGGCGATGGCATCGCTGCTAGGTCTGGCGATTGCGGGCGGCGCGGTCGCGCAGACGGTCGACGATCAAACGCTGCCCGACAACACCGGGCTCAACATCCCGGCCAATCTGCAGATTTTCGGCAAGCTTGATCCGAACATTCGCAAGGCGACCGCGATCGTCAACGAGACGGTGATCACCGGAACCGACATGGACCAGCGCGTCGCGCTGATCGCCGCGGCGAACAACGCCAAGCTGACCGACGAGGATCGCGAGCGGCTGCGCTTGCAGGTGCTGCGCCAGCTGATCGACGAAACACTGCAGATCCAGCAGGCGAAGACCGCCGACATTGTCGTGTCGAAGGAAGAGATCGATCAGGCGATCGGTCGCGTCGCCAAACAGTTCAACAAGTCCCCGGCCGAATTCGCCGCCTGGCTGCGCGAGCAGGGCTCCTCCGACCGCTCGATGCGGCGCCAGATCGAGGGTGAACTCGCCTGGAACCGCTATCTGCGCAAGCGGGTCGAGCCGTTCGTCAACGTCGGCGACGAGGAAGTGAAGGCGATCATCGATCGTCTGCAGGCGGCGAAGGGCACGGAAGAATACCACCTCGCCGAAATCTACCTGCCGGCCAACAGCGATCAGCAAGCCCAGGTCGAGGGCCAGGCGCGGCAGATCATCGGCGAAATCCAGAAGGCGCAGGCCCCCTTCAGCTATTTCGCGCGCAACTATTCGGCCGCGACGACGCGGTCGGTCGGCGGCGATCTCGGCTGGGTGCGCGCCGCGCAGCTACCCGAGGCGCTGTCGGCGGCTAGCCAGCAGATGCAGGTCGGCCAGGTCGCAGGCCCGATCCCGATCCCCGGCGGCTTTTCAATCATCTATCTCGTCGACAAGCGGCAGGTGCTGACCGCCGATCCGCGCGACGCGCGGCTCAGCCTGAAGCAGATGACGATCAAGTTCCCAGCGAACACGACCCAGGCGCAGGCGACCGCGCGCACTGCGCAGTTCGCGGCCGAGATACGCAAGCTGCAAGGTTGCGGCTCGGTGGAGAAGGTCGGTCAGACGCTGAACGCCGAGGTAGTACAGAACGATACCGTGCGCATTCGCGACCTGCCCGGGCCGCTGCAGGACATCATGCTGAAGCTTCAGGTCGGTCAGGCATCGCCACCGTTCGGCTCGCCGACCGAGGGCGTCCGCACCTTGGTGCTGTGCGGTCGCGACGATCCCGTATCGGGTCAGCTGCCGGGTGCCGAGCAGATCCAGAACCAGCTCGAGCAGCAGCGTGTCAACCTGCGGGCGCAGCAGGCGCTCCGCGATCTGCGCCGCGACGCGGTAATTGACTATCGCTGACGCGGCCGTGACGCCGCTCGTCGTCGCAATGGGCGATCCGGCCGGTGTCGGACCGGAGACGCTCGCCAAGGCATGGGAGGCACGCGTCGCGCACGCGTTGCCGCCGTTCGTCGTCGTCGGGGATGCGCGCGCGGTCGAGGCGGTATGGCACGGCCCAATCACGCGGATCGACGACCTGCGCAATGCCACACGTTCGTTTGACGAGGCATTGCCGGTGCTGAGCCTACTTGATGCGGGCACGATCGTTCCGGGGCAACCGAGTGCCGACGGCGCGCGTGCGGCCTTTCACGCGCTCGAAACTGCAACCGGGCTGGCGCAATCGGGTGCCGCGCGCGCGCTTGTCACGGCACCGGTCGGCAAGGCGCAGATGTACCATGTCGGCTTCACCCATCCCGGGCAGACCGAGTTCGTCGCCGAGCGCTGCGGCGTTGCGCGCGAGAATGCAGTGATGATGCTCGCCGGCCCGGAATTGCGCGTCGTGCCGATCACCACGCACGTTCCCTTGGCTGCCGTTCCTGGCCTGCTCAGTGTCGAACTGATCCTCGCGAAGGTGCGCGTGACCGCACGCGGTCTTGCCAAAAACTTCGGCATCGCGCGACCGCGGCTAGCGTTCGCCGGGCTCAACCCGCATGCCGGTGAGAGTGGCGCCTTGGGGCGCGAGGAGATCGAGGTGGTCGAGCCCGCGATCGCGCGATTGCGCGACGAGGGGATCGACATTGACGGACCACTCGCCGCCGATACGATGTTCCACCCGCGCGCGCGTGCGCGCTACGATGCCGCGATCTGCTGCTACCACGACCAGGCGCTGGTACCGCTCAAGACGCTGCATTTCGACGAGGGCGTCAACATTACGCTCGGGCTGCCGATCGTCCGCACGTCGCCCGATCATGGTACCGCCTTCGGAATCGCGGGACAGGACAAGGCGCACCCGGGCGCGATGATCGCCGCGATCGCTATGGCTGATGCTGCGGCGAGCAACCGGCGACGTTACGCCGCGACGTGCAAGTGACCACGCCCGCAGTCGATCTGCCGCCGCTTCGCGAGGTGATCGCCCGCTTCGGGTTAAATGCGTCCAAGGCACTTGGTCAGAACTTCCTGTTCGATGCGCAACTGCTCGGGCGGATCGCGCGCATTCCGGGTGACCTTAATGATCAGGAGGTGCTGGAGATCGGCCCCGGACCCGGCGGGCTGACGCGAGCGCTGCTCGCGACCGGCGCTAAGGTGACCGCGATCGAGCGCGACCGGCGCTGCATCCCAGCGCTCGCCGAGCTGGAGACGGCATTTCCCGGCAAGCTGCGCGTCATCGAGGGCGACGCGACCGAGATCAACGCGCGGTCGCTGTTCGATGGCAAGCCGCACATCGTGTCAAACTTGCCCTATAACGTCGGCACGCCGTTGCTCGTCGGATGGTTGTCGGCCGAATGGATGCCGTGGTGGCAGTCGCTGACGCTGATGTTCCAGCGCGAGGTCGCCGACCGGATCGTGGCACCGGTGGCGAGCGACGCTTACGGCCGGCTAGCGGTGCTTTCGCAGTGGCGGTCGGCGGCGAAGCTGGCGATGCCGGTGCATCGCTCCGCCTTTACGCCGCCGCCCAAGGTGATGTCGGCGGTCGTCCACATTACCCCGAGCGAGGAACCGGCCGGCGTCCGCCTCGACATGCTGGAACGCGTCACCGCGGCGGCGTTCGGGCAGCGGCGCAAGATGCTGCGGCAGAGTTTGCGCGGCGTCACCGGCGCGCTCGACGCGCTAGAGGCGGAATGCATCGATCCGACGCGGCGGGCGGAAACGGTGTCGGTGCCCGAGTTCGTCGCAATCGCGCGACGGCTGAGCTAGCCGGTCAGTCCTTCGCGGTCGTTGTATTGACACCGACCGGTGCGCTCACCTGAGCCGTGGTGATCGGCGGCCCCTTGGCGATGCGGGCAGCGAGGGCGGTCGCCTGCGGGCACTGCCCCTTGCAGAGCGTGCGGACGCGCGCGAGATTCTGCTTGGCGCGCTCGACCGCGCCCTTCGCGACCATCGCCTCGCCCTGCCCGCTAAGCGCGTCGACGTCGTTGGGTTCTAGCATCAACGCCTCGCGGTAGAGGCGGATCGCCTTGCCGGGAAGGCCGCGCGCCTCGGATACCTGCGCCAGCACGACGAAGGCCTGACGATTGCGCGGGTCAACCGCCAGCGCCGTTTCGAGCAGGTCAGTCGCGCCGTCGAGGTTGCCCGCGGCGCGCGCGCTCTCCGCCTGTTTCATCAGTGCGGTGCTGCGCGGGTCGATCTGATCGTCGGGACGCTGGCCGTAGAGCGAGGTCGAGATGGAGGCCGCTGCCAGCCCGAGCGCGACGGCGACGGAAGTAAAACGCATGATCGGCTCCAGCTTCGGCACTGTTTCAACGAATTAGCACGGTGCCCGGAGGCGCGCGACAAAAAAGCCGTCGGTGTCGTCGTGCGCGGGCGTGAGCCGCAGCCCGTGACCATGCGCTCGCCCGAACGGCAACGACAACGCTTCTGTCTGCCAGCCGGGATGCGCCGAGAGGAAGGCCTCCACCTGACCGCGTCCTTCCGCGTCGAGCAGCGAGCAGACGATGTAGACGAGCGCGCCGCCCGGCTTGACCAACGGCACACCGAGCGCGAGCACGTGGCGCTGGGTCGCCACGAAGCGGTCGATCCGTGCCGGCGTCAGCCGCCAGCGCGCCTCCGGATTGCGCCGCCACGTGCCGGTGCCCGAGCAGGGCGCGTCGATCAGCACCGTATCCGCCTGCCCTGCCAGCGGAGCGAGCGCATCGACTTCGCGTCCGGCGTCGAGCAGCAGCGGCTCGATGATCGTTACGCCAGCAGCGGTCGCGCGCGGTTCAAGCCGGCGTAGCCGCGCGCGGTCAACGTCGGAGGCAATGATGCGACCCTGATTCTCCATCGCAGCGGC
>NZ_CAJYVU010000005.1 GCF_913778135.1 uncultured Sphingomonas sp. | reverse complement strand
CCTGACGCCCTGAGCGACTAGAAGCGCCCTTCGACCAGCTCAGGGCAGATGGAAAGTTTCGCATGAACCCCGCCGTACAGGCTGTCACCGATCGCATCATCGCGCGCTCGCAGCCGACCCGTCGCGCCTATCTCAACCTGATCGAGCGCGAGCGCGACACCTGGATCGGCCGTCCGCGGCTCGGCTGCGCCAATCTCGCGCACGCTTATGCCGGCACGCCTGAGGACCGCGCCGCGATGCGCGACGGCGCGGGGATGAACATCGGCATCGTCACCTCGTACAACGACATGTTGTCGGCGCACGCGGTCTATTACCGCTATCCCGAACAGATGAAGGTCTGGGCGCGCGAGGTCGGCGCGACCGCGCAGGTCGCAGGCGGCGTGCCCGCGATGTGCGACGGGGTGACGCAAGGGTATCCCGGCATGGAGCTGTCGCTGTTCAGCCGCGACACGATCGCGCTGTCGACCGCGATCGCCTTGTCACACGGCACGTTCGAGGGCGCGGCGCTGCTCGGCATCTGCGACAAGATCGTGCCGGGCTTGCTGATGGGGGCGCTGCGTTTCGGACACCTGCCGATGGTGATGGTACCGGGCGGCCCGATGCCCTCTGGCCTGCCGAATAAGGAAAAGGCCGCGGTGCGCGAGCGCTTTGCGGTCGGCGAGGCGGGGCGCGAGGAATTGCTGGAGGCGGAGATCGGCGCCTATCACAGCCAGGGCACGTGCACCTTCTATGGTACCGCCAACACCAATCAGATGATGATGGAGGTCATGGGCCTCCACATGCCCGGCGCCGCCTTCGTCAATCCCGGCACCAAACTCCGGCAGGCGCTGACCCGCGCGGCGGTGCACCGCCTCGCCGGGATCGGCACGTCGGGTCAGGACTACCGCCCCCTGGGACTCTGCGTCGACGAGAAGGCGATCGTGAACGCCGCGGTCGGCCTGCTCGCAACCGGCGGGTCGACCAACCACCTGCTTCACGTCCCTGCGATCGCGCGTGCGGCGGGGATCATCATCGACTGGGAGGATTTCGACCGGCTGTCGGCCGCGGTTCCCTTGCTGGCGCGCGTCTATCCGAACGGCTCCGCCGACGTGAACGCGTTCGAGGCGGCGGGCGGCATGCCCTATGTCATCGGCGAACTGCTTTCGAGCGGGCACCTTCACCGCGACATCATGACGGTCGCGGGCGACGACCTGTCGACCTACGCGAACAAGCCGGTGCTCGACGGCGACGCGCTCGCCTGGGCACCGCCGGGTGCGAGCGGCGACGAGACGATCCTGCGCCCCGCTGCTGCACCCTTCTCGCCCGACGGTGGGATGCGCATCCTTCAAGGCAATGTCGGCCGCGCCTGCATCAAGGTGTCGGCGGTCGAGCGCGAGCGCTGGATCGTCGAGGCGCCCGCGCGCGTGTTCGACGATCAGCTCGACGTGATCGACGCGTTCAAGGCGGGCGAGCTCGACCGCGACGTGGTCGTCGTGGTCCGCTTCCAGGGTCCGCGCGCCAACGGCATGCCCGAGTTGCACAAGCTGACCCCGCCGCTCGGCGTGCTTCAAAACCGCGGGTTCAAGGTCGCGCTCGTCACCGATGGCCGCATGTCGGGGGCGAGCGGCAAGGTGCCGTGCGCAATCCACGTCAGCCCGGAGGCGCTCGGAGGAGGAAACATCGGCCTCATCCGCGACGGTGACATGGTGCGTGTCGACGCGGTCGCGGGCACGCTCGACATGCTGGTCGAGGCGGATACGCTGAATGCGCGCGAGCGGCCCACCCAGCCCCCCGCGCCGTCGGGCATGGGACGCGAGCTGTTCGGCATGTTCCGTGGACAGGCCGACGAGGCGGAAAAGGGAGCGAGTGCGATGCTGGCGGGAGCAATGCTGTGACGGAGATCGTGACTGCCGACATCGGCGGCACCAACGCGCGCTTCGCGATCGCAGAGGTCGAGGGCGGCAGGGTCGTGTCGCTGGGCGATCCGGTGACGTTGCGCACCGCCGATCACGCCAGCCTTCAAACTGCGTGGCAGGCCTTCGCCGCGACGCTCGGCCGACCGATGCCGCGCGCGGCGGCGCTGTCAGTCGCCTCGCCCATAACCGGCGACGTGATCCGCATGACCAACAATCCGTGGGTCATCCGACCGTCGCTGATTCCGGAGCGGCTGGGCGCAGACGTTTACACGATCATCAACGATTTTGGGGCAGTCGGCCACGCGGTCGGGCAGTTGCCCGAGATCGATTTCGAGCATCTGTGCGGCCCCGACGTGCCGCTGCCCGTCGAGGGAGTGACCACCGTCTGCGGACCCGGCACCGGTCTGGGCGTTGCACAAGTGTTCAAGACGGCGGGCCGCTATCTCGTGCTGCCGACGGAGGGCGGGCACATGGACTATGCCCCGCTCGACGGGATCGAGGATGCGATCCTCAAGCGACTGCGCCGAACCTTCACGCGCGTGTCGACCGAGCGGATTGTCGCGGGTCCCGGCATCGTCGCGATCTACGAGACGCTCGCGAGCCTCGAGGGCCGCGCGATTCGCGAACGCACCGACAAGGAAATCTGGACCGACGCGCTCGACGGCGACGACTCGCTCGCGCTCGCCGCGCTCGACCGCTTCTGCCTGGCGCTCGGCGCGGTCGCGGGTGACCTGGCACTCGCGCACGGCGCTAAGGGCGTCGTGATCGCAGGCGGACTGGGGCTGCGCATCAAGGACAAGCTGCTCCGCTCCGGCTTCGACCAGCGTTTCGTCGCCAAGGGTCGCTTCCAGCAGTTGATGGCCGCGATTCCGGTCAAGCTCATCACCCATCCCCAGCCCGGCCTTTTCGGCGCCGCGGCCGCCTTCGCGCAGGAGCACACATGAACATTCAGGACATCATGCAGACTGCGCCGGTGATCCCGGTGCTGGTGATCCACGACGCCGCGCAGGCGCGTCCGCTCGCCGAGGCGCTGGTCGCGGGCGGCCTGCGCGTGCTTGAGGTGACGCTGCGCACCCCCGCCGCGCTCGACGCGATCCGCGAGATGAAGCAGGTGCCGCGCGCGATCGTCGGCGCGGGCACGGTCGTGTCGCCCGACCAGTTCGACCAGGCGGTCGACGCCGGCGCAGAGTTCATCGTCTCGCCGGGGCTGTCACACCGGCTAAGCGAGCGGATCATCGACAGCAAGCTGCCCTATCTGCCCGGCGTCGCGACCGCGGGCGACATCATGCGCGGGCTTGACCTCGGCCTCACCCACTTCAAGTTCTTTCCGGCCGAGACCTCGGGGGGCGTCAAGGCATTGAAGGCGCTCGCCGCACCTTTTTACCAGTGCAAATTCTGCCCGACCGGCGGGATCAGCGCGAAGAACGCGCCCGACTGGCTGGCACTCGATCCCGTGCTCTGCGTCGGCGGCAGCTGGGTGACCGAAGGCACGATGCCGGAGGTTACCGAGCGCGCGAAGAAGGCGGCGGCGCTGAAAGGCTGACGCGACTGCCGCTTAGCGGGCGGCGTTCGCAACGATCGCGCGGGTGACGTTGCCCATCAACCGCATTCGCGCGGGGATCGGCTCGCGCGTGCTGGCGATCATGACCGCGACTGCGTAGCGGTGACCATCGGGCGCGACGAGCAGCCCGACATCATTGTAGCCGGTCGACCAATTGTTCAGGTCCTGCCCCAACCCGGTCTTGTGCGCCAGCGTCCAGCCGGGTCGCAGGCCTGACTTCAACCGCAGCGGCCCGGTCCTGCTCGACCGCATCAGCGTCAGCAGCGACGCGGTCGAGCGCGGCTTGAGCAACTTGCCTTCTGCCAGCAGCGACAATCCGAGGGTCACGCCGTTCGCCGATGCGCCGTCCATCGGTGCTGCCAGATAGCGCCGCAGCGCCCTAGCACGCGCTTCGTACGTCATCGCCGCGCGAGCCTGCAGGAAACCCCAGCCGCCGGCCCATTCGGGTCGCCATTCCAGCCCTGCGGTGCGCGCCTGCAACTTGCGCTCGCCGGGGCCGAATTTGACCCCGTCGACGCCCTTCTCGCGCAGCATGCGGTTGATTGCGGCCGGTCCGCCAACCTTCCATAGCAGCACGTCGTTGCAGGTATTGTCGCTGCGCGTCATCGCACCGCGTAGCAGCGCTCCGATCGTCGTCGTGTACCCATCCTTGCCGACCAGCGCGCGTATGGGCTGGTGAAATAGGGTCAGGTCCGATCGCCTGACGGTTACCCGATCAGAAAGCGACAGCCGGCCGTGATCGACGGCATCCATCACCGCGATGGCGACCCACAATTTGCTGACGCTCTGCTGCGGACGGGCGCGGTCACCTTCCCACGCGACAACCCAGCCTTCGTTGATGTCGCGGACGCTGATACCCACTTCGCCGTTGAAGCCGCGACCTAGCGCCTGCACTGCGTTGACGAGACGGGCAGAAGGCTGCGCGCGCGATAGAGACCGGATGGGGAGCGGCAGCGGCGAGACAGGTGCGCGCTTGGACGGGACTGACTGCACCATGATCGGCACTGCTGCAACGTGTGCGGCGGGCGGACGGCCAGCGGGGACACAGGCGGATAGAATGGTCGTGCCGGCAACGAGGGCGGCACAGCGAAACGGCAGGTTTAACGGCAACGATGCTTCCCTTTTGCCGCCTTCTACCGGCCCAGTGCGTGCGCGGCACCCTTGCTCGCCGTGTGAGAGGCTCGGTTCGACGCGCCAAGCGCTCAGCGGTGCAAGATCAGATATTTAGCAGAGAAGCTTGCGATCGGTCGTTATCAGGCAACTCACTTGACGAGATGCTTGGAAGTACATGTTCCGAAGCGCGCGTGATTACATCTCGCCGCGAGCGCGACGGATCGCGTACCACTTCTTCACGTTCGCGTTGTGCTCGGCCAACGTGTCGGCGAAGACGTGCCCGCCGGTGCCGTCCGCCACAAAGTACAGCGCCTTGGTCTGCGCCGGGTCAAGCACCGCGTCGATCGACAGCCGCCCCGGATTGGCGATCGGCCCGACCGGCAGCCCGGGTGACGCGTAGGTGTTGTAGCCGTTCTTCGCGCGCAGTTCAGATTGGCGGATACGCCGGCCGAGCGGGCGTCCCTTCGTGATCGGGTAGATGACGGTCGGATCGGCCTGCAACGGCATGCCGATGCGCAGGCGGTTGGAATAGACGGCGGCGACCATCCGTCGTTCCGACGGCTTGCCCGTCTCCTTCTCCACCACCGAGGCAAGGATCACCGCCTGCTCGGGCGTCTTCGCGACGGTCGTGGGTCGCCGCTTGGCCCAAGCCTGCGCCACGTAGCGTTTCATCGCCGTCTGCATTCGCGCCAGTACCGCCGCGCGAGTTTCGTCGCGCTCGAACGAATAACCGTCCGGCAGCACCGATCCTTCGGCGGGCACGCCGACGCTGCCGGTCAGCGCAGGCGCCGACATCAGCTTGTCGCGTACCATCACCGATGGCAGCCCTTCCGGGATCACGACCAGCCGCTGCACCGCCTTACCGCCCTGCAAGATCGACAGGATCGTCGACTCGCTCGCACCCGCAGGGATCGCGAACTCGCCCGCCTTGACCGATCCCGAACCGCCGAACAACCGCGCGCGTAGTCGGAAGCGCGAGGCCGAGCGGATCGCCCCCGCCTTCTCCAGCTGCTCGGCCGCACTCGCCAGGCTTGAGCCCTGCACGATCTCGACGTTCATCGGCTTGGCGGCCGGGCCGCTGCCCGACCAGCCGAGCAGCACCCACGCGCCCGCCACGATGATAGCCAGCCCGGCCATCAGCGCCAGACAACCGGGA
>NZ_CAJYVU010000004.1 GCF_913778135.1 uncultured Sphingomonas sp. | reverse complement strand
AACTCGTCACCGTCAAATGGAAGCGACCTCGACGCTACGCGATCCTATTGCCACACGCTGACGCGCTCGGCCGGTGCCAGATACAATGCGTCACCGGGCTTGACGTTGAACGCCGTGTACCAGGGGGCGAAGTTACGAACGATGCCGTTGACACGGTACTTGTCGGGCGAGTGCGGGTCGCTGAGCAGCGCCTGACGCGACGCTTCCTCGCGCCGCTTGCCCTGCCATGCCTGCGCATAGGCGAGGAAGAAGCGCTGATCCCCCGTCAGCCCGTTGAGCACCGCCGGCTCGCCGTGACGCGCGACGTAGCGGCGGTAAGCGGCGTAAGCGGTCTCCAACCCGCCCAGGTCGGCCAGGTTTTCGCCCAGCGTCAGTCGCCCCTTGATCTTGACGCCGGGGACCGGCTCGTAGCCGTCGAACTGCGTGGCAAGGCGGTCGGCCTGGACCGTGTACTTGGCCGCGGTGTCCTTGCTCCACCAGTCACGCAGCCGGCCTTGCGCGTCGAACTGGCGCCCCTGATCGTCGAAGCCGTGGCCCATTTCGTGCCCGATCGTGGTCGCGCCCGTTTCGGCGTAATTGACCGCGGGATCGGCGTTCGGATCGAAGAACGGCGGCTGCAGGATCGCGGCCGGCAGCGTGATCTGGTTCATCGTCGGGTCATAATAAGCGTTCACCGTCTGCGGCGTCATGTACCACAATCCGCGGTCGACCGGTTTGGGGAAGCGCGCGAGCTGCTGGCGCCACTGAAAGTCGGCAACGGCCAGGCTGTTGGCGAGCGGATCGGAGCGGCTGATCCGCAGTCCCGAATAGTCGATCCACTTCTTCGGATGGCCGACGCGGGGATCGAAGGTCGCCAGCTTGGCGAGTGCGGCGCGGCGCGTCGCATCGTCCATCCACGTCGCCGCTTCGATCTTGTCCTTGTACGCGGCTTGCATGTCGCCGACGAGTTCATCGGCCTTCGCCTGCGTCGTGGGCGACCAATATTGCCGTACGTAGATCGCGCCGACCGCCTCGCCCAGCGCGTCGTCGATCAATCCCATGCCGCGCTTCCAGCGCGCGCGCTGCTCGGGCACGCCGCGCAACGTCTTCGAGTAGAAGTCGAAGTTCGCCTGATCGAACGCAGCCGGCAGAAACGGAGCGGCGTTCGAGAGGAAGCGCGCCGTCATCCACTCCTTCCACGTCGACAGCGGCACGTCGCCGATCCGCTTAGACGCCGCGGCGACCGCGCTCGGCTCCGACACGTTGACGCGCTCGGCCGCACCCAATCCCATGCTGGCGAGCGTCGGAGTCCAATCGAGTTCGGGCGCGAGTGTGGCGAGCGCCGCGCGCGTCATCGGATTGTGCGTCTTGACCGGATCGCGGCGCTGTTCGGGCGTCCACTGATCCTGGCTCAGCCGCGTTTCCAGCGCGATGATCCGGTCTGCCTTGGCTTCCGCACCGGTGATGCCGGCGAGCGTCTGGATGCGGACCAGATAGCCGCGATAGGCGCGGCGGATCGCGTCATACTTGTCGCCGCTCAGCAGGTAATAATCGCGCGTCGGCAGCCCGAGCCGTGCCTGTCCCGCATCCACCATGTAGCGCGTCGGATCGTCGGCATCGGTCGAGATGCCGATGTTGACCGGCGAGGCATAGCCGGGACGCATCATCAGCTGCACGAGTTGCGGGCGCGTCGTCACCGCGTCGATCCGCGCCAGCCACGGCTTGACCGGCGCCAGCCCGCGCTGCTCGATGCCGGGCGCATCCATCCAGGCGGCGTAGAAGTCGCCGACCTTGCGCGCGGTCGCGTCGCCCGGGTGCGCAGCCGCGTTCTCGACGATCCGGCGCACCTGTCCCTCGATCTCGTCGGGCAGGTCGTAATTGTAGCCAGCCCCGATCTTGTCGGCAGGAATGGCGTGGTCGCGCAGCCACGTACCTTCGGCATAGGCGTAGAAATCGTCGCCGGGCTTCACGCTCTTGTCCATGTTCTGAAGCTCCAACCCCCAGGGTTGGTAGCGCGGCGTGCTGGTCTGTGCCGCGAGCAGTGCGGGCACGCTCGCGAACGTGAGGACGAGCAGGGAAGCGTAGCGCATGGCGGTATCCGGCAAGGTGTGTTGCGCCCGCCTTACGCCGTTGCGCGTCGGCTCACCACATCGAAGCTGAGGGTCGCATGCGCAGAATGCCTGATTGCTCGTCCGCGGCCATGACGGGGCGTTGACGCCTTCGGTGAGCGTCAGCGCGGCCGAAGCGTACATGTCGGCTTGCAACGACGTCCGCGGCACGTCACGCTGCGACCATGACACGCTGGCTCCCGCTTCTGCTTCTCGCCACCTCGACCGCGGCCAGTGCCGCCGCGACTGATCCGGCGGTGCCGATCCTGTCGCCCGCCCGGATCAAGGCCGACGTGAAGACACTGAGTGCCGACAGCTTCCACGGGCGAGGACCGACGCAAGCAGGCGAACCGATCACCCTCGCCTTCCTCGAGCAGCGCTTCGCGGCACTCGGTTTGAAGCCCGCGGGCGACAAAGGTTACCGGCAAACGGTGCCGCTCCTGCGCTGGACCCGCGACGCGGCACGCTTCCAGGTCTCGCTGAACGGCGAGGCCCGCACGCTCAACCCCGGCGTCGAGATCGCGGCGTCGTCGCGGATCGTCGGCATGACCACGCTTGAGCGGGCACCCGTCGTCTTCGTCGGCTACGGCGTGGTGGAGCCGCGGCTCGGCTACGATCCGTATCGCGGGCTCGATGTACGCGGCAAGGTGGTGGTGGCGCTCGCGGGCGACCCTGATGTCGAGGCCGGCAAGGACCTGGGCTTTGGGGGACGCGCATCGAGCCCCGCCGCGCGTACCAAATTGGCCGAGGCGCAGAAGCGCGGTGCCGCCGCCTTCTTCCAGATCCACGATACGTTTCCGTCGAGCTATCCCTGGCTTCAGCTCGCCAACAGCGACGCGGTCCCAGGCTATGCACTCGACACCGGCACCGTCCCGCCGGCGTTCGGCATTCGCGGCACGCTGCGGGGCGACGTCGGCGTCGCCATGCTGCGCCAGGGCGGGCTCGACTATGCAGCCGCGAAACGTGCCGCGCAGGCGGCGACGTTCCGCGGCGTCGAGCTGAAGGGCGTCACCTTCTCGGCCAATGTGCGCACCAGCCTTGATCGCGCGGTGAGCCACAATGTCGTCGGCGTGCTGCCCGGGACCGATCCGCAGGCGGGCAGCATCCTCTACGGTGCGCACTGGGACGCGTACGGCGAAAATGCATTTGATCCGCCCGCCGATCGCATCCGCAACGGCGCGGTCGACAATGGCACCGGTACCGCGACGCTGCTCGAGATCGCGCGCGCATTCTCGAAGGCCCCACGCCTGCGTCGCTCGGTCGTATTCGCGCTCTGGACGGCGGAGGAGAAGGGGTTGCTCGGCGCGAGCTGGTACGCCGATCATCCGGCGCTGCCGCTCGCGACCACTGCGGCGCAGTTCAATCTCGACCCGCACGTCGTGCTCGGGCGCACGCGCGACCTCGAACTGATCGGCGTCGGTCGCACCCCGCTGGAGGCCGACCTGACCCGCGTGGCAGCGACACAAGGCCTGCGCATCGTGCCCGAGGAGAATACCGAAGCGGGCTGGTATTACCGCTCCGACCATTACGCGCTGGCGCAAAAGGGCGTGCCCGGCGTCTATTTCCGTGCCGCTCGCGATCTGGTGAACGGCGGCAAGGCAGCGGGCGAACGGGAGCGGGCGCGCTACAACGCCGATTGCTATCACCAGACCTGCGACGAGTTCAAACCGAGCTGGGACATGACCGGTGCGGCACAGGAAGGCAGCGTCGCCTACGCACTCGGACGTGAGATCGCCGGTGGAGCGACCTGGCCGACGTGGAATGCCTCAGAGCCGTTCCTGGCGGAGCGCGCGAAGAGCGACACGGAACGCCGGTAAGGGGCGTGCGCGCGGCGGGTGGAGCCGGAGAAGACCAGGTCTCGCCCGCCGCGCATCTTGCAACACCTTCGTCCAGATCATGTGAAGAGGCGTTGGTGCCACATCAGATCTGCGCCATACCACCGTCGGTGAACAGCTCGCTGCCGGTCATGAAGCTGCTGTCCGACGAGGCGAGAAAGGCGGCGGCGGCCGCTACTTCGGACGGATCGCCGACATGGCCGATCGGCGTCGTCGCGCCCATCTCGATCATCGCGTCGCGCCCGACGACCTCGGCGGCGAGCTCGGTCAGCGTCGGTCCGGGTGAGAGGACATTGACGCGGATACCCGTCCCCCGCAGGTCCTGCGCCCAGCTGCGCGCGAAATTGCGGACCGCCGCCTTGGATGCGCTGTAGACGCTGAACGCCGGCGTACCCATGACGCCGGTCGTCGACCCGGTGAGAATGACCGACCCACCCCGCGCCATCAGTGGCAAGGCCTTCTGTACCGTGAAAATGGTGCCCTTCACGTTGACGTCGAAGGTCGCATCGACGTGCTCCGCCGTGATTTCGGGCAAGGGCAGCAGCGCACCGGTGCCGGCATTGGCGAACAGGATGTCGAGCCTGCCATGCTCCTGCCGTACGGTGTCGAACAACCGGTCCAGATCAGCCGCGTCGGTGACCGATCCCGCGACCGCTCGCGCCTGCCCTCCGAGCGTTTCCGCCGCTGCTTCGAGCTTGTCGGCCCTGCGCCCGAACAGGTAGACGAACGCCCCTTCCGCGACGAAGCGCCGCGCCGACGCCAACCCGATACCGGTGCCGCCCCCGGTGATGATCGCGATCTTTCCTTCAAGCCTGGTCATACATGCCTCCAGTGATTGGTTGCACGCAGCTGACCATCCGCACACCTTGCGACAAGTATGCACCTTTTGGTAAGTATGGGAAATGTCTGAAACCCGCCACGCCGATGCGCCAAGTGCCACTCTCGCCGCTCCCGCCTTCACCTGCGGGCTCGACGCCACGCTGAAGATCATCTCGGGCAAGTGGAAGCCGCTGATCCTCTACTTCCTGCTGCGCGGCCCGACCCGCTACGGCGAGCTGAAGCGCGCCATTCGCGACGTCAGCGACAAGGTGCTGATCCAGCAGTTGAAGGAACTGGAGGCGGACGGCGTCCTCAGCCGCAACGACTATAAGGAAGTGCCGCCCCGGGTCGATTACACGCTCACGCCAACCGGACAGAGCCTCGCGCAGGCACTGGAGCCGTTATGCCAGTGGGGCACGGAGAACATGGCCGACATGCAGAAGCTCTTCGCCGAGCGCGACGGCTGGGGACGCGCGCGCGCCTGACGGTCAGAGGCCGCTCAGGACTTGGCGCGGGCGTGGAGCGCATGCACCTCGCTCGCAAACGCTTCCACCGGCCCCTCGACCTCGGCGTCCGGGACGACGTCGGTGATCCTGAGTGGCGCGATACCGAGCGTTGGACGGCCGAGTTCCCGCAGCCACTCGCCGAGCTGGACCGTGGAGGTCGCGTAGACGATCCGCCCCAGCCCCGCGAGGCCGTGCGCCGCCGCGCACATCGCGCAATGCTCGCCCGAGGTGTAGACCGTGGCCGCTCGCCGCTCGTCGGGCGACAGATGCTCGACCGCCCAGCGGACGATCGCGAATTCGGGATGAAGCGTCGGATCGCCGCCGCCGACCCGGTTGCGATCCTCGAACAACACCTCGCCCGCGCCTGAGACAAGGAGGGAGCCGAACGGCTGATCACCCGCGTCGACCGCCTGCGTTGCGAGATCGACGCAGCGGCGCAGGTGCTGATGGTCGCGTTCGTTCATGATCGTCCCTCTTTTCCTGGTCTTGATCGGGCCAGCTGTACGGCAACGCCTCCCCGGCGTCGGCAAGCGCGACGAAGACGGCGACATCTTAGCGAAGCTCTAACCGCGCGGGCCTCCGGCGAGCGGTATCTAGCCCGAGCCCGCCACCTGCTTCCGTCACGAACGCCACGCAACCATCCAAGTGCAGCGTCACGCCACCTTTGCTGCACAGACCGCGCGAAAGCCCGCGGCCATGAAGGTCGCCATGCGCTGCTTAACCGCGAGGAAATCGTCGGAGCGGCACAGGCCGCCCGACAGCTTGTCGATGCGGCCGGTACGCGCGAGCGTCAGCATCAGCGAGCCGGTGACGAAATGATAGCCCCATAGGATGTCCTCGCGCGGGCAGTCTGGCAGCGCGCGTTCGAGCAACCCGATCAGCCGCAACACGACCGGATCGAAATATTCGTCCATCAACTCCGCGCCCCATTCGGGCGTGTTGGCGACCTGCGCACCGAGTGCGGCGTAGTTCTTCCACCCCTCGCCCCCCTCGATATAGAGGTCGAGGTCGGTGTCGAGGAAGGCGTGCAGCGCGCCTTCGATCGTCGGCGCGCCCCCGCACGCCGCCTCGTAATCGTCGAGCGCACGCATCCGCGTCTGGCTCGTCACCACTGCGCGCCGCGCGAACACCGCGTCGAACAGCGCCTTCTTGTCGGTGAAATAATAATTGAGCAGCGTGTGGTGAACGCCGACGCGCTTGGCCACGTCCTTCAGTGTCACGCCGTGCAGGCCGTGGCGCGAGAACAGCTCCTCCGCCACGTCCAGGATCTGCTCGGTCATCTCGGCGCGCTGTTCCGCCTTCTTGGAACGGCGCTTGGGTGTGGGTGCGATGGTCACGCGCCCGGTTGTGCCAACCACCTTGCGCGAGCGTCAAGCGATCAGCTGCGCACAGCAACATTCACACACACGATAGCGTTTGTTGACACGTGTCCCCGATCACGCGCATGCTGCGTCCAGGAACAGGAGAGGAGAGCATGCGCGTGAGCAGCTCGATCAATGCCGCATTGCCGGGCGGTGATGTCGCCGGCGTGCGTCCCGACGCCCCGATCGCTGCACGCGAGACCGCGGCATTGCCGCGCCACCCGCGCGTGATGCTGGCGCTCTTGACCTTCGTCTACGTCATCAACTTCCTCGACCGGCAACTGCTCGGCATCCTCGCCAAACCGATCCAGGACACGCTGCACGTCAGCGACGGGCAGCTCGGGCTGATCGGAGGGCTCTATTTCGCGATGTTCTACTGCTTCATTGCGATCCCAGTCGGCTGGCTCGCCGATCGCACCAACCGCGTCTCGATCGTCTCGCTCGCCTGCGGGATCTGGAGCGTCGCGACGATCGGCTGCGGAATGGCGGGCAATTACGCGCAATTGGTCGGCGCGCGCATGCTGGTCGGCTTCGGCGAGGCGGGCGGCGTGCCGCCGTCCTACGCGCTGATCACCGACAGCTTCCCGCCGCATAAGCGCGGCACCGCGCTCGCGATCTTCAACCTCGGTCCCGCGATCGGCGCCGCGATCGGCATCGCGTTCGGTGCGACGATCGCGACCTTGTTCGACTGGCGCGACGCCTTCGTCTCGATCGGCGTGGTCGGCATCGTCACCGCGATCGCGGTCAAGCTAGTGCTGCGCGATCCGGTGCGCGGCGGCATGGACCACGGCAATGCGGCGGCCAGCGTCGGGAAGGCGCCGTTCATCGGCACGATGCGGATGTTCTTCACGCACCGCACGCTGATGCTCGCCGCACTCGGCAGCGGGGCGACGCAGTTCGTCACCTACGGCCTCGGCAATTTCGCGGTGCTGTTCCTGATGCGCGAGAAGGGCATGCTGCTGACTGATGTCGCAATCTGGTACGCGCTCGTCGTGGTGATCGGCATGGGTGGCGGGATGCTGGTGTCGGGACGCGTGATCGACCGCTTCGTTGCGCGCTCGCGCACCGTCTACGCGCTTGCGCCCGCGATCTCGCTCGCGGTCGCGCTGCCCTTCTACGTCGCCTTCGTCTGGGCGCCGGGCTGGCCGCTCGCACTCGCGCTGCTGACGATCGTGATGCTGTTCAATTATTTCTATCTCTCCTGCTCGGTCGCGCTGGTGCAGGAAGAGGTGCGCCCCGACGAGCGCGTCATGTCGGGCGCGCTGCTGCTCCTGGTCATGAACTTTATCGGGCTCGGTCTCGGCCCGACCTATGTCGGCTGGGCGAGCGATCGGCTCGCCGCCGGAGGTCACGCACACGCGCTGCAGTTGGCGCTCTATTCGCTAGCGCCCTTCTACATTCTCGCCGTCGTCCTCTTCCTCGCGCTCGCGCGCCGGCTGCGCGGCACCGTCCGGAGCATTGCCGCATGATCCGCCACCACCTGCTGCTCGCCGCCTGCGCGCTGCTCGCTCCCATAACGGCAACCGCACAGCAGCCCGCGCCGGTGGTGCGTGCGCCCGCCGGGCCCGTCGCGGGTACGCTCGACGGCGACATCCGCGTGTTCAGAGGCATCCCCTACGCGCAGGCGCCGATCGGTAACCTGCGCTGGAGACCGCCCGTCCCCGCACCCGTCTGGACGAGTGTCCGCGCGGCGACCGGCTTCGGCCCGGCCTGTATCCAGCCGACGCCCAAGGCACCCAACGTCTACACGCCGCCCGCGCCGCTGCCGACGAGCGAGGACTGCCTGTCGCTCAACGTCTGGACTCCGAAGAATGCCGACAAGGCACCGGTGTTCGTGTGGATACACGGTGGCTCGCTGGTCGCGGGGTCGAGCCGCGAGGTCACCTATGACGGCCGCGAACTCGCGAAGCGCGGGCTGGTCGTCGTCTCGATCAACTACCGGCTCGGTGCGCTCGGCTGGATGGCGCATCCCGCGCTCAGCCAGGAGAGCGGGCAGCACGTGTCGGGCAATTACGGCCTGCTCGATCAGGTCGCCGCGCTTCAATGGGTCAAGCGCAACATCGCGGCGTTCGGCGGCGATACGCGCAACGTCACGATCGCGGGCGAATCGGCCGGTGCGCTCAGCGTCATGTTCCTGATGGAGGCGCCACCCGCGCGCGGGTTGTTCAACAAGGCGGTGGCGGAGAGCGCGTACATGATCTCGCTGCCCGAACTGCGCCGCGCGGCCTACGGCATGCCCTCGGGCGAGGCGATGGGGCAGATGCTGCAGGCAGGCGTGCAGGCGCCAGACCTCGCCGGCCTGCGCGCGATGGGCGCGCAGGAACTGACCGATCGTGCCGCCGCGCTCGGCTTCTTTCCGATCGCAACGGTCGACGGCGACGTGATGCCAGCACAGATGACGACGACGTTCGATCAGGGCAGGCAGGCCGCGGTGCCGATCCTGACCGGTTTCAACCAGGGCGAAATCCGCTCGCTGCGCGTGCTGGCGGCGAAGGCACCGGCGTCGGCGGCGGCGTACGAACAGGCGATCCGCGCGCGCTACGGCGATCTCGCCGACGCGTTCCTGCAACTCTACCCAGCGGCGGACTATCAGGAGAGCATCCTCGAAGCACCGCGCGACGCACTCTACGGCTGGACCGCGGAGCGCCTCGCGCGCAAGCAGCAGGCGCTCGGCCAGCGCGCCTATCTCTACCTGTTCGACCACGGCTATCCCGCGATGGACGCGGCCGACCTGCACGCCTTTCACGCCAGCGAACTGCCCTACGTGTTCGGGACGGTGAAGGCCGCCGGGCCGAACTGGCCCGCCATCCCCGACACGCTCGCCGAGCACGCGCTGTCGGCGGCGATGGTCGATTACTGGGCGAGCTTCGCGCGGAATGGCGCGCCGACCAGCCGGAATGCACCCGCTTGGCCCGCCTTCGGCAAGGATCGCGCCTATCTCCACATCACCGACACACCCCGCGTTCGAACCGCGCTGATGCCGGGCATGTTCGAACTGAACGAGACGGTAATGTGCCGCCGCCACGCGGACGGCACGCAGGCGTGGAACTGGAACGTCGGCCTTTCCGCGCCGACGCTGCCGGCAAGAACCAACGGCTGCGACTGACGTCGGCGCCGCGTGGGCGGCGGCGCGGGCACGCTTACCGCAGAACGGAGGCGTCCACCGCGTCGGCCATCACCTTGTACCCCGCATCGTTCGGGTGGAGCCAGTCACCCGATTGCAGCTCCGGCCGCAGCCGCACCGGACGTGTCGGGTCGCGCATCGCCCGGTCGAAATCGATCACCGCGTCGAACGCGCGCGCGGTGCGGATCCAGTCGTTGACTGCCACCCGGACCTTGTCCCCCTGGACACGATAATAGGGCGCACCCTCGTAGGGCAGCATCGTGCCGCCGACGATCCGCAGTCCCCTGGCGTGGGCGCGGTCGATCAGCTGCCGGTAACCGGCAATGATTTCCGCGGCGGTCACGGGCGTCGACCTTTTCTGGCCGATGTCGTTGATGCCGAGCAGGACGATGACCGTGCTGACGCCCGGTACCGCTAGCACGTCGCGGTCGAACCGTGCGACCGCGCTCTGGCCGAACAATGCGGGCACGCCGTCGAGCAGGATCCTGTTGCCGCTCAGACCCGCGTTCGCCACCGCGGTCGCCGCGCGACCCCGCGTGGCAAGCCGCCTGACCAGCTGATCGGGCCAGCGACGATCGGCGTCGGCACTCGACTGATAACCGTCGGTGATCGAGTCCCCGAACGCGACCACGACGTGCGGCGCAGCGCTCGTTGCAACATCGACCTCCGACACGAACGCGCGCGCCGAGAAGGTCCCGACCGGCGCGAACGGCCTGTCGGTATAGTCGCCCGGCGGCGATGCCAGGCCGGTCGCGCTTGCCGTCGCGTGGCAGGTGCACGGACCGGTGTCGTCGGGCAGGTAGAGCGCGATCTGCACGCGCGCGCGATCGGGCACGGGCAAGGCGACGGGATCGCTCACCCACGGCGCGCCCGCCGGCACCAGCACCTCACGCGCGCCGGCGAACGTCACGCGCCGCCGCGTTTGCTCGATCACACTCCCCGTCTCATCGACCAGCGCGATCTGCGCCGCACCGATCCGCAGCGGCTCCGTGCCATATTCGTTGGTGAGGCGCAGGCGTAGCGCCCGGCCACCACGGCTCAGCCGCACGACCTGCAAGATCGTCTGGTTCGTGAACGATGGCGTGACGAACGACGTCGGCAGGTTCGGCACGGCCAGCGACGGCGGCGCCGGCGGCGCGGCCCAGCTCGCCCCCCATCGCACCGGCTCGGCGCTGGCGGACGCCGCGGCGATCGAGAGTGCAGCGACCCACAACAGCGATCTTCTGCCGGCTTTCATCTAGTTACCCTCACCCCTGACGCGCCGCTGCCCCGCACGCGACTTCGCGGCGCAACCGCATCTTGTCGATCTTGCCCGTCTGCGCGAGCGGCATGGCGTCGACGCGCACGATCTCGTCGGGCAGCCACCAGCCGGCGACGCGACCGCGCAGCGCGCCCAGCAGTTGCTCGTCGCTCAGCGCACTGCCCTGGCGCTGCTCGATGATCAGCACCGGCCGCTCGCCCCATTTTTCATGCGCGCGGCCGACCACGGCCACCAGCGCGACCTCGGGCAGCGCGCCGACGATCGCCTCGATCTCGCCGGGGTTGATCCACTCGCCACCCGACTTGATCAGGTCCTTGGCGCGGCCGGTGATCGACAGCGTTCCGTCGGGATCGATCCGCGCGAGGTCGCCGGTGTCGAACCATCCTTCGGCGTCGGTCGACGCGGTGTCGTGACCGAAATAGCGCTCCACCGCGCTCGCGCCGCGGACCTGCAATCGCCCCTCGACGTCGCGCTGTTCGGGCAGCGCCACGCCCTCTTCGTCGACCAGGCGCAAATCGACGCCGAGCGGCGGCTGGCCCGATCGGTCGGCGCGGCGGTCGGCGGCGTTGGCGGGCGTGATCGTCCCGACCGGCGACAGCTCGGTCATGCCCCAGCTGGTCTGTACGACGACGCCCAAGCGCTGCTCGAGCCGGTCCATCAGCGCCTGCGGCACCGGCGCACCGCCGAGCAGCACGCGCTTGAGCGAGGGCACGTCCCCCCCCGTGCGCTCCAGATGATCGACGAGGCCGAGCCATAACGTCGCCACCCCCGCGGCGACGGTCACGCCTTCCTCCACGATCAGCCGCGCGAGGCTGGCGCCGTCCTGGTTGCGGCCGGGCATCACCAGCGTCGCGCCGGTCGCGGGCCCCGCGAACGCGAATCCCCAGCCGTTGGCGTGGAACATCGGCACGCCGACGAGCACCACGTCGCGCGCCGAGATGCCGATCACGTCGGTCGCGAGCGAATGAACCGTGTGCAGGTAGTTCGAACGGTGCGTGTAGGTCACACCCTTGGGTGCGCCGGTCGTGCCCGAGGTGAAGCACAGGCCGGCGGGCGCATTCTCGTCGAACCCGCCCCACCGCGACGGCGCACCGTGCTGCGCGATCAGTTTATCGAGACGCCAGATTCGCACGCCACCCGCGCCTGGCATCGGCGCGTCGACGCCGGGCTCGTCCAGGACGATGACATGTTCGATGGTCGGGCAGCGCGCGACCAGCTCATCCACCAGCGCGCCCAGACCCGGACTGACCGCGAGCACGCGATTGCGCGCCAGATGGATCATGCCGGCCAGATGCGCGGCGGCGAGACGCGGATTGAGCGTGTGGCAGACGATGCCGCTGCCCATCGCGCCGAACCAGCATTCCATATGCGCCTGGCTGTTCCACGCCAGCGTCGCCAGATGGTCGCCGGCGCGCAGCCCCAGCGCCGCGAACGCACCCGACAGGCGGTTCGCCCGCTCGCGCAGCGCGGCATAACCGATGCGTGCGAAATCCCCCTCGCCACCGGTCACGACTTCCGCCGCACCGTGCCACTTGGCCGCGTGGTCGATGAAGCGATCGAGCGTCAGCGTGTAAGGCTGCATCGATCCCGGCTTCGCCCCCGCCTCCGGCAGCGCTTCCGGGAGTGCGCGGGACGTGAACGCGTCCCCGCGTGCTATGGCAGTCATGACCGGTCCCTCAATGTATCCGCGTGATCATCCGGCACGGCGGACCCTGCCGTCAGAACTTGGTGCTGACGCGGATGCCGTACTGGCGCGGCGCACCCGGCAGGCGCAGACGAAGCGAGGTCAGCGACCCGACATAATGCTGGTCGGTCAGGTTGGTGCCGTAACCGCTGACCGACACCTGCCCCTTCACGAACGTCAGCTGCGCGTTGAGGATGTTGCGCTCGCCCAGATTGTCGCCGAGGTCGTTGCGCTGGAACAGCGTTCCCCACACCTGCGCGATGTGCGCGAAATCGACACGCGGGGTCAGCGTGGCATCCGATCCGAGATCAAAGGCATATTGCGCCCCGACGCTCAGCGTGAAACGCGGCGCGTAGGGCTGGCGACGCCCGCCCAGATCGATGCAGCCCGTGGTAGTGGCCGGTCCGGTGACCGCGTTGCACGCACCCGTGTGCGGCGTCCGCGGATCGAAGGCGTAAAAGGTGCCGAGCTCGGAATTCGACACCGACGTGTTCGCGTCCAGCTGGAAATTACCGAACTTGCCCTGCGCTGACGCTTCGACGCCGTAGAGCTTGGTTACCTCGGGCACGTTGAAGATCGAGTTGAAGCTCGGGATGGTGGGATCGACGATCGTCACCTGAAAGTTCTTGTAGCGATTGTAATAACCGCCGATCTGGGTGCGCAGTCGTCCGCCCAGCAGCGTGCTCTTCACGCCGATCTCATAGTCGGTGACGTCTTCGGGATCGAACGCACGCGGTGCGACACCGAACAGGTTGCTGCCGTTCAGCCCACCCGCCTTTGATCCGGTCGCGACGAAGGCGTAGAAGAAGTTGTTCGCATCGATCGTCCAGTTGATCGCCGCCTTGCCGTTGAAACGCTTGTTGGCGGTGAAATCGTTCTGGACCAGCGTGGTGTTGAGGTTGAGCGCCGGGATCGTCAGCGGCACCAGAATGTTGTTACGCGTCGTCGTCCGCGAGTAACGCCCGCCCAGCGTCACCTCCAGATTGTCGGTCAGCTTGTATCCGACCTGTGCGAAGCCCGCGAGCGCGGTGCGCGGGTTGGTGCCGACGATCCGCAGCGAGGTGACCAGGCTGTTCGGCGTCAGCAGAACGTAGCCGTTGCCGTCGGGAAAGGTGTAGCTGTCATACTGCCAGTAACCGCCGGCCAGCCAGTTGAAGCGCCCGCGGTCGGGCGAGATGATGTTGACCTCCTGCGACCAGATATATTCGTTGGCATGGTCCTCGAACGTGTCGTTGCCGACGCTGACGCCCGGGTTGCCGCGCGACGTGCCGTCCGCGTCGATCTTCTCCGACGTGGTGCCCTGCTGCCAGCCGGTGATCGACCGGATCGTCAGCCCGCTGTCGAAGGTATAGCTGATGTTCCCCGACACGCGCGCGAACTCGTCGCGACCAGCGAGCGGCGCGTTCAGCGACACGACCAGCGGATCGCTTTGATTGGGAACGTAGCGCGGCGCGGCGGCGGTGCCGACGTTCGAATAGGACGGCGACGCCGGGAAGCCGCCATATTCGATGTTGTTGTAATCGCCCTTCACGAGCACGCGCAGGTGGCTGTCGGGCTGCCACAACAGGCTGGCGCGGCCGCTGTGCGCGCGCAGGTCGCCGGGATTGCCGGTGTAGGGACCGCTGACCTTGGAGAAGGTGTCGCGCCACTCGTGATTGGTCGCCAGGCGGATCGCCAGCGTATCGCTCAGCGGCACGTTGACCGCGCCCTGCAGCTTCACGTCGTTGTAATTGCCGTATTGCGCGGTCGCGAACCCGCCAATCTTGTCGAAGCTTGGGTTCGTTTCGGTGATGAACACCGCACCGCCGGTCGCATTGCCGCCCGCGAACGTGCCCTGTGGCCCGCGCAGCACCTCGACCGAGGAGATGTCGTAATAAGGCTCGGTCTGGAAATAACCCGGGAAGGTCGCGACGCCGTCGCGATAGGTGATGACGCCGACACCGACCGAGGTGGTGATCTCGGACTTGCCGATGCCGCGGATGTTGAAGCTGTTCGACTGGCCCGACGTGTTGACGGTCAGCGACGGGGTCGCGAACTGCAACTGCTCGACCGTGTTGACGCTTTTCTGAACCAGATCCTCGCCGGTCAGCACGCTTGCCGCGACGCCGGTACGCTGAAGGCTGGTCGATCGGCGCTCCGCGGTGACGACGATGTCATCATTCGCGTCCGGCGACGCATTGGTCGAGAGCTGCGCCGCATCGACCGGGTTCTGCGTGGATTGCGCCGCGGCGGGCTTGGCCTGCGCGGCGGATGGGCTCTCGGCGGGACCGACCTGCGCGAAGGCGGCGGTCGAGCACAACGCCAGGCTCGAAACGGACAGTCTCAGGAACAGCATTGATCATCCTCTCTGCGGGAGCGCTCTTCGGCGCCTCTGACATCGGCGTGCCACCGCACCGGCCAGGGTGTCAACGATATTCTCTAACTGGTGAGTGTTTATTTACACAGGACGTCGAAGCGACCAACAAACCTCTTTCACTCGCTGCATAGTGATGCAACAAAGCGCATGAATTCGGCCGGCGAGTCGAACGGGAACGGGAGAGCGATGGTGGATCGGCACCACGTCGGGATCGCGCGTGTTCTGCTCAGCGCCTCTGCGCTGGCGCTGACCGCCTGCCAGCGTGACGACCGGGCTTCGGACAAGGTCACCGTGGTCCGCGCGAGCCCATCTTCCCGGATCGCCGTCGACGCACGCCGGTTCGGTGGCGATCCGGTCACCCGCCCTTCACCCGTTCCGCCGATCGCCGCGGCGTCGCCCGGCCCCAATCCGCAGCTCGCCAAGCCGGCGTTTCGAAGCCCGCCGCTCCCGCCCGAGCTGGTCGGCGACGGCGATCTCGTGCCGCTACCGCCGCTGCCGCCGGCCTCGGCCTTCGTCACCAGCAATCAGCAATGATCCGACCGCGCCGGACGTCCCGGACATCAAGAGGGCGGACATGAAGAGGGCGAACATGAAGAGGAGAGCGACATGAGAATGTGGATCACGCGACTCGTCACGATCATCTGCGCGACGATGGGCGTCGCGCTAGCCGCGCCCGCCGGCGCGGCCCCGTGTCACAGCAACTGCCTGACGCCGGGAGATCACGACTTCTCGGTGCAGCAGGGACTGAACCTCCGCACTTTCCGCGTGCACGTCCCTGCGACCTATACGGGAGACCACCCGGTCGCGCTGACGCTCGACATCCACGGGCACGCCAAGGACAGCGCGGATCAGCAGACGCGGTCTGGGCAGCAGCAACAGTCCGAGAAGCTCGGCTTCATCGTCGTATGGCCGCAAGGCGTGGCGAACAGCTGGAACGGCAACGGTTGCTGCACCGTCGCCTACGACACCAACATCGACGATGTCGGCTTCCTGCGCGCGGTGATCGCGCAGGTAAAGGCGCAGGCCAACATCGACCCTGAAAAGGTCTATGCCACCGGCTGGTCGAACGGCGGCGGCATGGCCGAGCGACTAGGCTGCGAGGCCGCCGACGTGGTGCGTGCGATCGCCTCGATCGCGCATCCGCTCAATCGCAACGACTGCCATCCGAGCCGCCCCGTCAGCGTGCTCGATTTCCACGGCACCGCCGACACGATCATCCCCTACGGCGGCGGCAACACGCTTCCCGGCGTCGTTCTCCCGCGCGAAACGCTGGGCGTCCCACTCGGATGGCAGAGCGCGATCGACAGCCTCGCCGCTTGGAAGGTCGCCGCGGGCTGCAACGCCGAACTAAAGGCAACGCAGCTCGCCGGCGCGTCGCGCGACCAGACCTACGTCGATTGCCGCGGCGGCGTCACGATCGGCCTCGTGTCGGTGGCGAACGGCAACCACGATCTCTACACGCGCGACGACAATGCCGTGTCGTTCGGGGTACCATCGGCGAGCTTCGTAACCGTCGCCGCCTACATCTGGTCCAACGTGTTCAGACCCTGACGAAGCCACTGGTGGGTCCGCCGGGGCTCGAACCCGGGACCTCTCGATTAAAAGTCGCTTGCTCTACCGACTGAGCTACGGACCCCAACAGTGTTCGCGCGACCTAGGGGCGGGGCGCCGCCTGGTCAACCGCGCGTGAAGCTGGCGGATCGTCAGCCCCGTCACCGGGTCGCGCCATTCGGGCACGAGGGCGAGCGCCGGCGTCAGCACGAACGCGCGCTCGCGAAACGCGCGGTGCGGCACGCAGAGCGATCGCGTCCGGGCGCGTCCGCCCGACCACAGGACGATGTCGAGGTCGATCACGCGCGCGCCCCAGCGGCGCCCGCGCCCGCGCCCGAACGCGCGCTCGATCGCCTTCAACCGCGCGAGCAGCGCCGCCGGCGCCTCGTCGCTCTCGATCAGCACCGCGGCATTGGCGAAGGTCCGCGTCGACGGCCCGACCGGCGCGCTCGCGATAATCGGCGACGCGACCCCGCCCAGCAACCGCAGCGCTGCCGCCACCTCTTGCCTCGGACCACCGTGCCGCCCGGCGCGGTTCGATCCCAAGGCGATGAGATAGGTTGAGCGACGCATGGCACTGCGCCTATCGCACCCGCATGTATTTCGCACCCTCCCCGCTTCCCGAAACCGAGCCGCCGCGCGACTGCCCGCGCTGCCCGCGCCTCGTCGCCTTTCGCGATGAGTTGCGCGCCGAATATCCCGACTGGTGGAACGCGCCCGTCAACGCGTTCGGCGATCCGAACGCCTGGCTCGCGATCATCGGCCTGGCGCCGGGCAAGCACGGCGCCAATCGCACCGGGCGCCCCTTCACCGGCGATTACGCAGGGCAACTCCTGTACGACACGCTCGGCAAATACGGCCTCGCCTCCGGCCAGTTCGAGGCGCGCGCCGACGACACGCTGCAGCTGAACGGCGCGGTCATCATCAACGCGGTCAAATGCCTGCCGCCCGCGAACAAGCCGACGCCCGAGGAAATCCGCACCTGCCGCACCTTCCTTGAGGCGCAGGCGGCCGACCTCCCCAACGCCCGCGTGTTCGTGGCGCTGGGACAGATTGCGCACCAGTCCGCGGTCAAGATGCTCGGCGGGCGGCTACCCAAGGCGAAGTTCGGGCATCTCGCCGAACACGTCATGCCCGACGGGCGCATCCTGCTCGATAGCTACCATTGCTCGCGCTACAACCAGAACACCGGGCGGCTGACGACGGAAATGTTCGAGGCGGTGTTTGCCCGTGCGGTCGAACTTCGTGACGCGGCGCAGGCGTGATAGGCTAGCCGCACTCACTCGACGAAAGAGGCCCGATCATGTCGCTTCTCCCCCTCGCCGCGCTGGCCGCCGGTGCCGCGCCCGCCAAGACACCCGACGCGCAGCCCGCCACCCCCCAGGCGAAGCCCGTCTGTCAGGACAAGCACGCGCGCCTCGTCGCGTCCACGCGCCGCGGCACGATCCACCCGCTCGCGCAGGAACCGAACGCCGACGCGGTGCTGACCGTGCTGCGCAGCGAGAACGGCTGCTCGCGCCCGGTCAAGGTGCGCGAGGACATCGGCGCGCGGCAGCGCTAGGCCGACGCCTCAGACGTCGGCGACCAGCCGGCCGTACAATTCGGGCCGACGATCGCGGAAGAACCCGAATGCCGCGCGGTGACGCTTGATCCGTTGGAGGTCGAGCGTCGCGGTAATCACGCCTTCCTCTTCACGATCAAGCTCGGCCAGGATATCGCCGCGCTCGTCGGTGATGAAACTCGTGCCGTAGAACGTCTGGCCGTGCTCGACCCCGACACGGTTGGCCGCGATCACCGGCACGACGTTCGACACCGCATGCCCCACCATCGCGCGCCGCCACAGCCGCGCGGTGTCGAGGCTGGTGTCATGCGGCTCGCTGCCGATTGCGGTCGGGTAGAACAGCAGCTCCGCCCCCATCAGCATCATCGCGCGCGCGGTTTCGGGGTACCATTGATCCCAGCACACCCCGACACCCAGCTTCCACCCCGGTGCGCTCGGCGGCGCGGGCCACACCTTGAACCCGGTGTTGCCGGGGCGGAAATAGAACTTCTCCTCGTATCCCGGCCCGTCGGGAATGTGGCTCTTGCGGTACACGCCCTGCACCTCGCCGTCGGGGCCAATCATCGCGAGCGAGTTGTAATAATGCGGCCCGTCCGCCTCGAAGAAGCTCGTCGGGATCGTGACCTTCAACGCCTCGGCCAGCGCCTGCATCGCCAGCACCGCCTTGTGCTCACCGACCGGCGCGGCGTTGGCGAACAGACCCTCGTCCTCGACGCGACAGAAATACTCGCCCTCGAACAATTCGGGCGGCAGGATCACCTGCGCGCCGCGCGCATGCGCCTCGCGCACCCCTTGCGACACCTTGGCGATATTGGCGTCGATGTCGGCGGAAAAGGACAGCTGGAGCGCGGCAACGGTGATCTCGGTCATGCCGCGTCAGATAGTCGCTCGTGCTCCGCCGCGCAAAGGCATTGCCCGCCGCATCGATACGCGCACACCACCCCGCTCGCGTGCCAGCGCGACCGCGAGCAGCAGGAGCGGCGCCACGAATGCGCGGTGCCGCTCGCCGAACTCGAACGGCGCGCCCAGCAGCAGCAGTTGCACGAAGCACATCGCGACCAGCCCGACCGCGGCGCGCCCGCTCACCCCGCACCCGCGCAGCCGCATCGTCGCCGCACCCGCCAGCGCCAGCAGCAGCACGTACGATCCGTGCAGCACCGGCAGCAGCAGCGCGCCCGTCTGCGGCGCGAGCCCCGGCCGCATCGCCGCCAGCCGCGTCAGTCCCGCTTGCCCGATTGCCGCCGCGCGCACGAACTTGGCGAGCGTCAGCCGCACCGCCTCAAGCGGATGCGCCGCGATCCAGTCGATCGCGAGTCCACCTGCCGCGTGCGAAAAGGCAAGCTCGGGCAATCCGTGAAGCGCACGCGGCGGCGGCATCCAACTGCCCGTCGCCGCCGGATTGTTGCCGATCCACAGGCTGTACCCGCCCGCGCTCGTCAGCGGCACGAACGCGTGGAGCAGCGCGTCATTGCGCCACCACCACGGCAGCATCGCCAGTATCGCGACGCCCCCCGCCGCCGCCCCGATCCGCACCAACCGTGGCGCTCCCAGCCGCCGCCATTGCAACAGCGCGAACAGCGGGCTCAGCAATGCCTCGCCCGGCTGCGTCAGCGCGAGCGCGGCCGATCCGGCGCCGATCAGCACCACCTCGCGCACCCGCCCCGTCGTCACCGTCCAGCCATACGCCAGCAGCAGCACCAGCAGCGTCGCCAGGCTCTCCTTCTGCGCCAGCGGCGCGTCGAGCAGCTGCGAGGGCCAGACGAGAAACAGGCACGCCGCCGCCACGCCTGCACGTGCCGCACCAAGCCTTCGCGCCAGCAGCACGATTACCCCCGCCGATGCGAGATCGAGCAGGCTCGACAATATCAGCAGCGCCGCGGTCGACAGCCCGAACACCGCGCCCCAGCCCGCCAGCAGCAGCGGATACAGCGGCGGGAACAGCGCCACCGCACGCGTCCCCATATACGGCTCGACCAGCCCCAGCCCCTGTCCGTCGAGCAAGCCTTGCGCGAGCACCAGATACCAGTGCGGATCGCCCGGCGAGACGCGCCCGTCGCTCAGCACCGCCGCCGCGATGCGCAACGCGGTCGCACCCGCCGCGAACACGCCCCACGCGCGCGGATCCGTCGTGCGCGGCAGTCGCGTGACCGCCCAGCCCGCGAACGCCAGCCATGCCGCGAACAGCGCCATGCCGGCCAGATCAACCGACACGCCCGCGTGCCAGTGCGCCGCCAGCCCCGGCGCACTCAGCACGCCGTACGCCGCCAGCATCAGCAGCAGCGCTGCCACGCCGGCACCTGTGATCCGTTCGATCGTCATCGCACCTGAGGGAAACGCGTCGGGCCCCACCGCGCAACCGCCCAGACCGGCGTATCCGAGCCAATCTGTCCCTTATTTGTGCACGCCGTGGTTAAGCCGCCGATTTTCAAAGATCAGGACAGGACGGTTTCTACGAACTTCAGCTAAGAAATAGCGTCCGATACCTCGTCAACTGCCGCGCCATTCCCACTGATCCACCGGGCCAGTACGGCCCAAGGAAAACGCGTTTCGGTTTACCATGATCGGGCACAACATCGAGAAAACATTTGTACCCTCCAAGCGGCCATATGCCTGCGACAGCATTCCACGCCCAGTGTTGCCGCCGCCACAGCGTGTCCAGCGTGACGCCCCGTTCGTTCAGGATGAGCCGACGCGGTCGAACAAACGGCACGACCACCAGGCACACCCAGGTCGCAAACAGAGGAACAGCGAACAAGTAGAGCGCCCATAGATCGTCTCCACGGAGCGCAGGCATCTCAGGCGCAAAAACGCGAAGGAAGACGGGAAGCAGCATCGGCCAAACCATCAGCATTCCGCATAGAACGACTGCCACGGCGGGATGCGGCCATCGCAGCGCACGCAGGGTCACTTGCCCCATCCGCTAACCGATCAACAATCCCGCCAGCGCCGCGCTCATCAGATTGGCGAGGCTCCCGGCCAGCAGCGCGCGCAGGCCGAGCTTGGCGATCGTCGGCCGCTGGTTGGGGGCAAGGCCACCGGTCACCGCCATCTGGATCGCGATCGAGGAGAAGTTCGCGAACCCGCACAGCGCAAAGGTGATCACCGCGACCGTGCGCGGCGACAGCTGCGCCGCCTGCTTGCCAAGGTCGATATAGGCGACGAACTCGTTCAGCACGATCTTCTCGCCGAACAGCCCGCCCGCGATCCCCGCCTCCCCCCACGGCACGTTGAGCAGGAACATGACCGGCTGGAAGACCTTGCCCAGCAGCCCCTGGAAGCTCAGCCCCGGCAGGCCGACCAGATTGCCAAGTCCCCCCAGGATACCGTTGGCGAGCGCCACCAGCGCGACGAACGCCAGCACCATCGCACCCACTGCAACCGCCAGCTTGACGCCGGTCTGCGCACCCTGCGCCGCCGCCATGATGAGGTTGGCGGGCTTCTCCTCGTCGTGCGTTGCGTCCGGCAGCGGCTCGCCCGGCGTCTCCGACGGCAGCACCGCGGGACCGCGCGCGTCCAATCGCCCTTCCGCAATCGCGATCTGCCTTCCCTCGATGCTCAGCGGATCGTTCGGGTCGTCGAGCGGCAATTCGCCCGCACGCGGAGCCAGTCGATCGGGCATGATGATCTTCGCCATCAGGATGCCACCCGGCGCCGCCATGAAACTCGCCGCCAGCAGATAGTCGATGCTTATCCCCATCGACGCATAGGCCGCCAGGATCGTCCCAGCGACGCCCGCCATCCCGCTCGTCATCACCGTGAACACCTGCGGCGGGGTGAGCCCGGCCAGGTACGGCCGGATCACCAACGGCGATTCGCTCTGCCCGACGAAGATGTTGGCGGCCGCGCATAGGCTCTCGACCTTGCTGACGCCGATGACCTTCTCGATCGCGCCGCCCAGCCAGCGCACCACCAGCTGCATGATCCCCAGATGGTACAGGATCGAGACGAGTGCTGCGAAGAAGATGATCACCGGCAGCGCCGCGATCGCGAAGCTGGTGCCGCCGATCTCGGGCTTGGCGAGCGGACCGAACAGGAATTCGACCCCCGCGTGCGCGTAGCCGAGCAGCGCCGCGACCCCGCCCGACGCGCCGGCGAGCGCGGCGCGTCCCGGCGACCAATACAGCACGATGACCGCGATCGCAGCCTGCAATGCGAAGGCCGATCCGACCACGCGCAACCGGATCGCGCGGCGGTCGGTGGACAGCAGCAGCGCGATCCCCAGGATCACGGCGACGCCGGCAAGGCCGATGAGGATACGCTGCATGAAACTTCCGCGTCGTTGGTGAGTGGAACGCGGCCCCCCGCGCCAGCCCGCATCATACACGCCGGCCGAGGCGGTGCCATACATGCTTGGCCCAATCGACAAAAGCGCCGACAAAACCATTGTCGATGACGGTGCCTGGGCCGACCGCACACCTTTGCCCGCACGCTGCCACGACGGTAAGGGAGCGGCGGGCGAAAAGTGTCGAGAGGGCGGGCAAGTGGCGAACGAGGACTATCGCAAGCAAGGATACGCCCACCTGCCCGCGCTCTTCCCGCGCGAGGTGCTGCTCGCGCTCTACGCGCGGATGCAGGCCGACCTGAAGGCGCAAGGGCGCCCGCTCAGCAGCTTCGCCGCGCAGGGACCGCTGCTCAAGCGCCCCGCGCTCGAGGTCTACGCCTATCACCCCGTTGCTCGGGTTCCTGTGGGGCCTGACCCCGCGGATCGCGGCCGAGGTCGGGGCCGAGCTGCTGCCGACCTACGCCTATTTCCGCGCCTATCAGCACGGCGACGTCTGCCGCATCCACCACGACCGCCCGGCGTGCGAGCACAGCGTGTCACTGACGATCGCCTACGGCGACGACCGCCCTTGGGCGCTCAGCGTGCAGACCACCCCGACCGATACGCCGCGCCCTGAGGTCACCGAGGATTTCGGCGCCGAACCGTACGGCTCGGTCGCGATGCAGCCGGGCGACGGCGTCCTCTACCAGGGCACGCACCACCGTCACGGCCGGCTCGACGCCAATCCCAACAGCTGGTCGGCGCACCTCTTCCTCCACTGGGTCGAGAAGGACGGCCGCTACGCCGACCACGCCTTCGATCGCCCCGCGATGGAGCGCGCGGCGCGAGGCCAGTAGCGGGCACGCGCCCCCTGCTTGCACGAGGCGTCGCGCTCGTGCTCAATGCACCCGACTTGGGGGATCAAGCAGTGATGACGATGGGGAAGCGCGCCACCTTGGGCGCTGCGCTGATACTGCTGATCGCGCAGGCGAGTCCCGCCGCCGTGGAGGGTGACTTCTGCACGCGCCTCGCCGCGAACGCCGGGCCCGACCGAGTGGACCGTCAACGCGCTCAACTTCGGTCAGCGCTTCCTCTTCGGCGGCACGGTCGCGACCGGTGTCGGCGTGACGCCCGCCGAGCCTGCCACGGCCGAGGAATATCGCCGCATGGAGGACATCTGCATGCCCGAGGACAAGGGCGCGACGTGCAACCTCGTCGGCCCGCTCAACTTCAAGTTCATCTGGAAGGGCAAAAAGGTCATTACGCCGGTGCGGCCGGGCGAGCGCGCGACGATCATCGTCGCCGGCACGCGCACCACCTGCCGCTCCGGACAGCCTGCAACGGCGTAGATTGACCCGCCGCCGTTTCGCGCTAGCAGTCGACCATGCCGATCCCGCCGACCCCCGTCGCCCACCCTGCCCCTGCGATCCCGCGCTCGCTGTTCGTTTTCTCGATCTTCTACGGCGGGATGACGTGCATCGCGGGCGTGCTCGGCAACAAGCAGGTGGCACTCGGTCCCCTAGCGGTCGAGGCGGGCATCTTCGCCTTTCTGCTGCTCGTCGTCACCTCCAGCGCGGTGGCGGAACTGCACGGCCGCGCGATCGCGGGACGGCTGGTGATCTTCGGCTTCGTGCCGCTGCTCGTCTCGATCCTCTTGTCGGGAATCGTCCACGCGCTCCCCGCCTCGCCCGAGATGCAGCCCGCCAACCGCGATGCGATCCAGCTCGTGCTCGGCTCGACGTGGCGGATCTGGCTCGGCGGGATCGTCGCCTACGGCATCTCGCAGACGCTCAACATCACGATCTTCTCGTGGCTGAAGGGCCGCGAGGGGTCGAGCCTGTTGTGGCTGCGCGCGGGCCTCGCCAGCATGCTGTCGCAGGTCGTCGACACGCTGCTGTTCGTGACGATCGCGTTCGGCGGCGTGTTCCCGATCGCCGAATTGCTCGCCGGACAGATGATCTCTAAGGTCGTGCTCTCGGCGGTGCTGGTCCCGCCGCTCATCTACCTTGCGGTCGCGATCGGGCGCCGGCTCGACGCCTGATCGCGCCGGCGTTCACCGCCCGACTGCGGTATATTTGAACCCCGCGGCCTCGACCTGCTCGCGATTGTAGATGTTGCGCAGGTCGACCAGCACCGGTGCGTTCAGCAGCGACTTGACGCGGCGCAGGTCGAGCGCGCGGAACGCGTTCCACTCGGTCAGGATGACCAAAGCGTCGGCACCCTCCATCGTCTGGTACGCGCCGTCGCAATAGGTGACGTTCTCCAGCACCTTTTTCGCCTGTTCGTGACCCTCGGGATCGAACGCGCGCACGCTCGCGCCAGCGTCCTGCAACGCCTGGATCACCGCGATCGCGGGTGAGTCGCGCATGTCGTCGGTGTTGGGCTTGAACGTGAGGCCAAGGATCGCGACCGTCTTGCCGCGCACGTCGCCGCCCATCGCCGCGATCACCTTGCGCCCCATCGCGCGCTTGCGGTTGTCGTTGACCGCGACCACCGCCTCGACGATCCGCTGCGGCGCCTCGTAGTCCTGCGCGGTCTTCAGCAGCGCGAGCGTGTCCTTGGGGAAGCACGACCCGCCATAGCCCGGCCCCGCGTGCAGGAACTTGTCGCCGATCCGCCCGTCGAGCCCGATGCCGCGCGCAACATCCTGCACGTTCGCGCCGACCTTCTCGCACAGGTCGGCGATCTCGTTGATGAAGGTGATCTTGGTCGCGAGGAACGCGTTGCCGGCGTATTTGGTCAGCTCGGCCGCACGCCTGCTCATCTCCACGATCGGCGACTTGTTGAGGTAGAGCGGGCGATAAACATCGCGCAGCACCGCGAGCGCGCGCGGATCGTCCGACCCGATGACGATACGGTCGGGGCGCTTGAAGTCGTCGATCGCCGCACCCTCGCGCAGGAACTCGGGGTTGGAGGCGACCGCGAAGTCGGCGTCCGGGTTCGCCTCACGGATGATCCGCTCGACCTCGTCGCCGGTACCAACCGGCACGGTGGACTTGTCGACGATCACGGTGAAACCGGTCAGCGCGCGCCCGATCTCCTCGGCGGCCGCGTGGACGTACGACAGATCGGCGTGCCCGTCGCCGCGCCTGGACGGCGTGCCGACCGCGATGAACACCGCGTCGGCGTCCTTCACCCCCGCCGCCAGATCGGTGGTGAAGCGCAGCCGCCCCGCCTCCACGTTGCGCGCGACCAGCCCTTCGAGCCCCGGCTCGTAGATCGGCATCACGCCCGCCAGCAGCTTGTCGATCTTGCCCTGGTCCTTGTCGACGCAGCACACGTCGTGGCCGAAATCGGCGAAACAGGCGCCCGAGACGAGGCCGACATAGCCCGAGCCGATCATGGTGACGCGCATGATGGTGATGTTACCCCCGTTTGTACGCCGCACCGCCGCAGGCGTGCGACGGATCAGCGCGGCTGCTTAGCTTCGCGGCTGGCTAAGCGCCAGAGACGATCCCCCCGCGCTTAACGCCGCCGGCTCAACGATCGGTAAAGACGGGAGCCCACTGGCGCATCGCGCCGCGCCGGGGCAGGAGCGCAGCGACGCCAGTACGAGGAGCAACGCGATGGGATTGTGGTTCGAGGAGTTCACGGTCGGTCAGACCTTCACGCACCCGCTGCGCCGCACGGTGACCGAGTACGACAACATGAACTTCAGCCTGCTGACGATGAACCCGCAGCCGCTCCACATCGACTTCGACTTCGCGGAAAAGAGCGAGTGGGGCAAACCGCTCGTCAACAGCCTCTTCACGCTCGGCCTGATGATCGGCATGTCGGTGCAGGACACGACGCTCGGCACCACCGTCGGCAATCTCGGCATGAGCGACACGCGCTTTCCCAAACCCGTGTTCCACGGCGACACGCTGCAGGCATCAAGCGAGGTCGTCGCGGTCCGCGAGAGCAAGTCGAACCCCGCAGTCGGCATCGTCGAGTTCGAGCACCGCATGACCAACCAGCGCGGCGAGCAGGTCGCGATCTGCCGCCGCGCCGCGATGATGAAGCGCCGCCCGGCGGACGCCTGAACGAAGAGGAGCGCGAGGGTTTACCGCGCGCCCGCCGCATCGATCCGGCGTGGGGCCGAGGCGGGGAACCCGATGCCCACCGCCAGCGTAGCGGAACAACTGTCGGTGCCGGAACCATCGATCCGCCCGCCAGGGTGATCGCTCCGGCCCGGTGCAGGTTTGATCGAACGCGCACGGTTCAGTGCGCGAGGAAGGACAAGCGCATGTTCGTCGACAATCGCGACTGGCCCCCGCCCGCGCCGTGGCAACCCGAACGGCCGACGCGCCGGCTGACGATCCGGCAGGCGCAGGTGATGCGCAACATCGTGGTATTCAACCTCGTCATGCTGATCTTCGGACCGCTCGCGGGCGTCACCCTGTTCGACGCGGTCGCGGCGTTACTGCGATGACGGTCACCCCGCACGACGTGCTCGACTTCTGGTTCGATCGAGTCACGCCCGAGCAGCGCTTCGCAAAGGACGACACGCTCGACCGGACGATAGCGACCCGCTTCGGCCCGACGCGCGACGCGGTGCTGGCGAGCGAGGCCGCGGGCTGGCGCGATACGCCCGAGGCGCTGCTCGCCGCGATCATCCTGCTCGACCAATTCTCGCGCAACATCCACCGCGGGCACGCGGAAGCGTTCGCCGCCGACCCCCTCGCACGCGACCTGACGCTGGCAGCGATCGCGCAAGGGTGGGAGGATCGCTACACGCCCGAACAGCGCCAGTTTCTCTACATGCCGCTGATGCACGCAGAGGACGCCCAGTTACAGGCGCTGTCGGTCGAAAAGTTCGAGCAACTCGGCGACGCGGAGGCCTTCAGCTTCGCGCGCGATCACCAGGGTGTACAGGCGCGCTACGGCCGCTTCCCATCACGCAACGCCGCGCTCGGCCGCACATCGTCGCCCGAGGAACAGGAATATCTCAGCCAACCCGATGCCGGTTGGTAACTGAAAGATGATGGGGAAAATGGCGGGGTGGTGGAGCTGAGGGGAATCGAACCCCTGACCTCTGCAGTGCGATTGCAGCGCTCTCCCATCTGAGCTACAGCCCCGCCCGGCCCGGCCGCAGCGCGGCCGAGCGCTGCCACTAGCGACGTTGATCGCGCGGCGCAACAGCCTTTCGTGATGCTGGAACGGGTCGATCGCGCGCCGCACGACCGACCCGACCGGTCACCGCCCCAGCAGTACGCGTGCCTGTCCCGCGATCTGCGCCAGCATCGCCGCGTTGGGCGCGGGCGCGTGGCGCGCACGGTCGACCACCGCCTTGAACTGACCCACACGGCCCGCATTCTCGCCCAGCCAGCGCGCCACCGCCTCCTCGGGCGCGCCCTTCGCGGTCCGTCCCAGGAAGTCGAGCCGCAGCTGCTGAAAATCGCGCGCCAGCCCCGCGATCAGCAGCCGCTCCCACGGATCGCTCGACGTGATCCGCGCCGCGGTCGACTGCGCCCAATCGAGCCCCAGCGCCTGTCCCAGGTGCGTGAACGCGCGCGCGATCCGCGTCTCGTCGATCCCGGATCGCCCACCCAGATCAGCGAGGCCGACGACCCCGTCGAGCTCGAACAGCCGCACCACGCGCGTGACCAGATCGGCCGGCGCACCGGTCGCCTCCAGCGTTGCGGCGATCCGCCGGCTCTGCGCCTGCGCCTCGTCGAGCAGCAGGTCGCGCGCCGCGGCGTCGAGCCGCGCGATCCCCTGCCCCAGCCGCTCCAGCACCGCCGATGGCATCGTCCCCGGCGCCTCGACACGCAGCAGGTCGGCGACGTGCGATCGGGTCGCCACCGCCACCTCGTCGAACAACGCGTAGCGCGCCGCCTCGGGCATCGCGGTCTGCTCGATCTCGCGCCACAATTCGGCCAGGCCGAACTGACGCTCCGCCACCACGAACATCGCCGCGATGTCGGACAGTGCCGCGCCTTCCTCCTCCGCCAGCTCGAACGGGTGCAGCACGCCGATGCGGTTGACGATCCGGTTGGCGAGCTTGGTCGCGACGATCTCGCCGCGCAGCCGGTGCTGGTCGATCGCGGCCGCGAACCGCTCCTGCATCGCGGTCGGGAAAGCGGCGTGCAGGTCGGGCAGCATCGCCGGGTCGGCCCCCAGCGCGCTATGCTCGATCGCGTCCTGCAACGCGAGCTTCGCGGTCGCGAGCAGCACCGCCAGCTCGGGCCGCGTCAACCCGCGCCCGTCGACGCCACGGCGCAGAAAATCGACGTTGGAGGCGAGCCCCTCGACCTTGCGGTCGAGCCGCCCGGCCTCCTCGAACACCTCCATCACGCGGACGTAGCTCGGCACCGCCTGCGCGGCCTCGTTGCCCGACCCTTCGGCGATCGACAGCGCCAGCGTCTGCAGGCGATTGTCCTCCAGCACCAGATGCGCGACATCGTCGGTCATGCTGGCGAGCAGCGCGTTGCGATCCTCGTAGGCCAGCCGCCCCTCGGTCATCTCGCGGTTCAACGCGATCTTGATGTTGACCTCATTGTCCGAGCAATCGACGCCGGCCGAATTGTCGATGAAGTCGGTGTTAATCCGGCCGCCGCGCGCGGCAAAGGCGATACGCGCCGCTTGCGTCACGCCAAGGTTCGCACCCTCGCCGATCGCAATCGCGCGCAACTCCTCCGCATCGACGCGCTGGCGATCGTTAGCGGGATCGCCGACCGTGGCGTTATTCTCCGCCGCCGCCTTCACGTAGGTGCCGATGCCGCCGAACCAGATCAGGTCGACCGGCGACTTCAGGATCGCCGCGATCAGCAGCGACGGCTCCATCTCGCCCACCGGGATGTCGAGCGCGGCCGCGACTTGCGGAGTGATCGTAATCGACTTGGCGGCGCGACTGTGGACACCGCCGCCCGCCGACACCGGCGCCGAATAGTCGGCCCACGACGAGCGCGGCAGCGCGAACATGCGCGCGCGCTCGTTCCAGCTCGTCTCGGGATCGGGATTGGGATCGAGGAAGATGTGGCGGTGGTCGAACGCCGCGACCAGCTTGATCGCCTTCGACAACAGCATGCCGTTGCCGAACACGTCGCCCGACATGTCGCCGCATCCGACGACGCGGATCGGCTGCGTCTGCACGTCGACGCCGCGCTCGGCGAAGTGGCGCTGCACCGACACCCACGCGCCCTTGGCGGTGATGCCCATCGCCTTGTGATCGTAACCGACGCTGCCGCCGCTGGCGAAGGCGTCGCCCAGCCAGAAGTCACGCTCCAGCGCCAGCGCATTGGCGACGTCGCTGAACGTCGCGGTGCCCTTGTCGGCAGCGACGACGAAATACGGGTCCTCGCCGTCGCGGATCACGACGCCGTCCGGGTGCACCACGCCGGTGCCGACGATATTGTCGGTGATCGACAGGAGCGTGCGGATGAAGATGCGATACGCCTCGGTCCCTTCGGCCAGCCACGCGTCGCGGTTCGCGGGCGACGGCAACTGCTTGGCGTAGAAGCCACCCTTCGCGCCCGTGGGTACGATCACCGCGTTCTTGACGCGCTGCGCCTTCATCAGCCCCAGGATCTCGGTGCGGAAATCGTCGCGGCGGTCGGACCAGCGCAGGCCACCGCGCGCGACAGGCCCCGCGCGCAGGTGGATACCCTCGACGCGCGGGGAATAAACCCACACCTCGCGCCACGGCAGCGGCTTGGGCAGCCCGGGCACCAGTGCGCTGTCGAGCTTGAACGCCAGTGCCTCATTGGCGGCGGGGATGAACGCGTTGGTGCGCAGCGTCGCGTCGATTACCGCGCGGAAACTGCGCAGGATGCGATCGTCGTCGATCGCCGACACGGCGTCCAGCGCGCGCACGATCTCGTCGTCGCTCGCGTTCGCGTCACCGTCGAACGACGGGTCGTGCAGCGCGTGGAACCGCGCGACCAGCGTCTGCGCCAGCCCCGCGTTGCGCGACAGCGCGTCGACCACGGTCGACATCGTGTAGGTGAGCCCCGCCTGACGCAGGTAACGGTACCAGGCGCGGAACAGCACGGTCGCGCGCGGGGTCAGCCCGGCGGAGACGACCAGGCTGTTGAACGCGTCATTTTCCGCCTGCCCGCGCAGTGTCGCGGCGATCGCGGCTTCGAGCACCTGCGGCTCGTGGTCGAACGCCACGTCGGGCGCCTCGACGACGAAATCGTGAACGAAGGCATTGTCGACCTCGCGCAGCCGCGTCGGCAGTTCGCCCACCACGCGGAAGCCGAAATTCTCCAGCACCGGCACCGCATCCGACAGCGCCAGCGCCCCGTTCAGCTTGTAGATTTTCAGCCGGTGATCCTCGCCCGCTGCGGTCGGATACAAATGGACCTGCCGGTCGCCCTCGCCGTCCAGCTGCGACAGGCGCACGATGTCCTCGGCCGCCTCGTCCGCGCTCGACAAATTGCGGTAATTGGCGGGGAACGCCGCCGCCCAGCGCAGCGCGAGCCGCGCCGCGCGCGTCGCCGGCATCCGCTCGACCAGCGCCGCCTCGACGTCGGGCACCCAGCCGCGCACCATCCGCGCCAGCCGCTGGTCGAGCGGCTCGACCTCGGGCATCCGCCCGCCCTCGCGCAGGTCGATCGTGAAGCGCAGCAGTGCGACGACCTGATCCTCCAGGCTGATCGCCCAGTTGATGACGCGACCGCCCGCGGCCTCCGACAGCATGTCGCCGATCGCGGCGCGCCGCGCGGTGGTCGCGTCCTCGCGCGGCAGCCACACGAACGCGAACAGGTGCCGGCCGAGCGGCGATCGCACCAGCACCAGCTTCGGGCGCGGGCGATCGGCGATGCTCATCGCGCTCAGCGCCAGCTGCTCGACCGACGCGCTGTCGAACCCGGTGACGAGGTCATGCGGCAGCGACGCCAGCGCGTGCATCAATGCCTTGCCGGTGTGCCCCGCGGGATCGAACCCGAACTTCGCCTCGAACTCAGCCAGCCGCTGCCGCAAAACCGGCACACTCCGCGGCGGCGCGTTGAGCGCGGCCGAGGTCCAGAGTCCCGCGGTGATCGACAGCCCCGTGACGCGCCCGGCCTGCATTACCGGCACCACGACGAGATCGAGCGGCACGCGGCGGTGGACGGGGGAAATCAGGCTCGACTTCAGCAACAGCGGCGCCTTGTTACCCGCCTGGAACCACTCGATCGCCAGGTGCCGCGAACGCTCGGCCAGGATCGGCACCGGCTGCTCCAGCCGCATGATGCCCAGCGCGCTCGCCTGATCGGCACCGTCGGTGGCGCTCCAGCGCTGGTGACCCAGGAGGGTGAAATGCCGGTCGAGGAACCAGCGCAGCAGGTTCGCACCCTCACCGTCACCGCCAGTGTCGTCCAGCGTGCCCGCGTCGTGCGCCACCGCTGCCTGCATCGTGCGCCAGTCGCGTGTCGCCGCTCGGACGTTGGCGA
>NZ_CAJYVU010000003.1 GCF_913778135.1 uncultured Sphingomonas sp. | reverse complement strand
GCGCGACCGCGGTGAAGGCAGCCGTGGAGCGCGCAGGCGTGAGCGCCGAAGCCGTGGAGCGCATCTACATGGGCAACGTGCTGTCGGCCGGGCTCGGCCAGGCGCCGGCACGGCAGGCCGCGATCTTCGCGGGGCTGGGCGAACATGTCGAGGCGACGACGCTCAACAAAATGTGCGGGTCGGGTCTGCAGGCCGCGATCATGGGCGCGGAGGCGCTCGGCGCCGGGTCGATCGACCTGCTGGTCGCGGGCGGCATGGAGAGCATGACCAACGCGCCCTATCTGTCGAAGGCGCACCGCGGCGGCGCGCGCATCGGGCATGATCGCCTGTTCGATCACATGTTCCTCGACGGGCTGGAAGACGCCTACGAACCCGGCAAGGCGATGGGCGTGTTCGCGGAGGAAACCGCGCAGGAATATCAATTCACCCGCGAGGCGCAGGATGCTTACGCGATAAAGTCACTCGAGCGTGCGCAGGCAGCGCAGAAGTCGGGCGCGTTCGACCGCGAGATCGTCGCGGTCGAGGTGGCCGGTCGCAAGGGCAGCACGACCGTGAGCCTCGACGAGCAGCCCGCCAAGGGTGATGTTGCCAAGATCCCGACGCTGAAGGCCGCATTCGCGAAGGACGGCACGATCACGGCGGCGAACGCTTCGTCGATCTCGGACGGTGCGGCGGCGCTCGTCATGACGCGGCTTTCGGTCGCGGAGAAGCTGGGGATCAAGCCGGTCGCGCGCGTCGTCTCCCACGCCGCGCACGCGCATGGGCCAGCACGCTTCACCACAGCCCCTGTCGCGGCGATGCGCAAAGCGCTGGAGCGCGCCGGCTGGAGCAAGGACGAGGTCGACCTGTTCGAGGTCAACGAGGCGTTCGCCTGCGTCGCGATGATCGCGATGCGCGACTTAGGCCTCGATCACGAGAAGCTGAACGTCAACGGCGGCGCGTGCGCGCTGGGTCACCCGATCGGTGCGTCGGGCGCACGCGTCCTGGCAACACTGCTCGGCGCGCTGGAGAACCGTGGCGAGAAGCGCGGTCTCGCCTCCCTGTGCATCGGCGGCGGCGAAGCCGTGGCGATGGCGGTCGAGCTGATGAACTGACCTGGTGCGCGCTCCCTTGAGTCGGGGCGCGGATTATTGCCGTTCGGGTTGGAAGGCGTACCCTCCACCCGAACGGACGACATAGCCGACACCCGGATAAGGGAAGTGCCCGGCGAAAATACGCTGGTGCGTTGCCGCAAGCCGCGCGAGTTCGCGCGTCCGGGTCTGCTCGCCCTGCGGCTTGTCGCCATCGTACTGGATCGGCCATTCAGGCTTCGCGAGCGACACGACCGCGCTGTGCGCCAGATCGCCGATGACAACCAGGCTCTGCTTTCCCGAGGTTATCCGGTAGCCGCTATGTCCCGGCGTGTGGCCGGGCAGCGCGATCGCGGTGATTCCCGGCAAGACCGCCGCGCCTGGCGCAAAGGTCTTCACCTGCGCCTTGACGGCTGGCACTACCTCCGCGCCGCGCCCCTGCTGGACCGACTGCCACTCGGGCGCCGAGAGGTGCACGATCGCCTTTGGAAAAGCCGGCTTGCCATTCGCGTCGACCAGCCCACCGACGTGATCGGGGTGGCCGTGGGTAATCAGCACATCGGTGATCTGATCGGGAGCGACGCCGGCCTGCGACAGGCTTTGCATCAGCGTCCCGCCGACCTTCGGCCCGAGGCCGGTGTCGATCAGCACCAGCCGACCCGGCAGCCGCACGAGCAACTGGTCGACGCCGAGCGTGATCGGATCGGTCGGCGCACCACGCGCGCGCAGCACCTGCGCCACTTCGGCCGGCGAGTGGCCGAGACCGAGAGTCTTGCCGTCGTTCGGCACAACGTTGACCGCATCGCGCAGCGACACGATCTCCACCGCGCCGACGTGGAACGTGGTGGCGGCGGGTCCGACCACGCGCGGCGCGGCGGATACCGCAACCGCGGCAAAGGCAGCGCCGAGGGCAAGCGAGGCGAGCGGGCGGATCATGCAAAACGTCCTCTGAACGGTACCAGAGGCGAAATGACCGAACCGCGCGCGCGTTCCCGCCGGTCGGGTCAGACGCGCACGGGCTCGCGCCAGCCGTGCGGATCGGGCGCGCGACCGCGCTGGATCGCATTCAGCGTGTCGAGGATGCGCTGCGTCGTCTGCCCCGTCGATCCGCTGCCGATGGTAAATTCATAGCCAGGCCCGGCGACGCGCCCGATCGGCGTCACGACCGCGGCGGTGCCGCAGGCGAAGCTCTCGACCAACCGCCCACTCGCCGCGTCATTGCGCCACTGATCGATCGAATACGGCTCCTCGCGCACCATCAGTCCCTCGTCGCGCGCGAGCGTCAGGATCGAGTCGCGGGTGATGCCGGGCAGGATCGTGCCGGTCAGCGGCGGCGTCTGGATCGAACCGTCGTCGAAGACGAAGAAGATGTTCATGCCGCCCAGTTCCTCGATCCAGCGGCGCTCGGCCGCGTCGAGGAACACGACCTGATCGTAGCCGCGACGGATTGCCTCCTGCTGCGCGACGAGGCTGGTGGCGTAATTGCCGCCGCACTTCGCCGCACCGGTGCCGCCCGCGCCCGCGCGCGTGTAATCATGGCTGACCCACAGCGACACCGCGCGCGCGCCGCCCTTCCAATACGCGCCGACTGATGAGGCAAGCACCATGTAGATGTACTGCGCCGCGGGCTTCACGCCCAGGAACACCTCCGACGCGATCATGAACGGACGCAGGTAGAGCGACGCTTCCGCACTGGTCGGGATCCAGTCGCGATCGGTCTTCACCAGCTGGTGGATCGATTCGAGGAACAGCTCGTCAGGCAGCTCGGGCATCGCCATGCGGCGCGCGGAGGCGCGGAACCGCTCGGCGTTGGCGCGCGGACGGAACAGCGACACGCTGTCGTCCTCTTGCCGGTACGCCTTCATGCCTTCGAAGATTTCCTGCGCGTAGTGGAGCACGGCCGACGCCGGATCCATCGTCAGCGGCGCGCGCGCGGTGATGCGCCCGTCGTGCCAGCCCTGCTCCTCGTTGTAGAGCAGCACCGCCATGTGATCGGTGAAGACGCGCCCGAATACCGGGTCCACCAGGCGCGCTGTACGGTCCTCGATCGAGACGGGGGTTGGGTGACGTTCAAGCGCGAACACGATGGTCCTTCCAGTCTGATGCGCCGCAAAGCGGGTTGCGGACGGTTATGGGCGATGGCAAAGCCGGTCAACATGACTGCCCCACCCCAGCCCGCCCCTTCCCAGATCGCGTCGCCGCAGTTTCTTCGGGAGCCCGAGCTGCGTCGGGGCATGGAGCTGCTCTACTTCGGGAACAGCCATATTACACGCGCGATCGACCGCGGCCTCGCGAAACAGGGTCTGGGTCGCGCTCACCACCGCGCGCTCTACTTCATCGCGCGCCGGCCCGACATGCCAGTCAGCGAACTGCTCGCGCTGCTCAACATCACCAAACAGTCGCTCGGCCGCGTGCTCAACGAACTGATCGAGCGCGACATGGTGGACACGCGCCCGGGCGAACGCGACCGTCGCCAACGACTGCTGCGCCTGACCGAAGCCGGCACCGCGCTGGAGGCGCAATTGTTCGACGCGCTGCGCGAGCGGCTCTCTGCGGCCTATTCACGCGCGGGCATGAACGCGGTGACCGGGTTCTGGGCAGTGCTCGAAGGACTGATCCCGCCCGAGGAAATGCCGCGGGTCGAAGCGCTGCGGCGCTAACCTAAGCGCCGCGCCGCTCGGCTGCCATCTCGCGACCGCGCTGGATCGCCGCCTCCAGCGTCCGCGTCAGCAATGTATTGAGCGCGGTGTCAGCGTCGAGCACGTTCAATCCCTGCCGCGTCATGCCGCCCGGACTGGCGACCGCGTCGGCGAGCGCAGCCGGCGATCGCGCGCTTGCCGCAGCCATCGCGGCGGCACCCGAGACCGTGACCTTCGCGACCGCGGCGGCATCATCGGGCGCGAGGCCCCTTGCCTCTCCGGCAGCGGCGAGCGCGTCGATGAAGCGGAACAGGAAAGCAGGCCCGGTACCCGACAGCGCGCCGGCCGCCTCGAACCCGGCGGCGTCGTCGAACCAGCGAACGAGCCCGAGCGGCGCCATGAGCGCGTCGACCTGCGCGCGCGCGGACTCGCTCGCGTCGGGCGCATGAATCGCGACCACCCCCTGCCCGATCTCGACCGGCAGGTTGGGCATGACGACGACCGGCTCGGGCCCCGGAAAGCGGCTGCCGAGCGCGGCGGCATCGACGCCCGCCAGCATCGAAACGATCACCGGCGCCGCGCTCACGCGCGCGGCAAAACGCTGGGCGACCTCGTCCAGTTGCTGCGGCTTGACCCCCAATATGACGATATCGGGGCTGTCGGCGTCCGGTAGGTCGCGCGATTGCGCGACTCCCTGCGGCAGAGCACGGTCGCCACGGTTGACAACGTGAACGTCTTGCGCACGCACCACGCCGCTCGCAATCCAGCGCCGCAGCATCGCGCCAGCCATGTTGCCGCAGCCGATCAACCAGAGTCGCATCGCGCTTACGCCTCGCCGTGTGTTTCGACCATTGCGGCGGCGATCGCCTCGGCGGGTGTCTTCCCGCCCCACAATACAAACTGGAACACCGGATAGAAGCGCTCGCACTCGTCGATCGCGGTCTCGATCATCAGTTCGGCTGCGGTCAGCGACAGGCTCGGCTCGTCGTCTATCGCGTCGACCAACGTCGCATTGCGGTAAAGCAGGATGCCGCTCGACGACCAAAGCTCGAAATGGCCGAGCCAGAGCTGTTCGTTGACCAGCGCCAGCGTTTCCCAGATCGCGGGGCGGCGATCCTCGGTTACCTTGACGTCAGGAAAGGCGAGAAACTGAAGCACGCCGTCTTCCTCGCGGAACAGCGCGCGCAGTTCGTACTCGGTCCAGCTGCCCTTGATCGTCGCGGTGATTTCCTCGTCGTGGCGCTCACACGTCCAGCCGTGCGCGAGGAAGTACGACTCGAGCATCTCGAGCGGTGCCTCGCGTTCGGGTTCCAGGTCAGCTTCGTCGAGCATCATCGACGTCATCGCACATCGGCGCGAAAAACGGAAAGGGGCACGTTACAAGGAAGCAGGTGGCGCCTCAGCCGTTCTGCGGCTTGCTCGCCGCCTCCAGCGCGTCGATACGCGCGCGCAGCACGTCATTCTCGTCGCGGGCCGCCGCCGCCATCGCCTTCACCGCCTCGAACTCGTCGCGGCTGACGAAGTCGAGCCCGCCGACCCACTCGCGCATCCGGTCACGCGCGCCGGCTTCTGCCTCGCGCCCGACGCCTGCCAGCGTCCCGGCGGCACCGTTGAACAGTTTTGCAAGGTCGCCGAAGATCTTGTTTTCGGTCTGCATGACGCGTGTGGCTCTCGTTGATTAAGTGTCAGCGCAGTATTTGGGACGTTCCCCCCGCCGGCACAACCGTGTCGGCGTTGGGGTTCAACCGAACGATCTGCCAGTTGAGGACGCCCGCAAACGCGAGCCAGGCGAGGTATGGCAGCATCAGCGCCGCCGCCGTGGGTCTGAACCGCGCGAACACCCAGGTCGTCGCCAGCGACAAGCCGAAGATCAGCGCAATCACCAGCAGCGCCGCGCCGATCCGGTGTGCGCCAAAGAACAGCGGCGTCCAAGCGAGATTGAGCATGAATTGCGCCGCAAACAGAACGACGCCGACGACGCGCAGCGGTGCGCCGCGCGCGGACAGGGCGATCGCCAATGCGAAGCCGATCAAGATATAAAGAAGCGTCCACGCGACCGGGAACACCCACCCCGGCGGCGTGAACGCCGGCTTGGCGAGCGCGACATACCAGGCGTTCTGGTTACCCGACGGAACGCTGCGCCCCGACAGAAAGCCTAGCAGCAGCACCAGCGGCACCACGAACGCGGCCCAGCGCACGAACGACATCCGCAACTGACCCCTGGATGCGATCGAACCCAATTTAATCCCCTTTCGGTCGCGTCGGCGGTGCACGATCAGCGCGCGCGCGTAAACCACCTATTACGCGCCCCGTTCCGGGTTGGATCAATCGATCGGCGCTGCGGCAGGCAGCATGGCGGCGATCAGGAACTCGACGTTGCCGTTCGGGCCGGTGATCGGGCTCTCCGTGGTTCCCTGCACCATCCAGCCGCGCGCGGTGAACCAGTCGGCCACCTCATCGCAGACGCGCGCGTGAACCGCTGGATCGCGCACCACACCTCCCTTGCCCACCTCTCCGCGTCCCGCCTCGAATTGCGGCTTGATGAGCGCGAGCGCGCGTCCGCCGGGCCGCACGAAGCCGAGCGGCACGTCGAGCACCTTGGCCAGCCCGATGAAGCTAGCGTCGCACACGACCAAGTCGACGGCCTCGGGTACGTGCGCATCGGTCAGAATGCGTGCGCTGGTCTGCTCAAGCACGATCACGCGCGGATCCTGCCTGAGCTTCCACGCCAGCTGGTTGCTGCCGCTGTCGATCGCGTACACCCGCGCCGCGCCGCGGGTCAGCAGCACGTCGGTGAAGCCGCCGGTCGACGATCCCACATCGATCGCGATCGCTTCGCCCACGTTCCAGCCGAAATGATCGAGTCCGTGCGCCAGCTTCACGCCACCGCGCGACACCCAAGGGTGGTCGCGCCCGCGCACATCGAGCACCACGTCTTCCGCCAGCGCCTGCCCCGGCTTGTCTACCTTGCGATCGCCAACGAATACCAATCCCGCCATGATCAGCGCCTGCGCGCGCGCGCGCGACTCAGCGAGGCCACGGTCCACCAGCATCTGATCGGCACGTTGTTTCGCCATCAACGCGCCTTACCGCGACCCGATCTCGATCTGACAGCGTTTTCAGCATGTCGTGCGAAAACGTCTCGTCGCAGCCGTGTGTCTTTTCATGCGAAATGCTGCACCGCACGATTGTCCATCGACTTAGTAGATAATACCTTTTGGATGAGGCCGCGGTGGTGCCGACCCCCTAGACTGCGCCGCGGCCTCGCCCTGCCGGCCGTTCCCGACGAGCCGGCGAACAAGGAGGTGACGCATGGCACGCGCGATGTCCGACCTGGCAGTGCCCCCGACGATCCTCACCGTACCCGGTCTCGGCGGCTCCGGCTCCGCGCACTGGCAGAGCTTGTGGGAGAAGAGCCGCCCTGACACGAGGCGCGTCGATCTCGGCATGTGGGAACGCCCCCACCGCAACACCTGGGTGACCAAGCTGGATCAGGCGGTCTCGTCGGCGCGTGCGCCCGTTATCTTCGTCGCGCACTCGCTCGGCTGCATCGCGATCGCTTGGTGGGCGACGATGAGCCCGCAGCCTTACGGCTGGCCGGTCGCGGGCGCGCTGCTGGTCGCCCCCGCCGATGTCGATCGCGCGCATGTCGCAGTTGAGCTCGCACCCTTCGCTCCCGCGCCCAAGCAGCCGCTGCCGTTCCCGTCGATCGTGGTCGCGTCGGGCGACGATCCCTGGATCGACCTCGATCGCGCGCACAGTCTGGCGGTCGATTGGGGCAGCCATTTCGTCGACGCGGGACCGCAGGGCCACCTCAATGCCGCGAGCGGCCTGGGACACTGGCCGGAGGGGCTGGAACTACTCGATCGCGTGCTGGCCGCCGCGGGCGGACCGCACGGCGAAGTGCGATCACCCGGCGATGCGCGCGCGATCCTATCGCTTCCGCGCGACCGCGACGATCGCCTGCCGCTCGGCTAGCCGCGGAGCCGCGCGTCGACGTAGCGGGTCAGCGCGGCGACGTCCGGCAGCGCGGGGATCACCCGCGTCTCCGGAGCGTCGGGTGCGAGTTCGCGGACGACCGCGTTCGCCAAATCCTCGATCTCGCCGCTGTCGAGCTTGAGGAAGCGTTTGAGCGTGTCCTCCGGGCGCGGCACCACGCCCTCGCCGTAGAGCGGCGCGACCGCGGCGCGCACGGCCGGCGCGACAGCCGGCGCGCAGTCCGCGAACACCGCGTCGAACTCTTCGGCGGTCCACGCCGCCCGCACTGCTTGCGCATGTCGGACGCGACGCACCATCGTCCAGTTCACCCACAACAGCCCGACGACGTAGAGCGCGGTCAGCGCCGCGACCTTCTGCCATCCGGTCATGCCGAGAGAAACGGTCGAGCGATCAGGCGCTCGCCGCCTGCCCCGCCTCGCCAACCTCATTGTAGCGCAACGCCTTCAGCACCGTGTCGACGATCGCATCGGCGTCGAGCCCGGCCTGCGCATATTGCACCTCGGGCTTGTCCTGATCCTGGAACAGGTCGGGCAGCCGCATCGTGCGTATCTTGAGCCCCGCGTCGGTCAGCCCCTCGTCCGA
>NZ_CAJYVU010000002.1 GCF_913778135.1 uncultured Sphingomonas sp. | reverse complement strand
AGCGCGCGTTTGTAGTGGAAATGGATGTCGGCGATGATCGGCACGTTTGCAGCGCGCACGATCTCGGGCAGCGCGGCGGTCGAGTCGGTGTCGGGACAGGACACGCGGATCAGGTCGACGCCGACATCCTCGCAGCGGCGGATCTGATCGATCGTAGCAGCCGCGTCGCTGGTTGGCGTGTTGGTCATCGTCTGCACGGTGACGGGCGCGCCGCCGCCGACGGGGACGTTGCCGACCATGATCTGGCGGCTCTCTCGGCGGACGATGTCGCGCCACGGACGAATGGACATGAGCGCCCATATACGCGCTGAGCGGCGTGGTCGAAAGCCCGCTGTCGGCGCGGGCGCGGCAACACTTCGTTGAGAAGCCGCAAGCTATTGGGGCATCATGCGCCCCGATCCCCCTGCCCGGCATCTGTCCGGCCGGCATTACGGCCTAGACTGGCTGCGGATCGGCGCGTTTGCGCTGCTGATCCTGTACCATGCGACATTGGTGTTCGTGCCGGGGCGTTGGGTGATCAAGTGGCCGCAGACGAACCCGGCGCTGCTGGTGCCGCTCGCGTTCCTGACGCCGTGGCGGTTGCCGCTGCTGTTCGCGGTATCGGGATTTGCAACCCGGCGGCTGCTGATGCGCTCGCCCTCGCTCCACGACTTCGCGCGCGGGCGCAGCAAGCGGTTGCTGCTGCCGCTCGCATTCGGGTTGCTGGTGCTGCTGGTGCCCGAATTGTGGGTGCGTGCGAAGCTGGCGGGCGATCCGCTATCTCTTACGCAATATTGGCTGCACGAATATTGGCTGCCCGATCCGCGCTACGGTCTCGGCTTTCCGGCGTGGGAGCATCTGTGGTTCGTACTCTACCTGTGGGTGTACACGATGCTGCTCGCGCTGCTGGTCGCCGCGCGCGGGGCGGCGTGGGTACAGGCGCGGGTCGAGGCGCTGACCGCCGAGCGGCGTATCCTGTGGTTGCCGATCTGCTTGCTCGCCGGCGCGCGATTGTCGCTGATGTTCGTCGTGCCCGAGCAGCACGGGCTGTTCACCGACTGGAGCGGGCACGTGCAATATGCGTCGTTCCTGCTGTTCGGCTTCGCGCTGGGCGGGTCGCCGCTGCTGTGGCAGCGGATCGCGGCGCACTGGCGCGGCGGCGTGCCGGTGGCGCTGCTGTGCGGGTGCGTGGTCGCGTGGGTCGAGCATGCCTTTCCCGGCAGCAACGTGCCGCCGCACCTGATCGCGGCGGCCGAGCGCGCCGCGCAGGTGGCGATGGCATGGTCGATGCTGCTGATCCTGCTCCACGTGGCAGACGTCTGGTTCAACCGCGACGCGCGCTGGCGTGCGACGCTCGCGGAGGCAGTATTCCCCGCCTATCTGATCCACCATCCCGTGATCGTGGTGACGGCGTGGATGATCCTGCCGCTCGGCCTGTCGGCGGGAGCGGGGTTCGCGGTTGTGGTCGCCACGACGACCGCGGCCTGCACGGGCTTCTACCTGCTGGCGCGCGCGGTGCCGGTACTAAGACCGGTTGCGGGGCTGGGCGTGCTGCCGCCGACGCCGCCGCGTCACCGGATCGTTCCGGCCGAATAGCCCGGCCCGAATAACTGGGCGTGAGTTGGCGCGGACGCCGCGAAGCTGCTAGGCGCGCGGCCATGCAACGCCATTACGGGCTCGACTGGCTCCGCATCGGCGCCTTCGCGCTCCTGATCCTCTACCATGTCGGCATGGTGTTCGTGCCGTGGGACTATCACGTGAAGCTCGACGGGCCGGTGTGGGCGACCGTGCCGATGATGGCGAGCAATCCGTGGCGGCTGTCGCTGCTATTCATCGTGTCGGGATACGCCAGCCGCGTGCTACTCAAGCGGCAGTCGAGCCGCCTCAAGTTCGCGCGGAACCGTACCGCACGGTTGCTGGTGCCGCTGATCTTCGGAATGGCAGTGATCGTGCCGCCGCAGGCCTGGGTCGAGCTGGTGACCAAGCGCGGCTATCCGCACGGCTTCGCGTGGTTCTGGCTGCACGATTATTTCCGGTTCGACAGCACGCTCGGCATGCCGTTGCCGACGTGGAATCACCTGTGGTTCGTCGCTTATTTGTGGATCTATACGCTGGCGATCACGCTCGCCGTCGCCGTGACGCCCAAGCTCGCGCGCGAGGCGGCGCAGCGTGGATTCGAGGCGGTGTTCCGCGGGCCGGTGCTGCTGCTCGCCCCGCTCGTCTGGATGGTGCTGGTCAATCTGGTGCTGTTTCCCGGCGGGCGTGAGACGCACGCGGTGCTGGGCGACTGGGTGGCGCACGCGACTTATTTTCCCGCATTCCTGTTCGGCTTCGCGCTGGCGCGCGCCGACGTGGTGCTGACACGGCTAGTGCGATGGTGGAAGCTGTCGGCAGTGGTCGCAGTCGCGTCGTTCGCGCTGGTCGCGGGGATCGAACTGACCTGGCCCGGGGTCGCGCGCGCGCCCGACGGCGTCGGCGAGCTGTTCTCGGTCGCGCGCGCGGTCGAGGGTTGGTTCGCGATCGCGGCGCTGATCGGGTTCGCCGACAGCCACTGGAACCGCGACCATCGCTGGCGTCCGATGCTGACCGAGGCGGTGTTCCCGTTCTACATCATTCACCAGACATTGATCGTCGTGATCGGCTGGTGGCTGCGCGACGCGGGGCTGCCGATGCTGGCGGACTTCCTGATCCTGGTGGCGGCGACCGTGGCGGGATGCTGGGCGTTCTACCTGATCGGGCGGCGCATACCGCTGGTCCGGCCGTTGATCGGGCTACGGCGGCACGCGTCAAAGCGCACCCACGTCGATCCGCGCCCCGCGATCGCCTGAATCCTCAAGGAGTTTACGTCATGTCCATCAACTGGACGCTGGTGATCCACGGCGGCGCCGGGATCATCAATCGCGGTGTCCTCACGCCCGATCAGGACGCGGGCGCGCGCGCGGCGCTGACCCGCGCGCTGGAGGCGGGCTCGGCGGTGCTGGCGGACAATGGCGCGGCGATCGACGCGGTCGAGGCGGCGGTGCGCGTGCTGGAGGACGATCCGCACTTCAACTCCGCGCGCGGGGCGGTGCTGACGTTCGAGGGCAAGGTCGAGCTCGATGCCGCGATCATGGATGGACGTGACCGATCGGCGGGCGCGGTCGCGGGGGTGAGCGTCGCGCGCAACCCCGTTACGCTCGCGCGCGCGGTCAAGGATCACAGCCCGCACGTGCTGCTGACCGGCGCGGGCGCGGACACGTTCGCGCGCGAACAGGGTGTCGAACAGGCGGGTGAGGACTGGTTCGTCGTGCCCGAACGCCGCGCGCAACTGGCAGCGATGAAGGCGAGCGAAGACTGGTTCGACGTCGACATGAAATACGGCACCGTCGGCGCGGTGGCGTGCGACGCGTACGGCCACGTCGCGGCCGCGACCTCGACCGGCGGGGTGACGGGCAAGCGCTGGGGCCGGGTCGGCGATACGCCGCTGATCGGCGCGGGCACCTACGCCGACGATCGCGCCTGCGCGGTGTCGGCGACAGGCTCGGGCGAGTTCTTCATCCGCGAGAACGTAGGGCACGAGATCGGCGCGCGCGTGCGGATGCTGGGCGAACCGTTGCAGATCGCGGCCGACGCGGTGATGGCGGGGATAAAGGCGCTGGGCGGCAGCGGCGGCGTGATCGTCACCGGGCCGGACGGCGATGCGGTGTGGAGCTTCACCACGCAGGGCATGTACCGCGGGCAGGTGTCGGCAAACACGGCCGCGCGCGTCGCGATCTACGCCGACGAAGGGTGAAACGCCTGTGCGACCCCGCGCCCATTGAGCGCGGGCGCGCCGCAAGCTACGGCGAGCACATGGCTGTATATTTCCACGAGGAAGACCTGCCGGGCGACGTGTTCGCACCCGGCGCCGCGATCGCGGTCGACACCGAGACGATGGGGCTGATCACGCCGCGCGACCGGCTGTGCGTGGTGCAATTGTCCGATGGGCTGGGCGACGAGCATCTGGTCCGCTTCAATCCCGGCAGCGATTACGCCGCGCCCAATCTGAAGCGCGTGCTGGCCGATCCGTCGCGATTGAAGCTGTACCATTTCGGCCGCTTCGATATCGCGGCGCTGAGCTATTATCTGGGCGTGGTTGCGGCACCGGTCTACTGCACCAAGATCGCGTCGCGGCTGGTGCGGACCTACACCGACCGCCACGGCTTGAAGGAGCTGGCGAAGGAATTGCTCGGCCAGGATATCTCCAAGCAGCAGCAATCGTCCGATTGGGGCGGCCCCGAGTTGTCGGAAGCACAGCGCGATTATGCCGCGTCCGACGTGCGCTACCTGCACCGCATGAAGGAAGAGCTGGACAAGCGATTGGTCCGCGAAGGGCGGATGGAACTGGCGCAGGCGTGCTTCGATTTTCTGCCGGCACGCGCTGAACTCGACATCGCGGGCTGGCCCGAGGTCGACATCTTCGCGCACGCCTGACCTTCGGAGAAGCGCATGAGCGAGCTTGCCCGCCGGACCCTGTCGGAGCGCCAGCAATGGGCGCGTCCGGGCGGCCGCCACGACCGGCTGATCCGCACGTCGAACTGGCTGATCCCCGCCTCGATCGGCGTGCTGACCGCGTTTCTGGTCATGGCGCCGCTGACCATGGCGGGCGACGTGTCGTTCGTGCTCGACAAGAACAAGGTCGACGTCGCCAAGGAACGCCTGAAGCTGCAATCGGCGACCTATCGCGGCACCGACACCAAGGGGCAGCCGTTCGAGCTGGAGGCAGGGTCGGCGGTGCAGAAGAGCTCGGCCGAGGCGGTGGTGCGCATCCAGCAGATGGCGGCGGCGATCCAGTTGCAGGACGGTCCCGCGCGCCTCACCGCGCCGCGCGCGCGGTACGACATGGATACCGAGAAGGTGCGCGTCGACGGCGGCATCGCGGTGCGTGCGCCCAACAATTACACGCTCGATACCTCGAACGCCGACGTCGATCTGAAAACCCGGCAGCTGACCTCCACCGCGCCGGTGACGGGCACGGTCAGGCAGGGTAATTTCAGCGCGAACAGCATGTCCGCCGATCTTGAATCGCGCACGGTCAGGCTGAACGGCAACGCGCGCTTGCGCATCGTGCCGAGACAAACGAAATGAGCGCCATGCGTGGCTCGCCTTTGCTCCTGTCGCTCCTCCTCGCCGCTGCCCCCGTGGCGGCGCAGAGCAAGCACAACACCAACGCGCCGATCGATTTCGGTGCGGACCAGATTGAATTGCAGGACAAGGCCAATCGCGCGGTGCTGACCGGCAATGTCGCGGTCAAGCAGGCGGAGATGACGCTCAACGCGCAGCGGCTGAACGTCGCCTATACCGGCGAGGTGGTCGACGGTAACCCGCAGGTGTCGAGGCTCGACGCGTCGGGCGGTGTGACGGTGCGCCGCCCCGATCAGACCGCGCGCGGGCAATATGCGGTCTATGATCTGAACCGCCGCGTCATCACCATGTTGGGCAACGTGCGGCTGATGCAGGGTCCGAACACCGTCAACGGCGCGCGGTTGACGATCAACCTCGACACCGGACGCGCGGTGATCGACGGGTCGGCGGTCGCGGGCGGCAGCGGAACCGGGACCGGCGGCAACGTGCAGCGCGCACCGACCGGACGCGTGACGGGCACCTTCTCGGTTCCCAAGCGGAGCTGAGGTTCGGCCTAAACGGCCGTACCACGGGTAATCAGCGCGCGGGTGCGGAGAGCAACCGGGCCAGTTTCGCCTTCAAGGCGCGCAGCGTGTCGCCCGATACGGTCTGGACGCTCGACAGCGAGATCGCGCGCGGGTTGACCGGCACGCCGTTCTTCCACACCTCCCAGTGCAGGTGCGGGCCGGTCGACATGCCGGTTGACCCGACATAGCCGATCACCTGCCCGCGCTGGACGTGGGTGCCGGGCGACACCGCGATCCGGCTCATGTGGCCGTAGCCCGAGGCGTAGCCGCCGGCGTGCGCCAGCTTGACGAAATTGCCGTAGCCGCCGCTGCGTCCCGCGAACTGCACCACCCCGTCGATCGCAGCGTAGATCGGGCTGCCGTAGGGCGCGCCAATGTCGATCCCCTTGTGCATCCGCATGAAGCCGAGCAGCGGGTGCATGCGATAACCGAAGGTCGAGGTGACGCGCCCGGCGACCGGCATGCCCATGAAACCGCGACGCTCGACCTGACCCGCCGGGTCCACGAAGCTGCCGCCCTCGCCGTCCTTGTCGCCCCAGCGGACGAGCTGGAGCCGGCGCTTGCCCGCCGCGTCGACGAGCCCGGCATACTGGAGCTGCCCGACTTCGACCTCGCCGGTGGCGGCGCGGGCCTGATCGGCGACGATGTCGAACGTGTCGGCGGCGCCGACTTCACCGATCGGCATGCGCGCGGCGACCGCCTTGATGTACGATTCGACCACGCGCGCGGGCACGCCGGCAGCGCGCATCGAGCGGTAGAGCCCGTCGCCTACCAGCCCGCGGACGTGCAGCGGCGCGCGGTCGATGCTGATCGACTGGCGATCAAGCAGCAACTCGTCACCGGCGCGATTGACCGCGAGGTTGAGGTCGAACCCGGCGCGGAACGTGAGCTTCTCGAGCGGGCGCGGCTGCAGCCGCGACGGGCGGCGCCCCATCGTCAGCGACAGGATCGTGCCGGGCTTGAGCTGGTCGAGCGCGACCGCGCCCGAGACGAGCGTCGCGACGCGTGCGGCCTCGTTCATGCCGACGCCCGCACGGCCGAGCGCGTTGGAGAGCGTATCGCCGCCGCCCAGCGTAACCGTCAGATCGATCTGCGGACGCTCGGGCGTCTCGGTCAGGTGACGGACGAGGCCGGAGGCAGCCATGCGGCGGCCGGTAGTGGCGCCGAGCCCTAGCGACGCGATCCCCTGCGTGCGGGTTTCCTCCAGCGCCGCGCCGGTCACCGCCGGGGGTGCGTAGCCGAGCACGGGTGGCACGCCCGGCCGCGTCATCCATGCCGCCCCGATCAGCGCGACACAGGTAGCCGCCCCGCGCCACCACGTCCGACTGCCGATGTTCTGCTCTAGATCAGGTACCCAGTCGGTGTGGACCGCCGCGTCGCGGAGCCGATCGGCGATCGACGACGGGACGACAGGCGCCGCGGCCGGCACGAGCGCGCGCATCCGCGCCGATCCCGCGGCACCTGCCAGCTCCAGCCCTTGCTGTTCACGCAGAAACAAAAACGGCGTCCCCGCCCCGGTGTGACAAAATGTGCGCCGTGTCCCCCCGGCACCTGGGTCGCCGCGTTGTGGACGCGAGGTGCTAAAGTCAAATTAACCGGGGTGACGAATGGCGTGCTTCGCGGCCGAACGCCCGACACGCGCGACGAAGCCGCCCGGCCCAAGTGCCTGCTTCAAGGAAGTGATTGCATCGCCTCGCCTTCGACCCGATGTATGTCGGGCAATGAGTGCGCGTGACAACGCCCGAGTGACGGCAGTGTTGGGCCCGACCAACACCGGCAAGACCCATCTCGCGATCGAGCGGATGTGCGCGCATTCGAGCGGATGCATCGGCTTCCCGCTCCGCCTGCTGGCCCGCGAGGTGTACGACCGCGTCGTCGCGTTGAAGGGCCGCGAGCGCGTCGCGCTTGTGACGGGCGAGGAGCGCATCGTTCCGAAGGACGCGCGCTGGTTCCTCTGTACGGTCGAATCGATGCCGATGCAGCGCGACTTCGCGTTCGTTGCGATCGACGAGGCGCAACTCGGTGCCGATCAGGAGCGCGGTCACGTCTTCACCGACCGACTGCTGCGCGCACGCGGTCGCGAGGAGACGATGATCCTCGGCTCGGAAGCGCTGCGTCCGGTGCTGCGCAACCTGATTCCGGGCATCGAGATCGTCGAGCGTCCGCGGTTCTCGACACTCAGCTACGGCGCGGCGAAGAAGCTGTCGCGTCTGCCCCGGCGCTCCGCCGTGGTCGCCTTCTCCGCCGAGGAGGTCTACGCGACCGCGGAGATGCTCAGGCGACTGCGCGGCGGGGCGGCGGTGGTGATGGGCGCGCTCTCCCCACGCACGCGCAACGCGCAGGTGCAGATGTTCCAGGCCGGCGAGGTCGATTACCTCGTCGCGACCGACGCGATCGGCATGGGGTTGAACCTCGATGTAGGGCATGTCGCGTTCGCGGGCCTGCACAAGTTCGATGGGCGTCGGCGTCGTCGGCTGACGGTGGCGGAGATGGCGCAGATCGCGGGGCGCGCCGGGCGGCACCAGCGCGACGGCACGTTTGGCGCGCTGACCGAGGAAGGCGACGACGCGTTCCTGCCCGAGGAGATACAGGCGATCGAGGGGCATCGCTTCCCCAGACTCGACTGGCTCTACTGGCGCGAGGGCGAGCCCGACCTGTCGAGCATCGACGCGCTGATCGCCAGCCTGTCCAGAAAGCCGGAGATGCCCGGCGGCACGGTGACGATGCTGCGCCCCGCACCCGAGGCGCTCGATCTGAAGGTGCTCAAGCGGCTGGCGGACGAGCCGCAGGTACGCGACGCGGTGCGTGCGGGCGGGCGCGGCAATGTCGCGCGGCTGTGGGCGGCGTGCGGTATTCCCGATTTCGCCAAGCTCGGCCTCGACCCGCACGCGCGCTTCGTCGGGCGGGTGTTCGCTTATTTGGCGCAAGGGTTCATCCCGCACCAATGGTTCGCCGACGAGGTCGCGCGGCTCGATCGCACCGACGGCGACGTCGAGACGATCGCGGGGCGGATCGCGAGCATTCGCAGCTGGACGTACATTGCGCAGCGGCCCGACTGGCTCGCCGATCCCGAAATCTGGGCGGCGCGCGCGCTGGAGGTCGAGGAGCGATTGTCCGACGCGCTCCACGCCAGCCTGACGCAGCGCTTCGTCGACAAGCGCACCACCGCGCTGATGCGCAAGATCGGCGCAGGCGCGGGCGAGCTGCCGGTCGAGATCGGCGCGGAGGGCGAGGTGACGATCGACGCGCACGCGATCGGGCGGCTCGACGGGTTCCGCTTCACAGTCGCACCCGAGGCGCGCGCCGCCGACAAGCGGCTGCTGCTCGCCACCGCGGAAAAGCGGCTGGGTGCCGAGCGACGGCGACGCGCGGAGGCGGTGATTGCAGGCGACGACGAGGCCTTCGCGCTCGCGGAAGACGGCGGCATCGTCGCGCACGGCAGCGAACTCGCGCGGCTGTCGCGGGGAAGCTCGCTGGCGCGGCCGGCGGTGGTGCTCGACCCCGCGCTCGCCTGCCTCGATCCGCAGTTGCGCGATCGCGTGGCGGCGCGCGTGCGCAACTGGGTGACGGCGAGTATCGCCAAGCGCCTGCCTGCGCTCGCCAATTTGGCCGAGGCGACGCGCGCGGAGGAAGCAGGCCCGGCATTGCGCAGCATCGCGGGCGCGCTGGAGGCGGGTGCCGGTATCGCCGCGCGCGCACCACTGACCGCATCGCTCGACGCGCTGGATGGTGGCGCGCGGCACTGGCTCAGGCGCGCCGGCGTCACGATCGGCGCGCTCGACCTGTTCGATCCGCGGCTGCTCAAGCCCGGTGCGCGCGCGTGGCGGCAGGCGCTGATCGTGGCGATGCACGGCGCCGCCCCGCCGGCTCCACCGGCGGGCGCGACCGTGCTGCCGCGGGCGACGCCGGGCGCGATGCTGGGGATGGGCTATCGTCCGCTTGGCACACAGGCGGTACGGATCGACCTGGTCGAGCGGATCGCGCGCGCCGCGCACGAAGCGCGTGCGGCGAGCAAGGAGGGCGCGCGCGCACCGTTCGCCGCCGATCCCGCGCTCGCCACCTCCATCGGGCTCGAACCCGAAACGCTGGCGCGGTTGATGGCGGAGCTAGGCTTTCGCGCCGCGGACAAGCGCGGCGGCGAGACGGCGGACAGCAGCAATCGCTACGTCTGGCGCGGGCGGCCCAGACCCAAGGCGCCGCCGGTGGCGGCAGCGGCGCGGCCGGGCAACGCCTTTGCGGCGCTCGGCGACCTGATGCGGGCGCATTGATGCCGGGCGTGGTCCCGAGCGACACGACGACGATGCGGCTCGACCGCTTCCTGTGGTTCGCGCGGCTGACCAAGACCCGCAGCGTCGCACAGGCGCTGGCGGCGGCGGGGCGGCTGCGGATCGACGGGCGGGTGATCGACCGCGCGCACGCGAGCGTCCGCGTCGGCAACATCCTGACCTTCGCGCATCACGACCGCGTGCTGGTGGTGCGGATCGAGGCGCTGCCGCATCGCCGCGGCCCCGCACCCGAGGCGCGCGGCTGTTATCAGGAACTGACCGCAGGCACGGCGGTTGATGGCGCACCCGCCTCCGCTGCGAACAAGCCCCATGCGAACAACTCGCAGCAATGGCTCGAAGATTGACGCTTCCCCGCGTCGCGCATAGCAGCGGCGCAAAATTGCGACCACGCACACGACCGAGTTACCGAGGAACGTTCACATGACCTACGTCGTCACCGACGCCTGCATCCGCTGCAAGTACATGGACTGCGTCGAGGTCTGCCCGGTGGACTGTTTCTACGAGGGCGAGAACATGCTGGTCATCAATCCCAGCGAGTGCATCGACTGCGGCGTGTGCGAGCCCGAGTGTCCGGCGGAGGCGATCCTGCCCGATACCGAGAACGGGCTGGAGCAGTGGCTGGAGCTAAACACCACCTTCTCCGCGCAATGGCCGAACGTCACGCGCAAGCTCGACCAGACTCCGCCTGATGCCGACGAGCACAAGGGCGAGGACGGCAAGTACGATAAATATTTCTCGGCCGAGCCCGGCAAGGGCGACTGATCCGGTCTGCCGGTTGTGCGATGGCGAACGTGTAATCTGCTCGCCGTCGCGCCGCATCCAATCTCCTGACTAAACCCGCGATCACCGTGTCGGCGGTCGTCGGCGCATGTCAGCAGCGCTGACGTAAGCAGGCTGGAAACAAACAAATAATCGTGCTATATACTGCCGGGTCGGGCGCAATGCTCTCGCGTCCGCCGAAACGATCAACCTACCCCGCAGTCCGCCCTCGTCGATCTGGGTGCCCCGGCACCGATGGATCGAGGCGTGATGACCCAAGACGCGGGCACAGAACTGGAAAGATCCGCGATGGCTGCCAAGGCTCTGCACTTCGATGTCGGCGATTACGTCGTTTACCCAAAGCACGGCGTGGGTCGCGTGATCGAGCTGCAGAAATCGGAGATCGCGGGCATTGCGCTCGAGCTCTACGTGCTGCGCTTCGAGAAGGAGCGCATGACGCTGCGCGTGCCGACCAACAAGGCCGAGAGCGTCGGCATGCGCAAGCTGTCGTCGGACAAGACAATGCGCGAGGCGATGGAAACGCTGAAGGGCAAGCCCAAGGTCAAGCGGACGATGTGGTCGCGTCGCGCACAGGAATATGAGGCGAAGATCAACTCGGGCGACCTTGCCTCGATCGCCGAGGTCGTGCGCGACCTGTTCCGCGCCGACGACCAGCCCGAGCAGAGCTATTCCGAGCGGCAGATCTTCGAAGGCGCGTGCAGCCGCCTGGCGCGCGAACTCGCCGCGATGGAGCAGATCGACGAACCGGCGGCGCAGGAGAAGATCCTCGACATCCTGCGCAAGGCCGCGGCGATCTACAACAAGGACAAGCAGCCCGCCTGAGCTGAACAACCACAGCTGTAAACAATATCTGTTTACATACGTAATCGAACGAGCGTATCGCTTCCCCAGGTTCTGCTGGAGGTTTAAGCGATGCGCTCTTTCCCGTTTTTCGCCCTGTCCGTGCTCGCGTGCATGATCGCTTTGCCGGCGACACGCGCCGGTGCCGCGGCGAGTGGCTTCTCGGTCGATTACGCGCTGCGCGATTTCACCACGGTCGCACTCGGCACCGGTGCGCGGATGCAGGTGCGCGTTGGCCCGACCTGGTCGGTCCACGCCGACGGTCCGGCCGCCGTGCTGGCAACGATGCGTGTCGAACGCGAGGGCAATGCGCTCAAGATCACGCGGCGTGATCCCAAGGCGAAAAGCGACGCGGCGCTCGAGCGGCAGGTACGCTTCACCGTTACCGTGCCGAGCCTTTCCTCCGCGGCGCTGGGCGGTACCGGCACAATCGACATCGACCGCGTGGCGGGCCAGCGCTTCAACGCGGCGGTTGGCGGGCGCGGCACGTTGCGCGTCGGCGCACTCGACACCGACGAGGCCGAGGTCTCGATCGGCGGCGCGGGCAACGTCGCGGCGGGCGGTCACGTCCGCATGCTCAAGGTCGCGATCGGCGGTTCCGGCTCGCTCGATGCGCCCACCCTCCACGCGCGTGAGGCCGACGTGTCGGTCGCCGGTTCGGGCAATGTCGTGACGATCGTCGACGGCGAGGCACGCGTGTCGAGCGTGGGTAGCGGCACGATCGACCTTGGTTCGCGCGCGCACTGCAAGGTGACGAAGATGGGCGGCGCGCGGGTGCGCTGCGGCGCTTGATCGCGCCTTCAACGTGTATTATTGTTACAACACAGTTGAAGGATAAGTCATGCGCTATCTCGCTCTCGCCCTGCTGATCCCGGCCGCCGCGTGCGGCATGACCGCCACCTACGCTACCGGAAACCAGGAGGGCATCGCGCCTGAGGGATCGGGAGCGAGCCGCAGCTACGCCGCGCGCGACTTCACGCGCGTATCGCTCGCCGGGCCCGATGACGTTGACGTGCGGGTGGGGCCCTATTCGGTGCGGGCAGAGGGCGATCCGGCGCTGCTCGACCGGCTGGTGATCCAGCGCGACGGCAACAGCCTGCGCGTCGGACGCCGCAACGGCATGAGCTGGACGCGGGGCAGCGTGCGCGTGATCGTTTCGATGCCGCGGATCGAGGAGGCGACGATCGCCGGATCGGGCAACTTCCGCGTCGCGCGTGCCGAAGGACCGCGTTTTCGCGGTGCGATCAGCGGATCGGGCAATCTCGCCGTCGCCGAGGTGCGCGCGGGGGAGGTCAAGTTCGGCATCTCGGGGTCGGGCGACGTGATCGCGGCGGGGCAGGCGCAGGCGCTGACGATCCGGATCGCCGGGTCGGGCAACGTGCAGGCGCGCGGGCTGACCGCGGCGCGCGCGACCGTGTCGGTATTGGGATCGGGTGACGTGAACGCGACCGTCCGCGGACCTGCCGACGTGCGGCTGGCCGGATCGGGCGACATCGACCTGGGTGCGGCCGCACGCTGCACCACGCGCAAGGGCGGATCGGGTACGGTGCGCTGCGGCGGCTGACGCTTTGAAAACAAGCGGGTGGGCGGCTTGCCGGCGAGGCGGTGGAGTGCGACGCTGGACGGCATGACCCTGCCCCGCCTGCTCGCCCCGCTGCTGCTGCTCGCCCTGCCGCTCTCCGCGACGCCTGCGCTCGCGGCCGAACGGGTGTGGAATATCGGCAGCTTCGACCGGCTGCGCGTCGATGGGCCGTTCGAGGTGCGCGTCGCCACAGGCGGCAGCCCGCGCGCCAAAGCGAGCGCGTCCGACCCTGCCCTGCTTGAGCGGTTGCGGTTGAGCAACGAGGGCGGCACGCTGTCGCTCCGGCTGGACCGCGGAACGGGTGACCGCGCCGCGCGTGGCAGCGACGCGGCACCGGTGTTCACGCTCTCGACCGTTTCGCTACGCGGCGTGACGCTGCTGTCGGGCGCGAAGGTGGCAGTGACGCGAATGGCTGCCGAGCGCGTCGACCTGGGCGTGACGGGCACGGGGTCGCTGTCGGTCGACGAGATCGCAGCGCAGCAGGTCAACGCGACCGTGATCGGCAGCGGCGCGATCCGCCTCGCCGGACGTGCGGGCAAGGCGCGGCTGCTGACCAACGGCCCCGGATCCATCGACGCCGCCGACATGTCGGCAGGCGACCTGTTCGTGTCGATGGACGGCGCGGGCGAAACGCGCGCGGCGGCGCGCTACTCGGCCGAGATCACCTCCAGCGGGATGGGGCGGATCGACGTCAGCGGCAATCCCAAGTGCGTCGTGCGCGCGGCGGCGGGCGGCCCGGTGACGTGCGGGACGGCGCCGCGCTGACGCTCAATCGTCGGATGGCCCGAGCTCGGGATCGAGATCGCGCGGACGGATAAAGCGGGTGAGCGTGCCGCCACGCTCCCTGACCTCGGCCCAGCGGTCGACCGCGAACGTCAGCTCGGCGAGCGTCGCGGTCGGGTATTTCTCCTCCACGTCGTCGCGGAGCGTACCGGGTTCATCGGGCGCGAGCAGCAGGACGAGATCCTCCAGCCCCGGATTATGCCCGATCAGCAGCAGGTGCGCGTACTCATCGTTCGTCTCGCGCACCACGTCGAGCAGCGAGCCGGCGGAGGCGAGATAGACGCGGCGGTCGTAGGCCGGCGACAACGCGCGCGCATAGCCCGACTCGATGCCGTCGATCGTCTGCTCGACGCGCACCGCGGGCGAGGCGACGACGTGATCGAAGCTGAGCCCCAGCCGGCGAAGTTCACGCCCCATCGTCTGCGCGGCACGGCGTCCCTTGGGATTGAGCGGCCGGTCGAAATCGCGCGCGACCGCGTCGTCCCAGCCCGACTTGGCATGGCGCAGCAGCGTCAGCGTCTTCACGGGACCAACCTCCATCAAGCGGGCAGGTGCGCTCCTTGCCCGATTTGGCCACGCGTGGATAGCCGCTCGGCGACGCGCTGCGCGGCCTCGTCGAGCGTCAGGCGGCGGATCGGCACGCCGGGCGGGAAGGCGTCGAGCAGGCGCGATGGCATCGCGGCGGAGAGCAGCACGAACGCGCCGGCATCGTCCTGCCGCCGGATCAGCCGCCCGAACGCCTGTGCCAGCCGCGCGCGCACGATGCGGTCGTCGTAGGCACTTCCACCGCCCTCCAGACGCCGGGCGGCATGGAGCACGGTCGGCTTGGGCCAGGGCACGCCCTCCATCACCACCAGCCGGAGCGAATCGCCGGGCACGTCGACCCCGTCGCGCAGCGCGTCGGTACCGAGCAGCGAGGCATGCGGATCGTCGCGGAAGATGTCGACCAAGGTGCCGGTATCGATCGGATCGACGTGCTGCGCGTGGAGCGGCAGCCCCTCGCGCGCCAGCCGGTCGGCGACGCGGGCGTGAACCGCGCGAAGCCGGCGGATCGCGGTGAACAGCCCCAGCGTGCCGCCCCCCGCCGCCTCGATCAGCCGCGCGTACGCGTTGGCGAGCGCGGGCAGATCGCCGCGTTTCACGTCCGTCACGATCAGCACCTCGGCATGCGCGGCATAGTCAAACGGGCTCGTGACCTCGAAGCGGTCGGCGGGGCGCTGGAGGTGCGTCGCGCCGACACGTGCCTCCGCGGTTGACCAGTCGCCGCCCGCAGTCAGCGTCGCGGAGGTGACGAGCGCGCCGTGCGCGGGACGCAGCACGATCTCCGCGAACGGCTTGGTCGGATCGAGCCAGTGGCGCAGCAGGCCGATGTCGGTCTCGCGACCCTCGATCCGGTTGACGATCAGCCAGTCGACGAATTGCGGCACCGCGGGACCGCCGACCCGCGCCAGCAGCGCCAGCCACGCCGACACCGTCTCCACCCGCCAGGCGAGCGAGGCGATCGCACCTTCGACGCGCGCGCGCGCCGGGGCATCGAGCCAGTCGGGCGCGTCGGCGAGCACCGCCTCCAACCGGCGGCCGAGCACCACCAGCGGTCGGTGGAGCGCCTCCAGTGCCTCGGCCGCGCTCGCCGCCGCCTCAACCAGCTCGGGCGTGGGTTCGGCAAGCTCGGTCTCAAGGCCGTAGCCCGCATCGCCCGCACCGCTCGCGCGCGCGAAGGTCATGCCGCGCACCGCCGCGAACAGCGTTTCGAGCGCGCCGAACGGCTGGTTGTCGGCCAGCCGCTGCAGCCAGCCATCGGCGGCGAGCGCACCCGCCGCGCGCACCGCATCCGCGATCGCCGTGCCACCCGCCTCGTCGTAGCTGGCCACGTCAGACAGGCGCGCGGCCAGCCCGCGTCGTCGCCCGCGGCTGGCGCCCTCGGGTCCGACGATCCAGCGGCGCAGCTCGATCGCCTCCTGCCCCGTCAGCGCGGTGGAGAACATCATGTCGGCAGCGTCGAACAGGTGGTGCCCCTCGTCGAAGACGTAGCGGGTCGGGCGCGTCGTCGCCTCGCGGCCGCGCGCCGCGTTGACCATCACGAGCGCGTGATTGGCGATCACCAGGTCGGCCTCGGCCGAGGCGCGCGCGGCGCGTTCGATGAAGCATTTGCGATAGTGCGGACAGCCCGCATAGACGCACTCGCCGCGCCGGTCGGTCAGCGCGGTCGAGCCGTTGCGCCGGAACAAGGTCGGCAGCCAGCCGGGCAGGTCGCCGCCGACCATGTCGCCGTCGGCGCTATACGCCGCCCAGCGCGCGACAAGCTGCGCCAGCACCGCGGCACGCCCCGCGAATCCGCCCTGCAGCGCATCCTCCAGGTTGAGCAGGCAGAGATAATTCTCGCGCCCCTTGCGCGTCACCACGCGTGTCCGCCTGACACTTTCGTCAGGGTAAACACGGCGTGTCTCCGCGCTCAGCTGACGCTGCAATGCCTTGGTGTAGGTGGAGATCCACACCGCACCCCCCGCCGCCTCAGCCCACAGGCTCGCCGGCGCGAGATAGCCGAGCGTCTTGCCGATCCCGGTGCCGGCCTCCGCCAGCATCAGATTGGGCGCGTCGCGGAGGCTGCGCGGCATGAAGGCGGCGTTGGCGGCGGCGGCAAAGCGTTGCTGCCCGACGCGCGGCTCGGCACCGTCGCCGGTCAGCTCGTCCAATCGGTCTAGCACCGCGCCCTCGGGCATCGTCACCGTGCGCGGCGCCGGGCGCGGCGGTGCCTCGCTCCACTCGGGCAGGCGCGTGAACAGCCAGCGCTCCTGCGACGACGGCTTGGCGATACGGGGCGCGAGCGGCGGCGCCCACGCCCAGCGCAACCGGGTGAGCGACTGGAGCGCGGTCCACGCCCCCTCACGCTCGGGCCAGTCGCCCACGGGGACGCTCAGCAGCCGCTCGGCCGCGGCGAGCAGGAAGGTTGCGACCTGCGCATCGTCGGCGGGCACGTCGAGTCCGGTCGCGGCGGCGAGGCCCTTGGGCGTCGGCACCATAAAGCGGGCGGGACGCATAAAGGCGAATAGTTCGAGCAGGTCGAGCCCCGACAGATCGGGATAACCGAGCCGCTGCCCGACGAGTGCGGCGTTCAGCAGGATCACAGGCGTATCGGCGGCGAGCCGGATCGCCTCACCGCGCGACACCTCACGCGTGACGCCGTCTTTCGCCACCCAGATGCCCGAGTGGCTGGCGTGCAGGGCGGGATAGTGCAGCGCGCTCACACCCGATCACGTGCGCATCGGCGAACAGATTGGCAACCCGGTTCAGCGTCACATGCCAACAATCCTTGCTTTGCGATTGGTTCGCAATCGCATCAGGCGACAGTAAACGCGGCTGCGGGGTGGATTCCGCGCGCTCGCTGTGCTTAGGAGAAACGCAAAGCGTTCCCACCCGCCACCATCCGGAGAGGCGTCCCCATGAACATCCACGAATATCAAGCCAAGGAATTGCTCGCGAAATACGGCGTCGCCGTGCCGCAGGGCTTCGCCGCGATGAGCGTGGAGGAAGCCGTGGAGGCGTCGAAGAAGCTGCCTGGGCCGCTCTACGTCGTGAAGGCGCAGATCCACGCCGGCGGCCGCGGCAAGGGCAAGTTCAAGGAACTTCCGGCTGACGCGAAGGGCGGCGTCCGCCTCGCCAAGACCGAGGACGAGGTGCGCCACGCCGCGACCGAGATGCTCGGCAACACGCTGGTGACGATCCAGACCGGTGACGCGGGCAAGCAGGTCAACCGCCTCTACGTGACCGACGGCGTCGACATCGCCAAGGAATTCTATCTCGCGCTGGTCGTCGACCGCGCCTCGGGTCGCGTCGGCTACGTCGTGTCGACCGAAGGCGGCATGGACATCGAGACGGTCGCGCACGACACGCCCGAGAAGATCCACAGCTTCTCGGTCGACCCGGCGTCGGGGTTCCAGCCGCACCACGGCCGCGCGGTCGCGAACGCGCTTGGCCTCACCGGCGATCTCGCCAAGCAGGCGCAGACCGTCGCCGCGAAACTGTACGACGCGTTCCTCGGCACCGATGCCGAGCAGATCGAGATCAACCCGCTCGCGGTCACCGACGACAACAAGCTGATGGTGCTCGACGCCAAGGTCGGCTTCGACGGCAATGCGATGTTCCGCCACAAGGACCTGATGGAACTGCGCGACGAGACCGAGGAGGATCCGGCCGAGCTGGAAGCGTCGAAGTACGACCTCGCCTACATCAAGCTCGACGGCGACATCGGCTGCATGGTCAACGGCGCCGGTCTGGCGATGGCGACGATGGACATCATCAAGCTGAACGGCATGTTCCCGGCCAACTTCCTCGACGTCGGCGGCGGCGCATCGAAGGAAAAGGTGACCGCGGCGTTCAAGATCATCCTGGCCGATCCGGCGGTGAAGGGCATCCTCGTCAACATCTTCGGCGGCATCATGAAGTGCGACATCATCGCCGAGGGCATTGTCGCCGCGGCAAAGGAAGTGAACCTGTCGGTGCCGCTGGTCGTCCGGCTCGAGGGCACCAACGTCGACAAGGGCAAGGAAATCCTCAGTCAATCGGGTCTCGCGATCGTACCCGCGAACGACCTGGGCGACGCCGCGAAGAAGATCGTCGCCGAGGTGCAGAAGGCGGCGTGATCATCTCACGCCTTTGATGCAATCGGACGAGGGGTCGGGCGGAAACGTCCGGCCCCTTCTTCGTTGGTGAACATGATCTGCCGCTACGGCACAGCCGGATCGCAGCACAGCAACCATACCGCACTTGCGAAAACGACCGCAAACCGCCAATTGTCGCACCGATGCAGGCGCGCAAAGGATAGAAAGAGGATCCGTCGATGAAGGTAATCGTCCCGGTCAAGCGCGTGCTTGACTATAACGTGAAGCCGCGTGTGAAGGCGGACGGGTCGGGGGTTGACCTCGCCAACGTCAAGATGAGCATGAACCCCTTCGACGAGATTGCGGTCGAGGAAGCGATCCGCCTGAAGGAGAAGGGTGTCGTGACCGAGATCGTCGCAGTGTCGA
>NZ_CAJYVU010000001.1 GCF_913778135.1 uncultured Sphingomonas sp. | reverse complement strand
CTGCGACGCGACGTGCTGCCCGATCTCGAACGATTGCTGCGTGCGGCGGCGGTCGATCCGGCGGTCGGCGGGCGAGTTCTGGCGTTGTCATGCCACCGCACGCTGACGCGGCAAGGCGGAGTGTTTTGTCGCGAGCCTGCGACCGAGGCTGACACGCGCGCGGTGTCGGTCGCGCCGCCGGGGCATAGCGAGCATGCGACCGGCTACGCGCTCGACTTCGCGTTCCGCCCGCGTGTGAACGACTGCCCTGATGCGGAGGCGTGCATCGCCGCGACGCCTGCGTTCCGCTGGTTGCGCGCCAACGCGCCGCGTTACGGCTTCGAGATGTCGTTCCCGGTCAGCAATGCGCAGGGCGTGAAGTGGGAGCCGTGGCATTGGCGCTGGGTCGGAACCAGTGTGGCCGAGCCGGGAGCCGCCCGTGCACGGCTGCTGTTCGCGACCGCGCGACGGCGTTTCCCCGCCTCGCCTAGTGTCGACACGGCGATCGAGGTCGCGAACGTGCCGGCGCCACCGATCTACCTAGCGCTGCCCGCGTTCACCGATTCACGGGCCAAACGGCGGCGCCGTCGCTGATCAAAGGATAACCGCCGGGCACGTTACACCGCGTAAGGAACAACGGATCGACATACCGATTGAAAGGTGAAAAGGTAACCCAAGCTGACACAGGAGGCATGGATGCGTAAGGTTCTGCTCGCGGCCGCTCTTTCGACGCTCGGATGTGGTCCAGCAATGGCACAGGCTATCGCTTCGCCACCGGAGTACTTTCCGAACAGAACCACGATGCCGCCGCAGGTCGCCTTCAACTTGTACAAGCTGAGCATGCTCAAACTACGCGATGAGGCTCGCGCGCTTCAACAGGTAGACGGCGGCACGCTGTCGGCCGAACATGACGCCTACATCCAGCGCAAGATCGATCGCACGACGATCACCTTCCATCGGCGGGTCGGCGGGTTGCCGTTCTGAGAAGAAAGATCAAGCAGATCGCCGGGTGATTTTCCATCGGTGCGATCGCTTGATAGCTTAGGAGGAGCAGACCGTGCCGCTCCTCCCGCGCTGACGTTTTACTTAAGCTTGGCGGCTAGCTCGGCGATACGCTTGCCCTGATATCGCGCACCATCGAGCTCCTTGGCATGCGGCTGGCGGCTGCCGTCGCCATCGGCGATCGTCGAGGCGCCGTAGGGTGTGCCGCCCAGCACTTCGTCGAGGCCCATCTGACCCTTGAAGCCGTAATCCAGCCCGACGATCGTCATGCCGTGATGGAGCAGGTTGGTCAGGATCGAGAACAGCGTCGTCTCCTGACCCCCGTGCTGGCTGGCGGTTGAGGTGAACGCGCCACCGACCTTGCCGACCAATGCGCCCTTCATCCACAACCCGCCTGTCATGTCCCAGAATGCGGCCATTTGGCTCGGCATCCGGCCATATCGCGTCGGTGCGCCGACGATGATCGCGTCGTAATTTGCGAGCGCGTCGGGCCCTTCGATTTCGGGATGTGCGGTGTCGGTCTTGAACCCGGCCGCCTCGACGACCTGCGCGGGCGCGGTCTCGGCGACGCGGCGGATGTCGACCTCGGCGCCGCCGGCGCGCGCACCCTCGGCGACCGCGTCGGCCATCTGCTCGATATGGCCGTAGGAGGAGTAATAGAGAACGAGGACCTTGGTCATGGCGTCTTCCTTGCTGAAGGTTAGTGAATACGTCGCGGCGACAATGCCGCGGCAGCCGTTCGGTTCAGTCGATCAGAGCGAATCAACCAGCACGAGTTCGGCGTCTTCAAGCGCGGTGATCGTCACCGTCTGCCCGCCGCCTAGCGCAATCCCGTCGCGCGCTTCGTAGCGTTCGCCGTCGATCTCGATCGCGCCCGTGGCGGGAACGAGGTAGGCGTGTCGGTCCGCCCCGACCTGGTGGGTGACCTGCTCTCCCGCCTTTACGGTCGCCGCCAGCACGCGCGCTTCCGCGCGGATCGGCAGCGCGTCACCGTCGTTCGCGAACCCGCTGGCGAGCGTCACGAACTTTCCCGAGCGATCGTCCTTGGGGAATGGCTTCGCACCCCAAGATGGACTGCCGCCGGTACGTGTCGGTTCGATCCAGATCTGGAACAGCGTCGTCGGCTCAGATTCGAGGTTGTACTCGGCGTGGCGCACGCCCGAGCCCGCGCTCATCACCTGCACGTCGCCCGCTGTGGTGCGGCCTGTGTTGCCGAGCGAATCCTTGTGCGTGATCGCGCCCGAACGGACGTAGGTGATGATCTCCATGTCGCGGTGCGGATGCGGCGGGAAGCCGGTGTTCGGCGCGATCGTGTCATCGTTCCAGACGCGGATCGCGCCCCAGCTCATGCGGTTCGGGTCGTAATAGTTGGCGAAGGAGAAATGGTGCCGCGCGTCGAGCCACCCGTGATCGGCGTGGCCGAGCGAGGCAAAGGGGCGGCGTTCGATGCGGGTCGCGACTGCGGTATCGGTCATGTTAGCCTTCGTTGTTGCAGCAGAGATAGCCCTGCCGCCGACGCGCGAAAACGGAAACGATTGAAACGGATCGTTTCAGACGGTACTGAGGCTCATGCGCTTACCCGATCTGGAAGCCTGGGCGATTTTCGCCGCGGTGGCGGAGCATCGCTCGTTCAGCAGCGCGGCCGACGCGATCGGGCTGAGCAAGGCCACCGTGTCGAAGGCGGTCTCGCGGCTGGAGGCGCAGCTGGGTCAATCGCTGTTTCACCGCACCTCACGGCGACTCGCGCTGACCGAGGCGGGGCGACCGCTTGCCGAGCGCGCGGCGCGGATGGTGGCGGAGGCGCGCGGGGCGGAGGAACTGGCGCACGACGCGGCAGCAGCGCCGGTCGGGCGCGTGCGACTGGCGGCGCCGGCGTCGTTCGGCATCCGCAACGTCGCCCCGCTCGTCGCCGAGTTCCTAGCGGCAAATCCCGGGATCGAGATCGAACTGCATCTGTCCGATGCGCGCGTCGATATCGTTGCGGAAGGGTTCGACGTCGCGCTGAGGATTGCCGACCTGCCCGATTCGTCGCTGCGTGCGCGGCGGCTGTGCACGGTCGCGGCGCATCTCGTCGCGGCGCCGTCCTATCTGGCGGCGCACGGTACGCCGACGCACCCGGCGCAGCTCGGCGAGCATCGCCTGCTCGGCTACACCAACATCACCGGGCCGTGGCGCTTTCGCGGACCGGGCGGCGCGGACGTGTCGGTCAAGGCCGAGGGGCCGCTGTCGGCGAACTCCGGGGATGCACTGGTGCCGGCGCTGGTCGCCGGGCTCGGCATCGCGCGGCTGCCGACCTTTATCCTGGGCGACGCGCTGACGAGCGGGAAGGTGGTGCCTATTTTGCCCGAATGGACGCCGCCTGGCGTCGCGCTCCACCTGCTCACCCCGCCGAGCGCGCTTCGGCCGGCGCGGGTCGAGGCGCTGATCGCGTTCCTGGCGGAGCGGCTGCGCGACTAGCCTTGGGTACGCTGTGCGGCGTGGGCGGCGACGGCACGGAACAGCAGATCCAGGTCCTCGCGCGACACGTCGAACGTCTCGCCCAAGTCCTCCAACGCGCGGTCGATGTCCTCGGGGTGCGGCACGCCGAGTGCGGGCGTGACATGCCCGGCGGCGGGAACGGACCGATGCGGGTAGCTGTGGCCGGACAGGCGGTGGAACAGCACGCCTGCCGCCGCCAGCACGACTGCGTTCGCCGCAACGGGCACGAAGGCGAACGTCCAGCCTTGTGCTTGCACTGCGCTGCCGCCCAACACTGCGAGCAGCGAGGCTGCGCCACCCGGCGGGTGAAGCGAGCGGGTGAGCGACATCACCGCGATCGCGCCGCCGACCGCGCACCCGGCGGCAAGCGCAGGCTCGGACACGACGCGCGCGACTGCGATGCCGACCAGGGCGGACAGCAGGTTGCCGCCGATCACCGGCCACGGCTGCGCCAGCGGGCTCGCCGGGACCGCGAACACCAGCACGGCCGACGCACCCATTGGCGCGACCAATAGCAGCGAGAGGCTGTGCGGCAGTAATGCGGTGCAGATCGCCGCGGTGAGTGCAATCCCGGCCAGTGCACCGGCGGCGGCGATCATCCGGTCGTGTAGGGTCGCGCCGGCGAGGATGGGTTTGAACGAGGCCATGTGTCGCGCGCTATGCAATGCCGCGCCCCTGCACAATCCGCGCCCACGCCGAAACCGCGCACGGCGGAACGGCGTTGGCGCGCTCAAAGGAGAGTGCGTGATGGCCGATGCATCCGACGATCAGCAGAAGATCTACGAAGAGTTCAACGACGCGGTGAACATGACCCCGGCCGAGCTGGAAAAGTTCCTCGACACCGACGAGAGCAAGCGTGTCGGCTGGAAAGGCGAGGACGGGCAGGGTTCGGGCGAGAGCGTCGGGCACAAAGCGGGCAAGCGCATCGTAGAGATCAAGCGTAAGAAGAAGGCCGACCTTACCGGCGACGATTACAAACACATGAAGAAGGTCACCGGCTACGTCCACCGCCATCTGGCGCAGGGTGGCCCGACGAAAGACAAGGAGGATTCCGACTGGCGCTACTCGCTGATGAACTGGGGGCACGACCCCGAGAAGGGCTGACGCGCGCCGCGGGATGGTTGATAACGCGTCCGTCACGATGACGGAGCCGCGCATGTCTCGACCAATCCACCGCTTGCTCGCGCTCGCGCCGTTGTTCGCCACGGTGGCTGCGGCGCCCGCCGAGCGCATGCCCGATTACGGCGCCCGGCTGGAACGGTTCGCGTATCCGTTTCCGGTCAGCATGTTTCCGCTGACCGTGCTCGGCGAGCCAGCCGAGATGGCATATATGGATCTGGTGCCGCCGCGTCCGAACGGTCGCGCGATCGTGCTGCTGCACGGCAAGAATTTCTGCGGCGCGACGTGGGAGACGACCGCTCGCGCGCTGGTGGATGCGGGGTACCGCGTGATCATCCCGGACCAGCTCGGCTTCTGCAAATCTTCGAAGCCGCGCGCGGCGCAGTACAGTTTCGAAGGACTGGCCACAAACACCGACAGGCTGCTGAAATCGCTGGGGATCACGCATGCGACGGTTGTGGGACATTCGATGGGCGGCATGATCGCGATGCGCTACGCGATCATGTTCCCGGCCGCGGTCGATCGGCTGGTGCTGGTCAATCCGCTTGGCCTGCGTGACCGGTCGGAGGACGGATTGCCGTACACGGACGTCGACACCCTCTGGGCGGGTGAGCGGCGCACGACCCCGGCGTCGATCAAGGCGTACCAGCTCGAGAACTATTATCACGGGCAGTGGCGCCCGGCGTACGATCGCTGGGTCGCGATGCAGGCGGGTATGTACGCCGGGACTGGGCGCGATCAGGTCGCGCTCGCGCAAGCGAAAACTGCTGAGATGATCAAGACACAGCCGGTCGCGCACGAACTCTACCGCATCAAGGCACCGACCACGCTGATGATCGGCACGCTCGACAAGACCGCGTTTGGTCGCGCGCAGATGCCGGCGTCGCTCCGCAGCTTCCTGCAGGCGATCCCGCAGATCGCGCCCGAGGCGGCGCGCAAGATCCCGCGCGCCCGCTTGTTGAAGCTCGACGGCCTCGGCCACTCGCCGCAGGTCGAGGACCCGTCGCGATTCAATCGCGCATTGCTGGGCGTATTGAGCGAAGCGGCGAATAGGTGAGGGCTGGGATTGTGTAAGCTTGGATAAGTTGGCGGTGGCCCGGCTGATCGTCGTTCGCCGCGCACGGGCGCGCAGTACGGGCCGACGCGAACCAGCAGCTCAGCGCGACCGTCAAACCCGTCAGCGGCGACCAGGGTACGGCGACGAGCGCGAGCAAGCCCGCCGCGCGCAGCAGCTCGTCGGCGGTGCGGCGTCGCTCGCAGGCCCAGGCGACGGAGGCAGCCATCGTGCCGACGAGCAGCGCCAGCCACGGTCCGGTGATCTCGGCCGGGTAGCCGGCCAGCGTGTGGGGGTCGATCCAGCAGACTCCCGCTGCCGACCAGGCCATTATGCCAACAACCGCGCACCAAGTTGCACCGACACGATACGCGCGAGCCAGCGCCAGCGGCGCGAGCACCCAGGCCAGCGGGGACAGCGCGCCGCCAACAGTAAGTAGCAGCGCGGCGACGCTGGCGTATCGGCGGTCACGCCCGCGACGCGCGGATAGTGTCATTGGAATAAGCGAGTAAGAATGCACGTCGACTGCGATGCCATGCCGCTGGTTGTCGCAGCGTTAAGGGCGAGCCTGCGGTGCTGGCATTGACGCTGCCATCGCTCGTGCGTATAGACGCCGACGTCCGACAGGAGGCGACTCCGCGCCGGGCAAGCTTGAACATTGCTGGATGCTTGAAGGACCGCGAGGGCCGTTATCGGCTGCTCCCAGGTCCTTTTCGTATTCCAAGTGCTGTTATGGCTCCAGCAAAGTAACCTATGGAAAGGTGAAGGCTTCAATGCCGACGATCAACCAGCTGGTCCGCAAGGGCCGCGACCCGCAGAAGGCCAAGTCGAAGGTCCCTGCGATGGAGCAGAACCCGCAGAAGCGCGGCGTTTGCACCCGTGTTTACACCACGACCCCGAAGAAGCCGAACTCGGCGCTGCGCAAGGTGGCCAAGGTCCGCCTGACCAACCAGCGCGAAGTCATCAGCTACATTCCGGGTGAAGGCCACAACCTGCAGGAGCACTCGGTGGTGCTGATCCGCGGCGGGCGTGTGCGCGATCTTCCCGGTGTGCGTTACCACGTGCTGCGCGGCGTGCTCGACACGCAGGGCGTCAAGGACCGCCGTCAGTCGCGGTCGAAGTACGGTGCGAAGCGGCCGAAGTAACTCGGCCCCACCGTTTCTTTTACAGCTGATTGAAAGGTCTTCCCCATGGCGCGTCGTCGTCGTCCAGAAAAGCGTGAAATCCTCCCCGATCCCAAGTTCGGTGACATCACGCTATCCAAGTTCATGAATTCGGTGATGCTTGACGGCAAGAAGTCCGTCGCAGAAGGCATCGTTTATGGTGCGATGGAAACCGTCGAGACCCGCGCGAAGCGCGAGCCGATCGGCGTGTTCCACGACGCGCTGAACAACATCAAGCCGGGCATTGAGGTTCGTTCGCGCCGCGTCGGCGGTGCGACCTACCAGGTGCCGGTCGAGGTGCGTCCCGAGCGCGCTCAGGCGCTGGCGATCCGCTGGCTGATCGCTGCCGCACGTGCGCGTAGCGAGAACACGATGGCCGCACGCCTGTCGGGTGAGCTGCTCGACGCGTCGAACAACCGTGGCAACGCGGTCAAGAAGCGCGAAGACACGCACCGCATGGCGGAAGCGAACCGCGCCTTCAGCCACTACCGCTGGTAAGCGCTGGCGCAGGCAATCGTCGGCGCCGGTAAGTGGTTGCGAACGCTGGCCGACCGGTTGGCGTTTGCGGTAATTTAGACTATATGGGTCAAGCGGGTTCGCCCGCACTCCCGACCGCTGTTCCCTCCATGGCGGAGGTGTAGGGCCGAGCTTGGACAAGCTCGGCCCGAACGGCTAGGGGGCGACCTCGCAAACGTTGGCATCGCCGGGCTGATCCGGCACAGGAGTGAAGCATCATGGCCCGCAGCCATCCGCTCGAACTTTATCGTAACATCGGCATCATGGCGCACATCGATGCCGGGAAGACGACGACGACCGAGCGTATCCTTTATTACACTGGCAAGTCCTACAAGATCGGCGAAGTGCACGAAGGCACCGCGACGATGGACTGGATGGAGCAGGAGCAGGAGCGCGGCATCACGATCACGTCGGCCGCGACGACGTGCAAGTGGCGCGCCGAAGAGGGTAAGGGCCCCGAGCACCTGATCAACATCATCGACACGCCGGGCCACGTCGACTTCACGATCGAGGTCGAGCGTTCGCTGCGCGTCCTCGACGGCGCGGTCGCGTGCTTCGACGGCGTCGCCGGCGTTGAGCCGCAGTCGGAGACCGTGTGGCGTCAGGCTGACAAGTACGGCGTTCCGCGCATGTGCTTCGTCAACAAGCTCGACCGTACCGGTGCGGACTTCTACTTCTGCGTGCAGTCGATCATCGATCGCCTGGGTGCGAAGCCCGCGGTACTGTACCTGCCGATCGGCATCGAGGGTCAGTTCAAGGGTCTGGTCGACCTGGTTGAGAACCGCGCGATCATCTGGCTCGAAGAGTCGCTGGGCGCGAAGTTCGAGTATCAGGACATTCCCGCCGACCTCGCCGACAAGGCCGCGAAGTATCGCAGCGACCTGATCGAACTCGCGGTCGAGCAGGACGATGGCGCGATGGAGGCGTATCTGGAGGGCAACGAGCCCGACACCGCCACGCTCAAGAAGCTGATCCGCAAGGGTACGCTTAACATGTCGTTCGTGCCGGTCGTCTGCGGCTCGGCGTTCAAGAACAAGGGCGTGCAGCCGCTGCTCGACGCGGTGGTCGACTATCTGCCGAGCCCGCTCGACGTGCCGGCGATCAAGGGCGTCAAGCTCGACGGTGAAACGCCGGACGAGCGTCCGTCCTCGGACGAGGCGCCGTTCTCGGCACTCGCGTTCAAGATCATGAACGATCCGTTCGTCGGCTCACTCACCTTCGCCCGCATCTACTCGGGCGTCCTCACCAAGGGTGGTTACCTGAACTCGGTGAAGGACAAGAAGGAGAAGATCGGCCGTATGCTCCTGATGCACGCGAACTCGCGTGAGGACATCGACGAGGCACGTGCGGGCGACATCGTCGCGATCGCGGGTCTCAAGGAGACGACGACGGGCGACACGTTGTGCGATCCGGCGCACCCGATCATCCTCGAGCGGATGGAATTTCCCGAGCCCGTGATCGAGCTGTCGGTGGAGCCGAAGACCAAGGCCGACCAGGAGAAGATGGGCATTGCGCTCAATCGCCTCGCCGCCGAGGATCCCTCGTTCCGCGTGTCGACCGATCACGAATCGGGTCAGACCATCATCAAGGGGATGGGCGAGCTCCACCTTGAGATCCTGGTCGACCGCATGAAGCGTGAGTTCAAGGTCGAGGCCAACGTCGGTGCGCCGCAGGTGGCATATCGCGAGTATCTGAAGAAGCCGGTCGACATCGACTACACGCACAAGAAGCAGTCGGGTGGTACCGGCCAGTTCGGACGCGTGAAGGTCAAGCTGACGCCGGGCGAGCGTGGCCAGGGGATCGTCTTCAAGGACGAGATCAAGGGCGGCAACATCCCGCGCGAGTACATCCCCGCGATCGAGAAGGGTTTCCGCGAAACCGCGGCGACCGGTTCGCTGGTTGGCTTCCCGATCATCGACTTCGACATCACGCTGTACGACGGCGCGTACCACGACGTCGACTCGTCGGCGCTGGCGTTCGAAATCACCGCGCGCGGTGCAATGCGTGAGGCGGCGCAGAAGGCCGGCATCACGCTGCTCGAGCCGGTGATGCGTGTCGAGGTCGTGACGCCCGAGGATTACCTCGGCGACGTGATCGGCGACATGAACAGCCGTCGTGGCCAGATCCAGGGCACCGACACGCGCGGCAACGCGCAGACGGTCGAGGCGATGGTCCCGCTGGCGAACATGTTCGGCTACGTGAACGCGCTACGCTCGTTCACGCAGGGCCGCGCCAGCTACTCGATGCAGTTCTCGCACTATGACGAAGTGCCGCAGAACGTCGCCGACGAGGTGAAGGCCAAGCTCGCCTAAGGTGCACGGGAGCAGGGCAACCTGCTCCCGAGACACTGCAGGCCGGGCGACCTCGGGCCCGCCCGAGGATCAACGATGCGGAATTCACTTCCGCGTCGCCCCGCGACTGGGACCATCCCGGCCAAGGGGTTTGCGCAACACGAATTCAGCCGCTATGGGGCCGCCTTCACCGCGGGTCCTGCGTGCGGCTCCAGTGACATCCAAGAAGGTAGGGAAACAATGGCTAAGGCTAAGTTTGAGCGGACCAAGCCGCACCTGAACATCGGCACCATCGGTCACGTCGACCACGGCAAGACCTCGCTGACGGCGGCGATCACGAAAGTGCTGGCGGAGAACGTTGCGGGTAACGCAGCGGTTGACTTCGCGAACATCGACAAGGCTCCGGAAGAGCGCGAGCGCGGCATCACGATCTCGACCGCGCACGTCGAGTACGAGACGGCGAACCGCCACTACGCGCACGTCGACTGCCCGGGTCACGCTGACTACGTGAAGAACATGATCACCGGTGCCGCCCAGATGGACGGCGCGATCCTGGTCGTGTCGGCGACTGACGGCCCGATGCCGCAGACCCGCGAGCACATCCTGCTCGCGCGCCAGGTCGGCGTGCCGGCGATGGTCGTGTTCATGAACAAGGTCGACTTGGTCGACGACGAGGAAATCCTCGAGCTCGTCGAGCTGGAAATTCGCGAGCTGCTGAGCTCGTACGAGTTCCCGGGCGACGACATTCCGATCATCAAGGGTTCGGCGACCTGCGCGCTGTCGGGTTCGGACCAGAAGCTCGGCACCGATGCGGTGATGGAGCTGATGAAGAACGTCGACGAGTACATCCCGCAGCCCGAGCGTCCGCTCGACAAGCCGTTCATGATGCCGATCGAGGACGTGTTCTCGATCTCGGGTCGCGGCACCGTCGTGACCGGCCGCGTCGAGACCGGCGTGGTGAAGGTCGGCGAGGAAGTCGAGATTGTCGGTATTCACCCGACCGTCCGCAAGACGACCGTCACGGGCGTCGAGATGTTCCGCAAGCTGCTTGATCAGGGCCAGGCCGGCGACAACGTCGGTGCGCTGATCCGCGGCGTGGCGCGTGACGAGGTGGAGCGCGGCCAGGTGCTGTGCAAGCCGGGCTCGATCAAGCCGCACACCGACTTCGCGTCGGAAGTGTACGTGCTGTCGAAGGACGAGGGTGGCCGGCACACGCCGTTCTTCGCCAACTATCGTCCGCAGTTCTACTTCCGCACGACCGACGTGACCGGCACTGTCGAGCTGCCCGAGGGCACCGAGATGGTGATGCCGGGCGACAACGTCGCGCTGGGCATCAAGCTGATCGCGCCGATCGCGATGGACGTCGGCCAGCGCTTCACCATCCGCGAGGGCGGTCGTACCGTCGGCGCAGGGGTTGTCAGCTCGATCGACAAGTAATATAGGCGCCAGCCTTACGGAGGCTGGTGGTTCTACCACCGGCCACCAGCAAGCGGCCCGCACCGGCAACGGTGCGGGCCGTTCGCTTTTAAGTAGGGACACCCTCACGCCGCGGCTTCGTCCGACGTGATCGTGTTCAGTAGCAAGCGTATCAAACCAGCAAGAGCCGCTTGCCGCGGCCCGCTCTTTCGCATCGGTAGGGAACATGGACACCAACATCCGCATCCGCCTGAAGGCATTCGATCACCGCGTGCTCGACCAGGCGACCGGCGACATCGCCGACACTGCGCGCCGCACCGGTGCGCTGATCCGTGGCCCGATCCCGCTTCCGACCCGCATCGAGAAGTTCACCGTCAACCGCGGCCCGCACATCGACAAGAAGAGCCGCGAGCAGTTCGAGGTGCGCACCTACAAGCGTATGCTCGACATCGTGCAGCCGACCCCGCAGACCGTCGATGCGCTCATGAAGCTCGACCTCGCGGCCGGTGTTGACGTCGAGATCAAGCTGGCCTAATGCGCCGGCTCCCGCGGTTGACGCCAGCTTGGTGAGTCCCGCGGGTTTGTCGTTTTCGTCTTGCACGATCGCGACCGTGACAACCCCGCTCTGGCTGGGTTCGCCACAACGTTGAGATACCGCCGGCGGCAACGCCTCCGGGACAGCGTCTCCCGTCACGTTCCTGCAAAGGAGCGACCAGCCCGGGACGGGGGCACGCTTCGCTTATCCGGGCTGACCCGTCGTCCTCGAGAGAGGGCGGCACAAGCACCTTCGGGATGGGCCCGCGGGTGCCTCTGTCTAGGAGCACAAGATCATGCGCACTGGCGTGATCGCGAAGAAAATGGGCATGACGCGCCTGTTCCAGGATGATGGCCGGCACGTGCCCGTCACCGTCCTGCAACTCGAAGGCTTGCAGGTCATCGCCCGTCGCGAGATGGATCGTGACGGCTATACCGCCGTCCAGCTTGGCGCAGGCAGTGCCAAGGCAAAGAACGTCGCCAAGCCGCAGCGCGGCCACTTCGGCAAGGCCGAGGTCGAGCCGAAGGCGGTCGTTGCCGAGTTCCGCGTGACCGAGGACAACCTCCTCGACGTCGGCGCCGAGCTATCGGCCGATCACTATGTCGCCGGCCAGTACGTCGACATCCAGGGTCGTACGCAGGGTAAGGGTTTCGCCGGCGCGATGAAGCGCTGGAACTTCGGCGGTCTGCGCGCCACGCACGGCGTGTCGGTCAGCCACCGCTCGCACGGTTCGACGGGTAACCGTCAGGATCCGGGTCGCGTCTTCAAGAACAAGAAGATGGCCGGCCACATGGGCGACAAGAACCGCACGCAGCAGAACCTCGAGATCGTCGGCACCGACGTCGAGCGCGGCCTGATCTTCGTCAAGGGCTCGGTGCCCGGCTCGAAGGGTGGCTGGCTGTTCGTCAAGGACGCGGTCAAGCTGCCGCGCCACGAGACCGCACCGTTCCCGGCCAGCCTGAAGCAGGCTGCCA